>CAZAFM010000140.1:0-1521 GCA_964484395.1 uncultured Campylobacterales bacterium | reverse complement strand
TAGAGTTTACGGCAAAAGTTTTTAAAGATGCAGTAGAGAGACTAAGACGAATTTCATCTAGTTATTAGGAGTAGCAAGGTTAAAAGAGCCTGCTGATGGAGTTAAACTGAGGATGAATGTAGTTGTTTGGAATTTACTTCCAAAACATTGCAAACAGAGCGACAAGGTCGCGAGAGCCTACTGCTGAAGTAAACTCAGCGTTAGCGTAGATGTTTGGAATTTACTTCCAAACATCGTACAAATAATGAAAAAAGGATAAAAAATGGCAAAAAATGATCTTTTAGGTGGAGCGCTTTGGGATGAGTATTCTGATACAGTAGCTGATAGGATGAACAACCCTCGCCATATGGGTGAGATAACAGAGGAGGAGGCAAAAGCTAAAGGCGGTAGACTTGTTGTTGCTGACTTTGGGGCTGAGTCTTGTGGTGATGCTGTTAGACTTTTTTGGCTTGTAGAGGAGGGAACTGATAAGATATTAGAAGCTAAGTTTAAGAGCTTTGGATGTGGTACTGCGATTGCGAGTTCTGATATGATGGTAGAGCTATGTGTTGGCAAAACCGTAGATGAGGCGATAAAAATCACAAACATAGATGTGGAAAAAGCTCTAAGAGACACTCCAGATACTCCAGCGGTTCCTCCTCAGAAGATGCACTGCTCTGTTATGGCGTATGATGTTATCAAAAAGGCCGCTGCAATCTACAAGGGCGTAGATATGGAGAGCTTTGAGACAGAGATTATTGTCTGTGAGTGTGCAAGAGTTAGCTTAGGAACGATAAAAGATGCTATTAAGATAAATGACCTAAAAAGCATAGAGGAGATTACAAACTTCACAAAAGCCGGAGGATACTGTAAATCATGCATCAAACCAGGTGGGCATGAAGAGAGAGAGTACTATCTAGTAGATATACTAGCAGATACTAGAGCTGAGATGGAAAAGGAGAAGATGACAACTGCTTCAAGTGGGGATTTTGGTGATTTTAAAGAGCTAAGCTCTATCCAGAAGTACAAAGCCATAGAGAAAGTCATAGATGAAAACATCCGTCAAATGCTAGTAATGGATGGTGGAAACCTAGAGATATTAGATGTAAAAGAGAGAGAAGCAAATACAGATGTGTTTATCCGCTATCTAGGAGCCTGTGCAGGGTGTTCAAGTAGTGCAACTGGGACACTATATGCAATAGAGAGTGTTTTGCACCAAAAGCTAGACCCAAATATCAGGGTTATAACCATATAAAACCAAAAGGGGTGATGAGTGAATGATGCTACTTCTACTGAGGATTTTGCTGTAGGTGCGTATGTGCTAGACCCACTCATCGCTCAAGAGAGTGCTTATCTAGTTGTTTTTGTACTGATAATAGCTCTTTTCTTTTTTATATTTAGGATGAAAAAGGGAGGTGATTAGCCTTCCTTCTCAATGCCTTGTCCTATGCCTTTTCTCATAGCTTTTTTCAGCAGTTCTTGGTGCGTTTAGTTCATCAAACTCTTTAGCTGTTTTCATAGTTTTGTATCTTTTCTTTTTTT
>CAZAFM010000139.1:0-1549 GCA_964484395.1 uncultured Campylobacterales bacterium | reverse complement strand
CTTCATAGTGTTGGATGCTACTGTTTGAATAGTTGTTGTAAGGGAGTGAGGCAAATATAGATATAAGTGAAGTTTTAAGTGATTCAAGGTCATTTTTTTCAATAGCATCATAAAGATTGTCTTGAAGTGGATATTTTTCAGTTTTTTGTTGTGTCAAAAAATCTATTACAAAATCACTCAATGAGGTCTTTACTTCTTCGTTTGGTATCTTTAACTTATACTCAAATCCACCCCTTCTTTTTTCTATCTGTTTATCTATAGTCAAATACCCACTTTGATAGAGTATAACCTCTAAATCTATGTTATCAATATCAAAACTTTCCAAGAGTTGCTCACCTAAAACTACATTAGCTAAGTTTGGTAAAAAATAGTTGTTTTTCTCTATGAGCTTTATGAGGTATGTAGGGGTTGATGTAGCAAACCAGTAGTTTTTGTACATAAAATCATTTTTTATAAACTTCAACATATCAAATGGATTATAAAGTGAATCTTTTAAGAAGTTATAGCCATTGTACCATCTCTTTATCTTCTCATAGTCTTGTCCTGCTAGATATGGAGCAAAAGATGTCTCTACATCTTCTTGAGTATATCCACATATATTTCCAAACTCTGGAGTAAGAGATATATCCTCTATCATATTTAGCCCACTAAAGATACTAGCTCTACTAAATTTACTAACTCCTGTTAGAAATACAAACTTCAAATACTCATCACTCCCTTTTAAGACTGTATAAAACCCCTTGATAATCTCTCTAGCTTCACTAGCTACTTCCATCTGATCTAGGTTATCAAGTATTGCTTTATCATACTCATCTATGAGGACTACTACTTTTTGGTTGTACTTTTTGTAGACAGCTTGGATAAGCTCTTGAAAACAGATAGAGACATTGTCACTTGTTTCACACTTGACATTAAACTCTTCTTGGTTTTTATTTAAAGTTCGCTCTAAAGCTTGTCGTATCATCTTAGTAGATCTAAGCTCCACATCAAAACTTATCTTGATAACTGGATACCTAGTCTCCCAATCCCATCTGTCCTCAATAGCTAGCCCACTAAAATACTCTCTGTTTCCCTCAAAGATGTTTTTAAGGGTATCAAGAAAAAGAGACTTTCCAAATCTTCTAGGGCGACTTAAGAATACATACTTGTAGTTTTCAATTAGATCAAGTGCTATGCCTGTTTTGTCAATGTAGATATAGTTTTCAGTTCTAATATCTCTAAATGTCTGTATACCTATTGGAAGTTTTTGGAGTTTTCTGCTATCCATCATATACCTTCTGGAGATTTTTTCATATAGATATTATAACAAAACTACCCAAACTATCAAGTGTGCATATGAGTATAGAAATTTTCAAGAATAGTTAAAAATCTGATTTTTTTCTGACACTTTTATGCTATAATAAATCCTTAGATGTATTACACTACATTATAATAGACAAAGGATAGGATATGAGAATCAAGCTTCTTCTAGGAACCATTGCTATATTGATGCTTAGTAGCTTCCTACACGCCTCCATAGCCAACTTCACAGCCCTAAGTGGAGATGTAT
>CAZAFM010000138.1:0-1622 GCA_964484395.1 uncultured Campylobacterales bacterium | reverse complement strand
CTAAATGAAAAAAGTGTCATCATCACTTCAAGTTGCGGAAAGTTTAGGTTTAATGACATAGACTTTGGTGTAGTTCCTGGAACATCTTTGCCAAGATATCTTGATCTAGGACAGTGCAATGATAGTAATGGAGCAGTTCACATAGCACTTGCTCTAGGCAAGGCACTTGATATGCCAGTAAATGATCTTCCTATATCAATCATACTTAGCTGGATGGAGCAAAAAGCGGTTATTATTCTATTAGCACTCTTTTCACTAGGGATTAAAAACATCATACTAGGACCAAAAGCACCAGAGTTTACAACTCCTGCTATTGAGAAGTTTTTGGGTGATAATTTTAACTTTAGCTACACAACTACGGTTGAGAATGACCTACAAAGAGTTTTGCTCTAAGACACCCTCTTTAGGTGTCTTGACTTCTAATAAAAGTTCTCCTTGGGGGGCGCTAAAGTAGTAGCCCTGGGAGTACTCTATTTCTAATTCATGTATGACATCTAAAATCTCTTTTGAGTGGACAAACTCAGCAATAACCTTAGCATTCATACTTTTTGCCATCTGTTTTATTGTTTTGGTGATTTGGTAGCAGTTTTTGTTTGTGTCTATATCTTTGATAAACACTCCATCTATTTTTATGTAGTCTACATTTAGCTCTTGTAGTCTAAAAAAGTTTGACTTCTCACTTCCAAAGTCATCAAGAGCTAGCTTAAATCCCATATCTTTTATCTTTTTTAATTGCTCCAAAGCCTCTTTGCTCCCTTGCGCACTTATGTTTTCTAGTATTTCTAGGATAACTCTGTTTGGATTTATGGAGTATCTATCTAGCATCTCCGGTAAGATATCTAATAAAAAACCCTCCTTAAGATCACATTCACTAATATTTAGCGAAAACTCACTCTGGGAGTTTTCAAACCTCTTAAAGCACTTATCTATCATCACTTTTGTGATATTTGGTAGCATACCTACTAGTCTTGCTGGTTCGATAAAAAAGTTTGGAGTTATGATTCTTTGTGCATCAACTATTCTTGCTAGACACTCATATTTCTCTATTTCTCCACTTTGGTTGTTGATAATTGGTTGGAAGTAGGGGATAACTAGATCTTGTTCAAGAGCGTTTTTGACTTTTAGCATCCACTCTATGTTGTTTTTCTGTCTACTTCTTAGCTCTGAGTTGGCAGTATAGAAGTAGTACCTATTCTTGCCAATCTCTCTTACTTCCTTCATTGCTATGTGGGCATCTACTAAGGCTTGTTTGTTTGAACCTCTTGCTATCCCTATGGTGCAAGTTAGGGCAATCTCTATCTCATTGTGTCTAAACCTAGTAGAAGAAAAAGCCTCAATAATCTTCTCAGCAAAGAGTGTTATCTCAGATTTTTCAGAGTTTTTGAAAAGATAGACAAACTCATCTGAAGTAAGCCTGTAGAGCTTAGATGAGCCATTTTTGAACTGACTTAGAAATATGGCTGTTTGTTGCAAGAAGATGTCGCCAATATCATATCCGTAAGTTGAGTTTATATGATCAAAGTTATCTATATTTATTAGAAGTGCAGTAAAATCACCACTACTACTTAGCTCTAGATTGAGACTAGCCTTATTTGGTAGTCCTGTTAGCTCATCTGTGATAA
>CAZAFM010000137.1:0-1679 GCA_964484395.1 uncultured Campylobacterales bacterium | reverse complement strand
CAAATGAGCTTATAAGTGATGGTGGAGAGGCAGTTGAGGGACTTGTAATAATGACTACCTTTAACCCATTCTCAAAAAATATTAGATTTTTGGAGTTTAAAAAAAGGTATCAAGAGGTCTATAAGCAGGAGCCTTCAAGCTTTGCTACTGGAGCCTATGATAGTGTTATGTTTATCAAGGAGGCACTCCAAAAAAATAGTAATATCTCCAACCTTAAAGATACAATCATAGATATAGGGAGTTTTGAGGGTGTTAATAAAGAGGTAGTAATAGATAGATATGGTGATTTAGATAACCCAGAGAGTGTTATCCTAGAAGTAGAAGGTGGTGAATTTGTCAAAGCCAAGCCTTAAAAAAAGATTTGGTCTCTATACACTCATAGGGATTGTCATACCTACAGTTTTTGCAGTGGTGCTGACTATTTCAAGGACTGAGACATATCTTCATAAAGTAGCTCATACAAACCTAGATACTATAAGTAACTTAGCATCTTTAAATGTAGAAAATATGTTTGAAAACTATACTACAACATTTGGTTACAGTAGTGATAGGTTTGAGCATAGAATATCAGAAGAGGAGTCCAAAAAAGAGCTTCTAAGCTCTATAATGAAGTTTCAGCCATACTTTAAAGCATTTTTCATACTTTCTAAAGATGGTAAATTTATAGAAGGAGTCAATTCACAACTTAGAGATATGAGTCAGTATAGAGGCTTTGACTTTAGTAATCGTGAATGCTTCAAGAGGGCAGAGGACTCAGATAAAATAGCTACAACTGGTATAGTAAAGTCTATCTTCACCGGAGAGCCTACACTCTCATATATGAAAAGAGTAGGTGAAGTTATATTTGTAGGACATCTTGATATTCTAAATCTATCTAAAAATTTTGATGAGATTCAAAAAAGAGGTGGAGTTGATTATAATATACTTATTACAGATATTGATGGTACTCTTATATTTAAGCAGGGAAATCTAAAGCCTGTACTTCAAAGAGAGAACATATCCTCAAACCCTCTAATCTCACAAGCTCTTGAAGGTAGAACCCAAGGATTTGTCACATTTACTAAAGAGAATAAAAGCTACATAGGAATAAGCAAAAGACTAAGTAACAACAACTGGATAATAGCTATATCTATCCCAGAAAACAAAGCACTCTTCTCACTCAAAATATTAAGAGAAAACACACTTCTAATGATAGGAATTATTGCGCTTGCTATATTGATATTCTATTTAGGAGCACTTCAAAACATCATCAAACCTATACTTCTTTTTGAGAAAAAAGTATCAAAAGTTGCGAGTGGGAATTATAATGTTGAGCTTCCAGAGTTTAGATACAAAGAGACTGATGGGTTAAAAGAGGCATTTTTGAATATGGCAAGAACAATTAAAGAGAGGGAAGATAACCTTGAAAAAAGAGTACAAAACGGTATAGATGAGATAAGAAAAAGAGATGCGATAATCCATGAGAGTTCAAAAAGAAAAGCTATGCAAGACATCCTGCTTGACCTAGGTCATCAATGGAGACAGCCACTAAACTCCTGTTCTATGGGTATACAAAACATACAACATGTACTAGATGACAAAGATGAGGTAAAAAAGAAGATAAGGTCTTCTGAAAATGAGCTATCTAAGCTATCAAACACTATATCGCGCTTCACAAATTTCTATGAAAAAGGTTCTAG
>CAZAFM010000136.1:0-1987 GCA_964484395.1 uncultured Campylobacterales bacterium | reverse complement strand
AAAGAGTATCTAAGCTTGAGGTATGTTAGTAACATTTGCAGGTTGTCTAGCTCCTAGTTCATTATCTATCATTAGTAACCCATAGCCATCATTTTTTACTATTTTTAGTTTTGAGATTATCTCACTTACAGTAGCTTCCTCCTCTACTTGCTCTGTTACAAACCACTGCAGGAGGTTGTATGTAGCGTGGTCTTTCTCTTTTAGAGCAACATCACTTAGCTCGTTTATCATCTCAGTCATATGCCTCTCATGATCTAAACTCTCCTGAAATGTCTCAAGAAGTGAACCAAACTCACTTTTTGGCTTATCTATAGCATCAAACTCTACCTTAGCTCCCTGACTCATAAGATAGCCAAAAACCTTCTCACCATGCATTACTTCCTCTTCATACTGTGCCCTAAACCAAGAAGCTGCTCCATTCATATCGATATTAGCACAATGAGCTGACATAGCTAGATAGAGGTATGATGAAAAAAACTCTCTATTTAGCTGCTCGCATAACAATTTTTCAATCTTTGTTGATAACATAAACAATCCTTTGTACATAATTTATGTATACATTATAAAGATACTCACTTTAAGATTTATTAAAGAGCTTTAAACATAAAATCACAAAAACGAAGGAAAGAAATGAGAATTTTGCTAATTACATTTTTAGCTACACTCTTTTTATTTGCAAAGGATGTGGTTTTAGAGACAAACAAAGGTGATATAATCCTAGAGATATATGAGGACAAAACACCAATAACTGCGGAAAACTTCCTAACCCATGTAAAAAATGGCTACTATGATGGAATAATCTTCCATAGAGTTATCAAGGACTTTATGATTCAAACTGGCGACCCAACTGGAACTGGAAGAGGCGGAGAGTCTATATATGGACTTCCTTTTAAAGATGAGATAATCAAAGGGCTTGCATTTGATGAGGCTGGGGTCTTAGCCATGGCAAACAAGGGACCAGGAACAAATGGAAGTCAGTTTTTTATAACTACTGCAAATGCATACTGGCTAAATGGTAAACATACTATTTTTGGAAAAGTTAAAGATGGTTATGATGTAGTAAAAACTATAGAATCTGCAAAAACAGACAGCAGAGACAAACCTATAGAAGAGATAAAAATAGAAAGAGCCTACATACTAAAGTAGGCTCATGAAGCTCACTATTTAGCTAGTGCTATAGCATCACTAGGACAGGCGTCTATACATGCTGGACTTCCTCCACACTCATCGCACTTATCTGCATGCACATAGTATATACCTGCATCATCTGGATGTTTTGAGTCATCCACTATTGCACCATTTGGACACTCATCTATACACGCATCACAACTGATACACTCTTCATTTATAAAAACTGCCATTACATCTCCTTTTGTTTTTGTAATTTTATTGTATATCTTAATGCTTGTTAAATAGATTAGTTATTGAGTAATATTTAAACAATAAGTGATATTTATAAAAAACATTGCTTTTTACTTACATTTTTTAAGACTTTTTTGTCTTTTTTATGATACTATCTTTTAAAATTTTATCCAAATGGAGAGTGTTAAATGATTAAGCTTGTATCTGTTTTATGCCTATTTTCTATACCACTTCTTGCTACTGAAACAAGCCAGGAGAATGTGAACTTTGTCTGGATAATGGTTGCTGCTGCTCTTGTTTTCTTTATGCAAGCTGGGTTTACGGCTCTTGAGTCTGGACTAGTAAGAGCCAAAAACTCTATAAATGTCGCTATCAAAAACATCTCAGACATGACATTTTCTATAATGGCTTTCTTTGTTGTTGGGTATGCTTTGATGTTTGGGTTAGATAGTGGTGGCTTCATGGGAACTGATGGGTTCTTCCTAACTGGTTATGAGACACCTGAGGATTATGCTTTTTTTATGTTTCAAGCGGTTTTCGCAGGAACTGCTGCGACAATCATATCTGGGGCTGTGGCTGAACGGATGATGTTTGGTGGATACCTCATTGTTGCTGTTGTCGTCTC
>CAZAFM010000135.1:0-2200 GCA_964484395.1 uncultured Campylobacterales bacterium | reverse complement strand
CTTTATGGATTCTGATTTTCTTAATATCTGCAGGGTTAGATCTTCTTGATGCACTGGTTGGTTTCCTTGTTCAATTTATTTGTCTTTTCTTTGTTTGTTCATTTGTTGAAATTTTAGAGGAAGGAAGCTTAAGGTTGGTTTTGAATGCTCTTACAAAGTTAATGTTGAATTTTATTTGTTGCCACACATATTGACTTAACATCATCTAGAGATATTTTTTTAGAAGCAACTAAACGGAGTAAAATATCCAAAGGTTTGCTCTGTGTTGCTTCTGCAGTTTCATATTTGTGAAATGCACGCACGCCTCCGCCAAACAGTTCGGCTGCTTGTTCTTGAGTTAGTTTTAGCTTTTTTCTTATGCTTTTTAGCTCATCGGTGGTTAGCAGATGATCAACCCTCCTTTTAAAATCAGCTATCTCTTTTTTGGTAGATTTCAAATCACTAGGTGATAGGTATTCTTCATCGCAATTATCACAATAGCACCCAGGCTGATTTATAGTGATAGATTCATTTTTATAGTTATAAACAGTTGGACTTGTTTTATGCTTTAACCTTTTACTGCAAATTGGGCAATTTTTCATGTACGCTCCTTAAACGAAATTACAATAGCATCTTCAGATATTTGCAATTTTATATATAGTTCAATCTCTTTATAACTTGTATGGTAAACATCCTGCCAAATCTGAGTGTTACTATATGAAGTCATAGATTTATACAAATTCCTATTTTTTAGAGTGTTTATGATTTTTAAAACTTCATCATCATTTAGACCCAATTTAATATAATCCATTCTGGCACTTTTTGTAATAAAGTATTTCTCATCTTTGATTAGAGTTTTTATCGAGTCTAAACTATAATGAGCTACTTTCTTTTCCATCTATAACCTTCTTGTATTATTATAACCTATTAGGTTAATTTGTCAAGCTACAGCTGATGTTTTGTTCATACCAAACTTCTCCTCTATCCCTTTTTTGCTGAGCAAATATTTGTACCTTTTTTTCTGCTTGGCTGTGGCGAAGTTTTGTCCTCGTGCCTGCGGAATTGCATCTGCTTTTATCAGTCCTTTGTCTATTAGGGCGTTTTTGTTAGTGCTAAGCGTTAAGCGTTTAGGGTTAAGAAAGCTTAGTGGGTGGTGAGTAGCAAGTAGTGCGTAGCTTGTCATTTTAGTTTTTCCAATAATTCAAATGAGTTTATATCTATATTTAGTCTACTAAAAGCAAAGACTTTGTTTCCCAAGTCTTTCAGGCTTGCCCCTATATGATATATCTCACTATTATCTATGATGAGAAACCTATCATGAAAATCTTTCGTTTCTTTTAGCTCTATATTTTTGTACTGTTTTTTATATTTTTGATAGTCAAGTCTTAGCTGTTTGTCTATAGGTTTAGTATAGATTGTAAAGTTTATCTTTGGGTATTTGCTACATAGTGTGAAAGTTGTGTCGTCTATATAGTTGTCTATAAGAATCACTTCACTTTTAGCACTTTTTAGCAAGTCATTTACAAAAGCGTATGCGTCGTAGATTTGACCGTTGTAGAAGATGCCTTGTTTTATCTCAAGTTCATCATTTTTGATTTTAGACTTTACAACTTGCATGTCATTTTCAAGATTTGATAGTCTTTGTTCTGTAATTTTGTGAGTATTTATCGCATAGCCATCTGTTATGTACTTTTTTAAAACCGATGTTGCCCATTGACGAAATTTTGTTGCTTTTATAGAATTTACCCTATAGCCAACAGATATAATTACATCCAAATTATAATGTTCTAGCTCTCTTGAAACCTCCCTATTTCCCTCTTTTTGAACTGTCAAGTATTTCTTGACAGTTGAGTTTTTATTAAGTTCTTTACTCTTAAAAATCTCTATTGTATGCAAACTAATATTTTGTTTTGTAACTTCAAAAAGCTCTGCTATTTGTTTTTGTGTAAGCCAAATAGTATCTTCTTTTATAGAAATTTGAACTTCTATCTCACCGTCATTGTATTTGACTAGGTTATTCATCATCACACTAGCTCACTTTGCCTATGTGCTTCTAACTCCGCTTGTAGTTCATCATACTCTCTTTTCTTCCTCTGTACAAACCTCTCAGTAAGCTTTAGCTTCTCCTCTATTCCTTTTTTGGTTAGGAGGTATTTGTACTTTTTTTTCTGCTTGGCTGTGGCGAAGTTTTCAGCTTTTATCAGTCCTTTGTCTATGAGGG
>CAZAFM010000134.1:0-2286 GCA_964484395.1 uncultured Campylobacterales bacterium | reverse complement strand
ATATAAAGTAACCAACAAGATGTGCTATTAGCAAAAGATAGAGACTAAGTAGCACAAAAGCCCCCAAGAAACCAAACCTCTCTACAAAATAAGCAAATATAAAATCACTAGTTGCAATTGGCAAAAACTTCAACTGAGCCTGCGTAGCTTCACTCCTATCTTTTCCAGTAATTCCACCTGAACCTATAGCAATGACTGATTGCTGTACATGATAGCTTGGTTTTTCCCCTAAAAAGTCACTAATGCGCTTCTTTTGATAATCATGCAAGGTTCCATAAAGTAGCGGGGTAGCTATAGTTCCTAGCACAATAAGACTTATCCATATTTTTTTGTTCACCCCTATGACAAAGAGAACCCCAGCTCCTATAGCTAGTAGTATCAGGGCAGTTCCTAAATCAGGTTGCTTTAGTATAAGCACAAAGGGTATGATAATATAAGCTGAGATTTTTAAAAAATCCTTCCATTCATAGCCATTCTTTGGTGGTGGGTTCTGGATTATCAAATATGCTAACATCAGTATGAAGGCTGGTTTTACTATTTCTGAGGGCTGAAGTGTTAGATGTACTATCGGTATCTCAAGCCATCTTTGCGCCCCTAGCTTAGTAATACCTATAAACTCAACAGCAAGAAGCAAAGCAATACTCAGCCAATAAAAGAATGGAATAATCCACTGTATTTTTCTAATAGGTATAAGAAAAAAGATAAAAAAAGCCACAAAGCCTGCTAAAAAGTGAAAGAGTTGCTTTTGAGCAAGCATGGGACTAACTTCTGAAATAAGGTAGTTAGAGACCACTATAATAGGCAAAATGATAACAAGTATAAAAAAATCAAAATGTGTTAAAATTCGTCTATCGCTAAGTAGTTTCATACAAACCTTCTAGGAGTTATTATAGAGGATATTATTACAAAAAAAAGATTTATTGCTGATTTGGAAGAGAGGCTTGATAGAGTACTTGCATCTTTTTTACAATGTAGTCGCAACCAAGCACTACAACTCATAAAGGATTCACTAGTAAGTGTAAATCAAAAAACAGTAAAAAAGTGCGGATATAAACTCCAAATAGGTGATGAGATAGAGGTGGAGTTAAAAACTACCAAAAGCCAATCAAGGGGTTGTGTAGACTTTGATGTGGAAGTAGTTTTTGAAGATGAACACATATTAGTTGTAAACAAGCCACCCTTCGTGGTCATTCATCCTGCACCATCTGTAAAAGAGCCTACATTAGTAGACTGGCTCCAAAGCAGAGGCTATATGCTTCCAAAACTAAATGGTGAGCAAAGACCAGGGATAGTTCATAGGCTTGACAAAGAGACAAGTGGTGCTATGGTTGTAGCCAAAAGTGAAAAAGCCTACCTCTCTTTAGCAAAACAGCTAAAACAAAGAAGTATGGGTAGATACTACATAGCACTCATAGATATGCCCCTAAAAGAGAGTCTAGAAGTAGACAAGCCAATAGCAAGAAACAGAGCAAATCGTCTCAAAATGGGGATAGTAAATGGTGGAAGAGAGGCAAAAAGTTACTTTTTGAAACTAGCCTCCTCACAAGATTCTAAGCTAGAGCTAATAGCTGCAAAACTTCAAAGTGGCAGAACTCACCAAATACGGGTACACTTAGAGAGTATTGGGCGCCACATAATTGGGGATAGATTGTATGGCTATAGAGGTCAAAATACCCAAAGAGTCATGCTTCACTCGGCTTTTTTGCACCTATGCCACCCTATAAGTTCGCGCGGAATGGTTTTTGCTACAAAATATTATCCTGATTTTGATAAAATACTCCAAGAAAAATTTGATAAAAGGTTAGTTGATGAAAAAGTTGATTTTAGCAATCTTGAGCGTGAGTTTACTGCTGTTTTTGACGGGATGCTCTCTTAAAAACGAAACAGAAAAAGCCTCAAACATCGACCCAAGCTTGCCTACACCCAAAAATATAAAAACCATAACTGATATGGACTCAGTAGGCTTTGAGTGGGACTTAATAAATGACAACAGACTTGAAGGCTTTAGGCTATACAAGAGTGTCCCAAATGAAGGCGATAGAACCTATAGAGATGTTTCAGGACTTATAGAAGGACGATTTAAGACACACTATGCAGATGAGAAACTCTCCCCTAGTACACAATATTTCTATCAACTAGTAAGTGTTGCTAAAGATGGTAGAGAATCTCCAAAAAGTAAGATAGTTGAAACTAAGACTACTGATTTTGAGCCTGTACCCTTCGTAGAAGCTATAAGTGACTACCCTAGAAGTGCGAAAATTATCTGGAGACCATACCCAAACCCAA
>CAZAFM010000133.1:0-2387 GCA_964484395.1 uncultured Campylobacterales bacterium | reverse complement strand
CAAAATTATGGAACAGAAGATGATATAAATTGGCATTAGTTTATGTATAAAATTGATTCCAAAAGGCTTTGGTTGATTATTTTTTCCATACCTACCCCTTAGTTTTTGTATTTTCTATCTATGTTTTTTACGCCCTCTACTACTAGCTCTACTACGAATCCCATCTTCTCTATATCTAGTGTGTCTATAGTGTCGTTTCTGGTATGGTAGTTAGGATTTCTGAAATGTGCTGTATCACTTATCATCACTCCTTTATAGCCCTGCTCCCAGTAGCTTATCTAATTTGATGCTATAGTGAACAATGCTGTATTTTGGGTTATAAACTATGAGTTTGCTCAAAAAATGCACAATGAGAGAATAGCTATGGTAGAGAGTGAGTTTTGTGGGTAGTTTAGCAATTAAGTCAAATACTAGTAACATATAAAAAATTATAAGGTTGGAAAATAGTAGAAAATTTATATAGTAAAATTAATCATGATAAGGATTATAACAGATTTGATGACATTGCACATTTATTGATGAATCAATGTATTTTATGTGCAGGTAAAAATAAATATGAATTAATGGAAATTGAGTTTTACTTCAATGATAATTTAAATCACCAAGATACAAACACTCATGGTTGTAAAACTCAAAAGCAGTCTAATGCATGGTATTTACATCAGCATAAAAATTGTGCTGATTTCAAATCTGGAAACTACAAAGGTCTTGATATTACATTTGGTGATAAAAACAGTTATGGTGGAATATTAATTAGAGGTATAAAAAAAATTTCAGGTGATAATGTCATAGCAGGACCTTCAAAGTGCGTTGATGAGATTATGGATAGTTTAAATATAGACAAATCTAGTATTTCTGAATTTGGGAATATGATTTTAGGAAAAAATATTTCAGAATTAAAAGATTTAAATATCAAAAAAATTGATAAGGATTTTGCAAACATATTACTAAGAAGCTCAAGATTTGGATTGGTAAAAACTGATGAATATTGTAGTTATCCATATAGATATATTAAAAATGATGTAGAGTATAGAAAGCATTCAAACTTCAAAGAAAAAACTTTAGTTAATTATTATAGTCTAGCTTTAGGAGTTGATGAAAATGTGATTAAAGAGTTTTCTGGACTTAAAAATTTAGACTTAGAAAAATTTCTTAATAGTTTAGATTCACAAATAAAATCAAACCAAAATAAAAAAAATTTTTTTAACAAAATAAAGCCATAGTATCAAATCAACGCAAAGGAAATGGGATGGAAGAAAAAAATTATTTTTTGAATTAAGTGTATTGGGAGTATTAGCTTCAAGAGAGGCTATAGAAAATCAATATTCTCAAGTTGTACCAAAAACACAAACGATAGAAGAGTTTTTTATAGAACAAGAGAATATTGACAAGTTAGAAATTGATGCTTGGAAAGAAAAGTATCAATATGAGATAAATCGAATCAGAAACACGGCAACTAAAGATAGATTAGCTGGAATTGGTAGTAGAGAAGTCTATTTTAGATGGTTTTTAAAATCCTATCTATCACCATCACATAGGTGCTGTTACTGAAAAAGGGGACAGACTACTTTACTGCTCATAAAGAAAACCGAGTTTTAGGCTGTGCTAGACTTGGAGGGGTTGCAAATAGGTTAAAAGTAAAGCTCTGACCCTGCTCTGTTTCTTTAACCAACTCTTTTGTAAAATTACCCAAAAGGAAAATAGATGCAATTTATAGTTATCAAACTTTTAATTACTATGTATTTGAGTAAATTTTCAATATTTTGGTACAATCTATCAAAAATATGTAACGGTGGTGATAAATGCAACTCACAATTGATGTAAAAGAGTCTGCTTTTGATAAGGTAATGTATCTTTTAAATCATCTTAAACCTGATGTTAAGATTGTTAATAGTGAATCTTCTGAGAGTTTAGATATTGAGCCTATTTTAGAAGGTGATGAGGATTACAAATATATCTTAATGGGCAGGGATGAAAGAAAAAAGAGTCCACAAAATTATGGAACAGAAGATGATATAAATTGGCATTAGTTTATGTATAAAATTGATTCCAAAAGGCTTTGGTTGATTATTTTTTCCATACCTACCCCTTAGTTTTTGTATTTTCTATCTATGTTTTTTACGCCCTCTACTACTAGCTCTACTACGAATCCCATCTTCTCTATATCTAGTGTGTCTATAGTGTCGTTTCTGGTATGGTAGTTAGGATTTCTGAAATGTGCTGTATCACTTATCATCACTCCTTTATAGCCCTGCTCCCAGTAGCTTATCTAATTTGATGCTATAGTGAACAATGCTGTATTTGGGTTATAACTATGCATTTAAAAAACTACTTTGAGTTTGGGGTAGAGATAGCTGAGATAGCTAATGGAAAAATGATAGAAATGA
>CAZAFM010000132.1:0-2582 GCA_964484395.1 uncultured Campylobacterales bacterium | reverse complement strand
TCTAGCTCTTGTTGTAGTGCGCCTTTGTACTCTTTGGGTGATATGACCTCTATATCTGGAAGCCATGATTTTATGAGATTGTCTACATCCTCTATGTGAGTGACTATGAAGCTTACTACTATGTCACCATTATCATACTTTTTTACTAGTTTTTGTGAAGGGAGGTGGTTTTTGTATGTGAAGTATTTGGCTATTTTGCTTTTTATCTTGACTACTACTTCAAAGCTTTTTTCATCATCAAAGTAGTGGGAGTAAACTCTATCAAGAAGTACTGCTAGGTCATCACTGGCTCTAAAGGCTCTTTTTGTTGGACTAAATGAGCTTATATCCTTTATAAAAAATACTCTATGCTTACTACTATCTACTATCTTAGCAAAAAGATGCCAGTAGCCATCTATGTTTATTATCTTTAGAGGTTCTATGCTGTGGGCTCTCTTGTTTACCTCTATCTCTGAGATGAGTCTTTTTTGTATGGCTTCTTCTATGGTATCTAGTAGGTTAGAGTCTGTATCTATATACTCATAAGGTCTGTTTTTGATGAAGTACGGAGTGTGGGTCTCTTTTAAAAATGTCCTGTATAGTAGGGATTTGGCTGATTTAGAGAAGAGTTCTGCGCTTTTGCTGATACTATTTAGGCCAAGGTAGAGAGATATAATCTCCTCATCAGTAAAAAGACTTCTTCTATCTACCTCCTCTGGGTCTTCTATGAAGTATCTTTTTTGAGCATCTTGGACTATGGGGTAGTAGTAGAGTCTCTCGTTTATATCTCGCCTTATAGTTCGCTCACTTACATTGTATTCACTGGCTAGCTCTTCTAGGGTATATCTCTCCCCATCTTTTAGTCTACCTATGATGTTTAGTAGTCTAAAAAGAGCTTTATCATAGTCTCTAGAGTTTGCCATATCTGCTCCATTTTTTCTGTAGACTTTACTATAAGTTGGGTTAAACTTCTACTCTATCGTTGTGGTATAATCTAAGAAATTTTTTAAAGGATATACACATGGTTGAGTGCGTTACTAATGAGAAAAATATCAATCTCTCTTTTAGCAAAGAGTATGTCTCTCCAGAGGAGTTAAGTGAGTTTGTAGAGAAAATAAAAACAAGGGAGATACTTTCAAAAAGTACCCTTAGAGAAAAAGATGCACTTGAGCTATCAGATGAGCTAAAAAGTAGTTGGTGGGAGGAGAACAAAGAGAAGTTTTTGAGTAAGTTTCAAAAATGATTGTTGTTGATACAAATATTATCTTCTCAGCATTAGTGAGCAAAAACTCATCTATATTCGACCTACTCACCTCTAAAAATGAGCATTTTATTATCCCTAAATTTGTCATAGTAGAACTCTTTAAGCATAAAGATAAAATTAGAAAATTTAGCAAACATAGCGATGAGGAGATGCTTAGTGTCCTTTATGTACTTCTTAAAAATATAGATATTTATAATGAAGAGCTAATTAGCAAAGAATCACTCAAGGATGGATATGAAATAGTTAAAGATGTTGATGAGAAAGATATGATTTTGTAGCCCTTGCTATAGAGCTAGATTGCAAGCTTTGGAGTGGAGACAAAAGATTGAAAACTCGCATTGAGACTCTTGGAAGGGAGAGTATGCTTTATAAAAGATATGATGTTTAGTAGTCTAAAAAGAGCTTTGTCATAGTCTCTAGAGTTTGTCATATATACTCCAATATAACTTCAAATATTTGACTTCCAACTCCAATTTTAGTAGAATCAACAAAAAGAGATATTATGCTAGATGAAATAAGAGAGTATCAAAGACGGATATTTGATAAACACAGCTTTACCTATAAGCGATATTTTCACAAATCCATAGATATGTCTAGTAGGATCATAGGCATAGTGGGGGCTAGGGGTGTAGGTAAAACTACTTTTTTGATACAGTATCTAAAAGAGCTTGATATTCCATTTTCTCAGAAACTCTATATCAGTGCAGATGCTTTAAGGCTTCCCTCTTTGTTTGAAGTAGCAGATGAGTTTTCTAAAGAAGATGGTAAAGTTTTGGTGATTGATGAGATACATAAGTATAATGGATTTGAGTTAGAACTCAAAAAAATACATGATATTTTGGACTTACAAGTTGTTTTTAGTGGTAGCAGTGCTTTGCAGATAGATAATGCAAAAGCAGACCTAAGCAGACGAGCACTCATATATGATGTACATGGCTTGTCTTTTAGAGAGTTTGTAGAGATGAACAAAACCATCTCACTACCACAATACAGTCTTGAAGAGATTTTACAAAACCATACAGATATAGCTTATGAGCTTCTAGGTCGTTTTACGCTAAGGCTAGAGTTTAGAGAGTATATCAGGAGTGGCTACTATCCTTTTTATTTTGAGGATAAAGATAGCTATCTTCTTCGGCTAAATGAGACTATAAACACTGTCATTGAGGTAGATATACCGTCCGTATTTCCTATAGAGTATCACAATGTGATAAATCTCAAAAAACTAATAAGACTTATATGTAACTCCCTCCCATATACTCCAAATATCAAAGAGCTTTTAGCCAAAATGGATATGGGGGAAAACTACAAAGGCTTATATCGCTTCTTAGACTATCTCCAT
>CAZAFM010000131.1:0-2648 GCA_964484395.1 uncultured Campylobacterales bacterium | reverse complement strand
TTAAAATTTGATGTTTATCTTTGCTGTGTGAAAAAAATCCAACTATTCCGCACATTACTTTTTTCTTTTTCTATAATGAGTCCTCCACCCACCCCAAGGCCAATGATAGAGAAGTGCTAGTGTGAAATATCCAAAAGTTGTTATAGAACTGACCATTTTTGATTTACTCTTTTTCTGGTCGTATCGTAAAACAAAAGGGGATTCTCCAAATCTTGCGCCTAAGATTTTTAGTTTTATCACTTTCTCAAGTGTACAGGTGAACCCTAGGCCTCTTAGTTGCATGAAGTTGTTACCAAACTCATCTATTGCTTGTTTGATAATAGAGGCGCGATAAGCTCTAAATCCACAAGAGTACTCTTTGAGACCTCTGATAGGAAAAAAAACTTTCATAAAAAGATTTGCCGCTTTTGAGATGTAGGAGCGATAAGCATCAAGCCCCTCTTGACCGCCACCCTCTACAAACCTAGAGGCTATCACAACATCATACCCCTCATCAAGCTTTTTTATCATGCTAGGGATATACTCTGGTTCATGTGTATCATCACAGTCCATTCTAACTATCACATCATCTCTCTCTGAGAGTTCTGCGACTTTTTCAAAAAGGTCTCTTGAGGTTTCGCCTAAGCCTCTGTTTATTTTGTGTGTTATGATAGTTAAGGGAAGTTTTTTTGCATACTCATCTAGTATATCACCAGTTCTATCACTACTCCCATCATTGCATACTATGATATGATATTTGCTGTTTTCATCTTTAAAAATTTTATCAATCTTTGGAAGCAGAGCATCCAAAGACTCTTCTTCATTATATGCAGGCAAAAGAATATAAATCATTTTAAGATTTCCTTTATAATTATCTCTGAAGCATCTCCATTTCCATATAGCCCAGTAGCATCTGAACTAAATTTTAGGGTTTCGCAAGCTACTACTATCCTATCTCTGTCTTGACCTACTAAAACAGAGCATCCTATATCTAGTAGCTCCGTCCACTCGGTGCTGTTTCTAAGAACTATGCAAGGCTTTTGAAAAAAGTAAGCCTCTTTTTGAAGTCCTCCGCTATCAGTAGCTACCCTAGAGCAGTTTTCTAAGAGCCAAAGCATCTCAAAGTAGCCTACAGGCTCTATGACATCAAAATCGACCTTTATATCAAAACTCTGAAGCTGCTTTTTTGTTCGTGGATGCACGGGCAGTATGACTTGGGTTGACTTTCCTATATGGTTTAGAGCATCGATGATATTTTTCAGATTTTCACTACTATCACTGTTTTCAGGTCTATGGATAGTAGCTATAATGAAATCATTAGAAATCTCTATATCAGGTTTTTTGGCGAACTTTTTATAGTAGAGTACACTATCATACATAATGTCCCCACTTTTTATTATGCTACAATCAAAACTATCAAATCCTTCATTCTTTAGGTTTTCAACAGCTCTATCAGTTGGGCAAAAAAGATAAGAGCTGAGCCTATCAGTGATGATTCTGTTTATCTCTTCTGGCATAGAGGTATCAAAGCTTCTTAGTCCAGCTTCTATATGAGCTATCTTTATATGAAGCTTTGAGGCAGTTATGGCACCTGCAAGAGTTGAGTTTGTATCTCCATAAAGCAGAACCAAATCAGGCTTCTCATCTATCAAAACATCTTCTATTTTTTTTATCATCTCAGCAGTCATCTTTGCATGAGAAGTACTACTTACCCCTAGATGATATTTTGGTTTTGATATATCCATCTGTTTAAAAAAAAGGTCACTCATATTTGCATCATAGTGCTGTCCTGTATGGATGACTACCTCATCTATATGCTCATACTTTGCTATATGGCGACTTAGTGTTGCGCTTTTGATAAACTGTGGTCTGGCACCTACTATGGTTACTATTTTCATAAATCAACTATCAATTGATGTGATAAAGAGTCCTACGCTATCTTTTTCTTCTCTACTTTGTAGCTTTTCTAGTGTTTTTGCAACTTGGGCTTGTTGATAATTTTTTATGCATGAATAGTATTCTCTAAATCCTTCTATATCATGTGATAGCAAAGATATGTTTTTAGCTAGTGTGCTCATTGGTGGCATAGAGCTATAAGAGTCTATAAAAGCATCAGCTACAGCAGAGTCATAACCTAAAGATACTATTTTTTTACCCATAGTCCCTGTATTTGAGCTATAAACTTTTTCAGCCACCTCACCACAATCATTTATTTCAAAAAAAGATGGTAACTCACCACTATAAACCTTACCAAAGCATCCTACAAACTCATCCATTCCTTTCAGGAAGCTTTCTTTGTTGGCAACACAGCTTTGCTCAAATTTCTCTAACATAAAACCTTTGTAACTCTCATACCCCACATGGTCTTCATAATATATTGGAAAAAATAGTATATTTTTAGCCAACCTTAGCGGTGCCATATCTCTATAGTAGGTCTCATTTTTACCTTGTATATACATACTAAAACTATACTCTTTAAGCGTGTCACTAAAAGCATCTATTTTTAGAGAAATGAAGTTTTCACCATCAATAATAGAGTGAACCTCTCCTTTTGGTGAGAAAGAGTAAAAAAGTATATTTGGCGAGGAAAGCATTACATTTAGTGCTTCTACCTCCTGCTCAGTATAGTCTTCTGGCTCACATATTCTAAAAAGCACTATCTTCTCTTG
>CAZAFM010000130.1:0-2690 GCA_964484395.1 uncultured Campylobacterales bacterium | reverse complement strand
CTTCTGTAACGGACTCTGAAGTAAAAACAAACTCTTTTGACATATTTTTTACCTAAAATTATTGATTTTAAAAGTGTAGTTTATCAAAAAACTGGTGTAAGAATTCTTGAACCTATATAACGATAAACTTTTCTTACAGATAAAATTTTTCTAAAGGAGTGTTTATGTTGGTTACAAAAAAAGCGCCTGATTTTACGGCGACTGCGGTTTTAGGTGATGGTTCTATAGTTGATGATTTCAATCTTTACAAAAACATTGGAGAAAAAGGTGCGGTAGTTTTCTTCTATCCACTTGATTTTACATTTGTCTGCCCTAGTGAGATTATCGCATTTGATCATAGACTAAAAGAGTTTACTGATAGAGGTGTAAATGTTATAGGTGTGTCTATTGACTCTCAGTTCTCTCACTTTGCTTGGAGAGAGACTCCTGTAGCAAATGGTGGTATAGGTAAAGTTAGATTCCCACTAGTAGCAGATCTAGACAAAAACATCTCAAGAAGCTTTGATGTTCTTTTTAATGAGTCAGTTGCACTTAGAGGCTCATTCTTACTAGATAAGGATGGAACTGTAAGACACGCAGTTATTAATGACCTTCCTTTAGGGAGAAACATTGATGAGATGATAAGAATGGTTGATACTATGATCTTTACAAATGAGCATGGTGAAGTTTGCCCAGCTGGTTGGAGCAAAGGTGATGAAGGTATGAAAGCAGATACAGAAGGAGTTGCTGAGTATCTAGCTAAGAATGCTGAAAAACTATAAGCTACACGCCCCTTTGGGGTGTAGTAATCTCCTTAATTACTATATAGCCCATATTGATTTTACTATCTAAGTCGCTTCATTGCTCCTTTTTGCACTATTCTCTTTTTAAACATCAGCTCTTGCAGTGCTAAATCTCTTTGCTTATGAGTAAATATATTTAGGTTTTTCTCAATCGCCTCTATCCTCCACTTATCCAAAAAACCTCTTTTTGAAAGCGCTTCCCACTCCCCTGCTCTTTTTATCACAAGTTTCTCTTTTAGTAGGGTTATTTCAAAGTTAGCTAGCACTCTTAGCCACATCTCGTAGTCTTCACACACCTCATAGCTTTCATCAAAAAGACCTATTGTCTCAAAGACTGATGTGTGAATAAGAGCTGAAGATGGTGGCAGAAATGTCCTAGTTAGTGAAGCTTCAAAAACATCCTTTCTTCCTTTATCATAAAACTTTGGTTTGTTTACCACCACTTCATTTCTAAGCCATATCTCATCACTAAAGCAGATAAGGTGTTGGCTCTTTTTTAGTGCCTCTACTTGTATTTCTATCTTTTTTTCTAGCCAGAGGTCATCACTATCAAGTAGAGCTATCCACTCATTTTTTGCCTCTTTTATACCTCTGTTTCTAGCACTTGAGACACCTTCATTACTCTTTGATATGTATTTTATACAAGGATGCAAAGAGCCTATATCTGCGCACTCAATGCCTCCATCTTCAACTACTACTATCTCTTCTACGCCAAGAGTCTGAGCCAAGATAGACTTTACTGCCTCAAAAGTCTTATCCCTTCTTTTAAAAGTTGGAATGATGGCTGAAATTTTCAGACTACTTCTCTTCTACAATGTAGGGCATATTTGTCATCACACTTTTCCCATTATCAAGTATGAAATATATTCTACCTTGAACTGTAGTATCTACATTTATATCTCCCTCATACTCTTTTACAAGTTTGCCATCAAGTGAATATAAAGAAACTGTCCTATCAAGCCCCATCCACTCAGCTTGCTTATCTTTAAGACCTTTTTGCACCTTCTCACACCCCGTGAAAAAAACTCCCCCTAAAGCCAAAATGACGACTAAATATCTCAAATCCTCTCCTTGTTTACTTTTTGTTAATCCAAAAACACTATGATACTAAGTCTAAGACAATAACAAGATAAGGAGTTTGTATGAAGAAGTTAGTAGTGAGCCTTGTGGCAATATCTGTTCTAAGTGTTGGGGCGTTTGCTTCATCATGTGGTGGTAAAAAGGGTGGTATGATGATGGATAACTCTATAATGTTTAGTGGGATAGAGTTAAGTCAAAAGCAACAAGATGCTATGTTTGATCTCAAGCTTGATGTGATTGAAAAAGAGTATGAGATGGACAAGAAGATGAAAGATAAAAGAGGTATGAGCCAGTATATCAAGGGTGAGAAGTTTGATAAAAACTCTTTTATTAAAGATAGAAGTCAGATGAGTGAAGGAAAAATAGCCCTAAAAGCGGAGAAGTTTGAGAAAATGTACAATATACTTACACCAGAGCAAAAAACTCAATTTGCAAAAAACCTAGATAGTATGAGTAAAAGCTGCGGAATGAAAAAACATAAAAAAGGTTGTGGAGATAGTGGAAAAAGTGGTAAATGTTCTGATGGTAGAGGATGATAGCGAACTTGCTGAGATATTAAGTGAGTTTTTAGCTACTAAAAACATAGCAGTCACAAACTATGAAGACCCATATAGTGCCAAGCTAGCCCTAAGTGGGAAGAAGTTTGATCTAATAATACTAGATTTAACCCTTCCAGGGCTTGATGGACTGGAGCTGTGCAAAGATATAAGAGAGCAGTATGATACACCCATCATCATATCAAGTGCTAGAAGTGATATAGATGACAAGCTAGAGGTAAAAGGAAGATCAAATGTTGTTGCTTTTACTAACGGCTTTCATGGTCTAACT
>CAZAFM010000129.1:0-2890 GCA_964484395.1 uncultured Campylobacterales bacterium | reverse complement strand
AGGGTGAAGAGTTAAGTGAGGAACAACTAGAGTTTGTAAGTGGTGGGAATATCTTTAAGAAGATATGGCATAGCATAAAACACACTGCAAAAAAAGCTTGGCATAAATACTATTCAGACCCTACAGACCCTATTCGTGCCTTACTGCCAAGACCAAAAGTCTAGTTGCACTAGAGGAGGAAAAAATGGCACAAGAACACATAAGTGAACTAAGAGAGATTCTAAGCAAAGAGCTAGATGAGGATACAAAGGCTGAGATGAAATCATCTGGTCTTAGATTAGACAGAGATGAAGATATAGAGAAAATAGGCAGTGCAATGGCTCTTTTTGACGCGCATGAAAAAGGTAAAGAGCTAAGTGAGGAACAGCTAGAGTTTGTAAGTGGTGGGAATATCTTCAAGAAGATATGGCATAGCATAAGACATTACCAAAATACAGGATGGTAAAAAACATGCATTTTATAATGTATAGTCTAAAAGGAGGAAAAAATGGCACAAGAACAGATAAATGAACTAAGAGAGATTTTAAGTAGAGAGTTAGATGAGGACACAAAGGCTGAGATGGAGTCTATGGGTCTAAGTCTTGATAAGGATGAGAATATACAAAGAGTCGCTAGTGCTATGACACTTTTTGATGCTCATGAAAAAGGTGAGGAGTTAAGCGAGGAGGAGCTAAAGTTAGTTAGCGGTGGAAATATCTTTAAAAAAATATGGCATGCAGTTAAAAAAGATGTAATAACCAACCCTGGTGTGTATAAAGGAGTAGGAAAATTTGGGATAAAGGTTATACTTGGTGGTCTAGAAAGTGCAGGCGATGCATAGTGCAAAAGAGGGCGATAGTAGCATATAATATAAGGATAAACTTATAAATATTTGGTAGAATTTATTTATTATTTAACTACTTGGTAAAGATAAGAAATGGATAAGTTAAAAGTTTTGATTATAGAAGATGAGCCACTTATCGCTCACTCTATTGCTGAGATTGTTGGGGATTTGGGCTTTAAGGTTTGTGGTATCTGTGGTGATTCAGATGAAGCATTGGTGTTGATAGATACTCAGATGCCTGAAATTTTGCTTGCAGATATAAACATAGATGGAGATAAAGATGGGGTAAGTGTGTGTGAGTATGGGTATAAAAACTATGGATGCTCAACTGTTTTTATAACTGCTAGGGCAGATGATGAGACACTTAGTAGAGCCTCTAAAACATACCCAGCTAGCTACCTAGTAAAGCCAATAGATGAGAATAACATAAAAGCCGCACTTTTTAACGCTAAAGCAAGGCTTGAGAGTTCACAAAACAGTAACACAAACTACTCTATCCATATCCAAAAAGAGATTGTTTATGATAGAGAAAAGCACCATATCATAAACCATGCAAACAAGATAGTTCTTACTAAAAAGGAGAGTAAACTTCTTGATATACTACTTAAAAACAGAGGGCAGATTATTCCAATAGACAATCTAGAAAATCTAATATGGGAAGATGAACCACCACAAGATAGCACAAGAAGAACACTTATTTATAGACTAAACAAAAAACTAAGCCCAGCTAAAATAGAGAGTGTAAAGAGTATAGGATATAGACTAAGGTAGTATGATGGATATCTCAAACTCATTTAGTTATCGGTTTTTTCAGAAGGTAAGAAAACCTTGGCAGGCTGCACTTATTTTGACTATTATTGCTGATATTATAACAGTGGTGATAGTCTATATGGTTGATGGTATGTATAGTCGAGGACTTATGATTTCTACAATTGCAGCTTTTAGTGTGGGGTATGTAGATGCTGTAATTTCACTAAAATACATAGCTGCTATTGAGCAGAAACAAAACGAGCTAAACAAAAAAAACAAAGAGATAAAAACACTTCTAATAGAGCAATCAAAACTAGCAGTCCTAGGGGAGATGATAGATACTATCACACACCAGTGGAAGCAGCCACTCACAATCATCTCACTCCAAAGCTCAAAAGTAGAAAATCAAAAAGCAAAACAGATAATCAAAGATCAAATCACATTTATGAACCAAACGGTTGATGATTTTCAAGACTTTTTTGGTTCATCAAATAAGATCGCAAGCTTTAGCCCTAAAGAGAGCATCAAAACAGTCATAAACATACTTAAGCTGATATTTGAAAAAGAGAAAATAAGTGTAAGCATAGATGAAAAAGATGAGTTTTTGATAATGGGCTTTCAAAATGAGTTTAAGCAGGTGGTGCTAAATCTCTTTGTGAACTCTATAGAGGCGTTTAAAACCAACAATATAAAGAAGAAAAAAATAAACATAGAGCTAAAAGTAGACAGTGGCTCAAAAGTAGTAGAAGTCTCAGATAGTGCAGGGGGCATACCTAGGGAGCTACTTCCAGATAGGCTTTTTGAGCATAAGATAAGCACCAAAAAGAGGCGAAACTCAGGAAATGGTCTATATATATGCAAAATGATAATAGAAAAAATAGGAGGGAAGATTGTAGCTTATAATCGCAAAGATGGAGCTGTTTTTTCTATAAGATTTGGAGATTGATGCTCTAATGTGACGCAGATGTGACTTTGAGATTTTAAAATACAGTAATAACAAAATCAAAGGAGGAAAAAATGGCACAAGCACAAATAAATGAACTAAGAGAACTTCTTAATAAAGAGCTAGACGAAGATATAAAAGCTGAGATGGAGACAGTAGGGTTGAATCTAGATAAAGACGAAGATATAGAGCAAATAGGCTCTGCGATGGCTCTTTTTGCAGCACATGAAGAGGGGCAAGAGCTAAGTGAGGAGCAGTTAGAGTTTGTGAGTGGTGGAAATTTTTTTAAGAAAATTTGGCATAGAGTAAAACATACAATGCACAACATACTTCAAAATGGTGGATACTATAAATTTAAAGATGGTGATACTTCA
>CAZAFM010000128.1:0-2890 GCA_964484395.1 uncultured Campylobacterales bacterium | reverse complement strand
AGTATATATTCAGGGTTATTTTTGATGAGTTTATGGGGATTGAGTATGCGTTGGAGTGGTGTGAAAAAGCTCATGACTATGAGATATGCTTTGAGGGCAAGACTATTATCGTAGAGGATTATTTTTTCTCCAGACAAGAAGATGGGGTTGGCTATATCTCAAAAGAGCATATCCCAAAAACAGTAGAGTTTGAACAAAATGTTTTTACCCCAGAAGCTGATATCCCTGTATTGTTTGGTGGTAGCAAAATGCATACTGAGGATGACAGGGTAGCGTGTGGAGTAGATATCTTTGCCTCTTGTTTTTTTATGTTATCAAGGTGGGAAGAAGTTGCTGATGGTACGCTCGATAAACATGAGCGGTTTCCAGCAACGGCAAGCCTAGCTTACAGGTGCAATTTTCTACATAGACCAGTAGTGAACGAATATATCGAAATGCTCTGGAATATGCTAAAACATCTTGGCTTTAATGGTGTGCGGAAAAAGAGATGCTTTAGACCAGTCTTGACTCACGATATAGATGATCCATTTGTTGATTTTGAAAAAAATGGATTTGATGATCCTAAAAATACATTTGACTATCTCATGGACAGAAGTGAGGAGTTGGGCATAAAGTCAATCTTTTACCTTATGGATAGAGGGATTACCAATATAGACAAAAGATATTTCTTAAATGATAAGCAGATAGTTTGGCTTATAGATAGGATAGAAAAGAGAGGGCATTTGCTTGGTATTCATCCATCTTATGCAAGCTATGATAATGCTGATTTGCTAAAGCTAGAGATTGACAACATAACTAAATCAATTAGTAGTAAAGTTGAGCTATCAAGACAGCACTATTTACGATTTGAGGTGCCAAACACATGGAGGCTACTTGATGAGGTAGGTATAAAATCAGACAGCACGCTATGCTATGCAGATATGGATGGCTTTAGATGTGGATGTTGTTATGAGTACAGTGTTTTTGATGTGATAGAGAGAAAGCATCTCAAGCTTAAAGAGTCACCTCTTATTGCGATGGAAACAACATTTTTTGGCTATCGAGAAAATGAGAGCTATGAAACTGTTTTAAAAAAACTTTTTTACTATATGGATGTTATATTTAAGTACAGAGGGGATTTTGTTTTTTTGATTCATAATAGCAGTTTTTATGTTTATAGAGAAATAGTCGATATGTACAAACTGTATGATGAGGTGGTAAAAAGATTAAAAAGGTTGATGTTTGAGTAGTAAGAAGTTTGCCCTCATAGGTGCGGGCTACATAGCTCCACGACACATGAAAGCTATAAAAGAGAGTGGAAATGAGCTAGTGGCTTTTTGTGACCCTAAAGATAGTGTAGGGATAGTTGATAGCTACTTTCCTGATGCGCACTTTTTTACCGAGCTTGAGAGGTTTGATAGACACATAGATAAACGCAGAAGAAAGGGTGAAAAAGTAGATTACATCTCAATATGTTCACCAAACTATCTTCATGACTCTCACATCCGCTTCGCTCTTAGGAATGGAGCAGATGCGATATGTGAGAAACCACTTGTGCTAAATCCTTGGAATATCGATGCACTGTCTGAGATAGAGGCTGAGAGTGAAAAGAAAATCTACAATATACTCCAGCTAAGACTTCACCCATCCATAGTATCGCTAAAGCACTCTGTAGATAAAAGCAAAAAGGCCCAGATAGAGCTTACCTATATAACTAGCAGAGGTCGTTGGTATGACATTTCATGGAAAGGTGATTTGGGTAAAAGCGGAGGAGTTGCTACAAATATAGGAATCCACTTTTTTGATATGCTCATATGGGTATATGGGGGCATACAAAAAAGCACACTTCACATACATACCTCACATACAGCCTCTGGGCTTCTTGAGCTTGAAAATGCTGATGTAAAATGGTTTTTATCAACCGATAGCTCACATCTTCCTAGCGAAATTGCACAAAAAGGTCAAAGAACATATCGTAGCATTAAAGACGGAGATAGTGATGTAGAGTTTAGTGATGGCTTTACCGACCTTCATACATCTAGTTATAGGGAGATACTCAAAGGTTCTGGCTTTGGGCTTGAGGAGAGCAGAGCTTCTATAGAGCTTGTATATGCTATTAGAAACAGTAAGCCTGTAGGACTAAATGGTGAGTATCATCCATTTTGTAAAAAGGTAATTGTTTGAAGAGATTTGATATCTGGAATGAGCAAAAAAAAGAGACTAGATTTTGATGAGAAAATTATTGGCATCAAGCAACGAGATGTTGTATTTGTTCACATGGGTCAAAATATCGGATTTGAACAAAATGGAAAAGGTGATGAATTTTTAAGACCAGTTATTGTCATAAAAATCTTCAACAGAAGATTGTTTTTTGGTATCCCTCTTACCTCAAAGCATAAGTATGGCGATTTCTTTGAAGATATCACATATAAAAGAGGCGAAAAATATATCAAAAGCACCGCTATCTTGGTTCAGGCTAGAAGTTTTAATACAAAAAGAATCAAGTATAAATCAGGAATGGTTGAAAAGAAAGTTTTTGAATACATCTCATCAAGGCTTAAATCCAAAATAACCCCTTCGCTAGAAGGGGAGCCCCTAAGGGAATCTATGAGGAAAGTATATAACAATCAAAATAGTATGTCAAGTTTTTGGCAACACCATCACACTAGCGAGGTAGATGATGGAGTACAAATTGGAGAAAGTACAAAAATATGGCATTTCTGCCACATAATCAAAGGCAGCAAAATAGGGAAAAACTGCTCTTTTGGACAAAACTGCGTTGTAGGACCAAATGTAACCATAGGTAGTGGCGTCAAAGTGCAGAATAATGTCTCTATCTATGAAGGTGTAGAGTGCGAAGATGATGTTTTTATAGGACCAAGTGTTGTGTTTACAAATGTCATAAATCCTA
>CAZAFM010000127.1:0-2934 GCA_964484395.1 uncultured Campylobacterales bacterium | reverse complement strand
CAGGGTGGCTTAGAAGCTCTGAGTCGTAGTGTATCATCATAGAGTAGTTCTCTTCCTCATCTGAGGCTTCGACCAGGGTTTCAGCCATAGCTTTAAACATCTTTTCTGAGAGTTCTGGATAGTCAGGGTCTGGGGTAAATTTGCACTCTATGGTGACAAACTCAAGCATATTGATAAATTCTGTTTTTTGAGTCATGATTTCTCCTTTGTTTTTTAGCTTGCTACAATGCAAGGTGCTATTAGCTACCCTGCTATTGTTTTTAAAACTCTAGTTTAGCAACTCATCATTGTATATGTAGCTGATTGTTTGCTCTATCTCTCTTGCGTTCATATCATATTTGATATCTCCTCCACCCATATCTTTTCCTCTAATCGATCCATGTGCAATTCCAAAGGTATCATCCTTGTTGATAATAAACTGTATCACCAAATAAGCCTCCATAACTTCACCCATTCCTGTAGCATCCATCATTCCTCTATCTAGTTTACCCTCAAACTCCACAACATCTCTGCCATTAGTTGCAGTAAAGCTTTTCCAGTCTGTTTTAGAGAAGTAGCTGTAGTTATCAAATGCTTCTCCAACTGTAAGACTTGGGTGATTGCCCAAAACACCATCTTTTACAAGGTTTATCTTGCCTTCAGGCGTATAGACAGATATGACACTCCAAGATAGTATACCGATAATTGCACTAAAAACAGCAGTTCCTATGGCTTTTGCCCAGCTAAACTCAACCTCTTTTATAGGTAGCTCTTTTTTGGCTTTCACTCCTCCATAGATGGCAACTATTATCCCAAAGATAGGAAGCAATCCTCCTATTCCTGCCATAATAAGACCTTTTTGTAGCTTACCATAGCCACTAAAGTAGGCTGAGTTAAACAAAAATCCCATCCAGCTCCATCCACCCTTTTTACTAATCTCACTCATCTAAGACTCCTTTTTTGATTTAGGAGTGTATGATAGTGAGTTGTTCGCCAGCGTAATGTCTGGATTTTAGAATTTTATTGTTTTTTTAGTAGCTCTATCATCTTGTTTTGATGCTCACTGCAATTTTTGTATCCATTCTTCTAATTTTGATTTCTCTAAAAGTTTGTTGTATAGTTCCACTGTTCTTTTTTCTATGACATATTGAAAAGTTTGCAATCTTTCATCATCCCATTCATCTTTATTTTCAGTAGGAGATGCTTTCTTCCATAAATCAAAATCATCTCTATTTACATAAAAATGCTTTTTAAAATTTTCATCATTTTTATCACTTAAATCTTCTATTATTTTTTCAAGTGATGTATCTGATCTACTCCTATTAGCACTAGACTCTAAAACTCTATAGTTACCAATGAGATTACCAAGATATCGCCTGCTCCACAAATTATTAAAATTTTTTTTATTCTCTTCTTCTTTGATTTCATTTGAATGCTGTCCATTGGTAGATAGGTTAAACCAATTGGATTGTGGCACAAGATGGTCATAGTCATATGGCACCATATCTTCATTATGAACTGCTAAGGGTTGGTAGTTTTCTATTGTTTTTTCACTAAGCAGATACTTACTTTGTAAATACAGTAGAAAAATTGTTGAATTAAAAGCGAAAAAAAGATCTTTATTTTCTTCGCCAAACAAATCTTTTGCCCGTTCGTGAATACCTCTTAGAGTCCTTTTTGTGGTGGGCTTTACTTCGTCTAGCATGTTTTTAATTTCTATTTTAGGCAATGGCAGAAAAAAGATAGAGTCATTGTTAGGCTCTCTCTTTTCGGTTAGTTTAGTATATATATCTTTTAGAGTACAAGCAGGGTCATCTTTTATAGTTTTAAAAGCTATTTCAGAAGCTTTTTGTGCATTTTTTGTTTTTTGTTTGCATAGCATCCAAAAAATACAAAATCTAATGACATTATCGCTATCTATATCATTTTCAGCATTTTTAAATATGTAGAAAATCAGGACTTGTAGCAGATATTTATCCATATAAGGAAACATTACCTTTGGGATAGATGATTCTTTTTCATCCTCTTGCACTAAGTTTTGAAGGGTATTAAAAGCTTTTACAATCTTACTTTCTTGATCTCCCTCCATGAGATCTTGTAGTTTTGGAAGTACCCCTGCTAAGTTGGCGTGAAAATATGCTGGGTTTGGATTTGAGTTGTCATTTTTATCAGATAAAGCAGCAGCAATTCTAAATGCTAACATCACAAAATCCAAAGGCTTCAGCCATATTCCAACACTTTTTTGCATTGAGTGCACAAGATTATGAGACTCAGGCCATCGCTGTTTAATCATAGAAAACAGAAGATCATCAGGAGACAGTCTCGTGCCTCCAGCAGAAACCCTTTCAAAGAAAAGTGTCAATGTATCCAATTCATTATTTTTCTCATCAAGGGTTTCTACTTTAGTTTTCGGAAGAAGTATCAGGGGTAAATAAGACTCTTTTAGTCGATTTAAATCACAAAAAAACTGTTCAACTCTCTTTTTTTGCTCATCGTTAAACTGACTTGTATGTTCCTGTAAAAACTTATTCTTATCCTTATCCCAAAGTTCACTTATTTTAAAAACAAAATCAAATTTTTTATTATTCTTCCAAGGTTTGATATCATTTTTTGTATTAGACACTTTAGAATCTTCCCAATACTCATAAGCTTCTCTTCTTTCATGAAGCGGAAGTCTATTCCCATCTATGCTGTAGCCTATTGGTTGACCTATGCTTGTCACCCTAAGTCTATATTTAAAATTTTTAGGACCGTCGTTTTCAAAATCAACCCATAACTTGTAGTTGTGATCTTCTTCGCTACAAAAGCCAAGTGCCATAGCCAGTGTTCTTTGTTGCCCATCAATTAAAAAATATCCTTCTTCTTTTGTATCTTTTACCTTTCGTTCGCTTTTTTGTATTTTGGTTATAAAACCACCTTCAAATTTTTGCAACATGACAGCACCGATAGGCATTC
>CAZAFM010000126.1:0-3227 GCA_964484395.1 uncultured Campylobacterales bacterium | reverse complement strand
GTTTCCTATGCCTCCGTTTACGATTTATCCAGAAGTTTATGTAGCTGTGGGCTTAGTTTCAAGCGAGGGTGCTTTTTGACAAGCTCTATGCAGAACTTCATATTTTTACTATCTACACTATCCATATCATTTTTTGGCTGGATATATATCTGCTTATCTGTTTTAAGCTCAAGGATTTTATCTACATCTGAGCTACTTTCAACGATAAACTTCACCTCACTATAACCACTACTTTCTATACTACTCCACTTTTTTGGGCTGTATGTTATCCAGTTTGCTTTTTTGATGTTTTGTAGATTCATACCGTTTGTCTCCACACTTACAAAGTAGCCCTTTGTCTGCAAAAACTCAATAAGTGGATTTAGCTCATAAAGAGTCGGCTCACCACCAGTTATAGTGATAAACTTTGACTTAAAACCTATAATAGCCCCTAGTAGCCCTTCAAAGCTATACTCATCATAACTCTGCTTATGTGAGGTGTCATCACAGAAGTCACACGAGAGATTACAGTCAAAAAAGCGTATAAAAATTGATGGTGTCCCAATAAACCTACCCTCACCTTGTATAGAGTAGAAAATGTTTGATATTTTTAGTTTCATAAGTGGGATTTTACCTAAAATTGCCCCAATAGCTCTTATAAAACTTCAACCTCACCAAACAAAATCCTAACTTCTCATCTGCTACAATCACAAAAAATTATCAGTAGGAGAGTTTATGAACTATAGTGTTGATGAGTTTAAGAGCTTTGTTTCAAGTGCGCAAGAAGAGGGTGAGTACAAAAAACCACTTGGGTTTAGTATATGTAGGGCTGATTTAGGTCAGGTAAACAGTGATAGAGTGCTTCAATGCCACTATCCTTTGCTAAACTGGGAAGATGAGAGTCTTGGAAGCTACGCTGTTTTTTATGAAGCAGCAAAGCTTGGAGAGGTTTTGAGTGAGAGTGAGAGTGAGAAGGTAGTAGGAGTTACTCCTGAGTTTATAGATAGAGCACTAGAGCTTTTTAACCCATTTATGAGTGAAACTATCAAATATGCAAATAGCCACAAAAACATCTCTATGGTACTAGAGCTTGACCGAGCACTAAAAGATGGGGAGCTTTTTAGTGATGAGGGTGAGCCTCTTTTTAGGTTTGTGACGCTTTTTTCTGATAGTAAGTGTCAGAGTGTAGAGACTGGGTATATGAAGCTTATGGCTCTCTCACTTGGAAAAGCACCCCTTAGAAGCCTAAACCTAGATGGTGTTTTTGGTCTGCTAACAAATGTCGCTTGGAGTGGAAACTACCCTTATGAGCTTGATTACCTAAGAGAAAATGAGATAGCTTTGAAGTTTAGAGGTCAGATGCCTGTGATTGACTATGTGGATAAGTTCCCTAGATACCTTATGCATGTCATACCTCAGCATGATAATATCCGCCTTCTTGATAGTGCCAAAACTAGATTTGGAGCCTTCCTAGGTGCTGGATATACGCAGATGCCGGGTGCTAGCTATGTGAATTTTAACGCAGGGGCACTTGGTGCTTGTATGAATGAGGGTAGGATATCAAGCTCTGTGATAGTAGGTGAAGGAAGTGATATAGGCGGAGGTGCATCTATCATGGGTGTGCTAAGTGGTGGAAACAGTGAGCCTATAAGTATCGGTAAAAACTGCCTACTTGGTGTAAATAGCTCAACTGGAATAAGTCTCGGTGATGGATGTATCGTAGATGGTGGAGCCACTATACTAGCTGGTACAAAGCTAAAGATAAGCCAAGAAGAAGCAGGGAAGATAAAAGAGATAAACCCAGACTTTGAGATAAAAAGTGAAGGCATATACAAGGGGCGTGATCTAAGCGGACTAAATGGCATCCACTTTAGACAAAATAGCCTAAATGGTGAGATGATAGCACTAAGAAGTAGTAAAGAGATAGCTCTAAATACTGAGCTTCACTAAAAACATACAAAATGGAGCTAGTCTATCTGTGGGTTGAGGAGTATAAAAATATAAAACAACAGGGGTTTAACTTCTCGCCCCGCTTTAGATGTGACTATGATAGTGACAGTCAAAAACTCACAATAGAAGAAAACAGAGACTATGTCCATATATTTCCTGAGAACATCAACATTACTGCAATTGTTGGAAAGAATGGGAGTGGGAAAAGCTCTTTGCTTAGATACATCATAAATACTATGAGTAAAAGCATAAATATGCTAGAAAAAGAAATTAAACTTGATAAAGCATTGGCTAAAAACAATAGTGTCTGTTTAATTTTTTTCGAAAGTAAAAAGCAAGTATTTTATTATGTATCCTCCGAAGCAATAACTCCAGTATTTATTGATACAAAAAAATATACATTTGATAATTTTGGAAGAAAAAATGACTATAATGATTTAATCGATGATGCTTTTTCTCATATTTATACTGCTAGTAGTGACTTTTCTGATATAGATTTTTTTATGGATAGGGAAAAAGCTATTTACCATACTAAAATCGGGGATGTTCTATATAAGGAATCTTTTAACTGTAGATTAGATTCTGGGGATACATATGGTCTAAATAATTATTCAATAGATATCTTAGACTACATCAATTTATGTGATTTCAGTATTTTAAATTTCTACATTAAAACAAAAGGCGCTAAAAATATACCTTATTTGTTTGAATTAAAAAATATAAAATTAACAATTACAGGAAAATTCCTTCAACATGAGTTGAAAAATTCTGTAGCATATTTTTTGGAACCGCAAGAAGAATATTTATTCCAAGCTGATGATAAAATAAGTAGGTTTGTTCAGTCAATAGTAGATAAAAAAGATTTTGAATTTGCTTACTATCTATACATATATCTAAAAACAAAAAGTACGTATTGTTCTAATTTCAAAAATGATATTTTACCTATTTTTAAGGATGAGCAAAATGCATTAAGTACTGAAAAATTAAGAAGTTTTATTTCAAATAATGTTAGAGTAAAATATAGAGAAATTCACTCTTTGATATCAGAAGCGCAAAATATATATACTAGCAGAATGGGAGAAGCGATAGCCGATATTTGTAGTGATAAATACCATAGAAGATTATTTATTGAACTTTTTGAACTCAATCTTATAGGAATAAAAGATGGCAATGAAATATCCTTTAAGGAGCTTTCAAGTGGTGAAAAAAATTTAATTTTACAACTCTCGTTGGCTTATGATTTCCTTGAAAAAGAAACAAAAGTTGGGAAAATACTTCTTCTTGATGAAGTAGACATG
>CAZAFM010000125.1:0-3236 GCA_964484395.1 uncultured Campylobacterales bacterium | reverse complement strand
TGAAAAGGACTCTAGAGAACATATAATAGTGCTAGAAGAGCTAGTAGCAAAAACCTACTAGAAAACATCAAAAAGGGGAAAATATGATCTCAGATATAAACATAGAAAAACACGCTTCATACCAACTAGGTCAAGATAGAGGTATAAAGAAAGGTAAACTAGAAGGCAAATTAGAAGGCAAACTAGAATCCGCAAAATGTATGTCTGAGTATGGTATAAATCCTAAAGAGATTGCACAAAAACTAGATATACCATTAGAACTACTACTAGATAGTTTAAAAAAGGTATAGATACTCTACATCATACCTTCAATCCTTTTTAGCGACCTCTCTATCTGAGCTTTGCTTATTCTGCCCTCAGTGAGCGCCTTTTTTATTATTTTGGTGACTTTCTCAGGTAGGTCTGGGTCTGGGTTGAAGTAGTTTGAGAAAAGTAGAATGTCATTTCCAGCATTTATGGCTTTTATGACTGTCTCTTCTAGGCTAAACTCCTTAGCAATAGCTCCCATCTGCAAGTCATCACTTATGATAACCCCATCATATCCCATATCTACTCTTAGCTTATCTAGCCACTTTTTTGACAGACTTGCTGGAAGCTCATCTACTCTTCTATCTATAATGTGAGCACTCATTATACTCTCTGCTAGGTTCTTATCTATTAGTCTTTTAAAAGGCTCTAACTCTATTTCACTCCAAAGTCCTGTAACATCTGTTATGCCTTTGTGAGTATCACCCATTGCGCTTCCATGACCCGGGAAGTGCTTTAGAGATGTTAGAACTCCCTTACTTTTGTGGGCTTTGATAAATTCTGCTGAGAACTCAACTACCTTTTCTACATCCTCACTATAGCTCCTATGAAGTGCTCCTATAGCAGGTGAGCTTGGGTTTACATTTAGATCTACTACAGGGGCGAAGTTGTAGTTTATGCCATACTTTTTAAGCTCTAGTGCTATTTTTGTATATAGACTGTAGGCTTCATCTATACTTAGGTTATCCGCTACATACTCTGCACTTGGGAAGTTTTCAAACCCCTTTGAGCTTACTAGCCTCTGAACCTTCCCGCCTTCCTCATCTAGCGCGTATAGAGCTTTGTTGTCATAATCTCTTAGATACTCTACTAGCTCCTTGAACTGCTCAGTACCCTCAATATTATATCCATAAAACACAACCCCTACTATCTTCTCATCCTTTAGCTGTTGCGCTATTTTTTGCGTCCACTCATCATCTTGACTAACTCCATGAAACCCAACCATAACCATCTGACCTATCTTACTCTCTATCTGATTTCCAAATGCTACACCCACAAAAAGTAATAGCATAAAAATATATTTTATAATCCACATATCTTAACAATATCCTTTTGTCTAATAATCATTTTGATCCTAAAAAAGAAATACCAACTCTGTCTATATGGTTTTTTAGTTCCATGTTTGTGATGGTGTTGTAGTCTACAATATCTATATTATAAGGTAAATCAAGTTCATCTAGTTTCATCCCAAGCCTGCAAATATCCCTAAAACCAAAATCATCTCCTATAACAGCTATATCTATATCAGAGCCTCTTTTTGCACTATTTTTTGCTCTTGAGCCAAAAAGAATGATATTCTCTATCTTTTCTTCTTGTTTGCATACTCTATAAATTTTTTCTAAAGTAGCACTATCTGGGTTCATAAGTTTTTCTCTTTTACTTGAAGCTCTTCAAAAGTTATCAAAAGCTTATCAAAAATAGAAATATAGTCATTAGCAATAGTTTCAAAAGCTCTTTGAACAAGCTCTTCATCATAAGCATGAGAAGTAATATTTCTAGCCTTTATAGTCTCCATCCACAGCTCACCATCACTAATCAATCCCACTTTAAATGCTTCTCTTAAAGCATCTCTTGAGCCTCGTATCTCTTGATTTCCTTGATATTCCAAATAGTCTTTGAGTAAGTTCCAAGCTAACTCATGGGTAAACTCAAATGCTTGTATAAGCCCTTGCTTCTCAAGAAGTGATAACTCCCTCTCTTGCGATAACTTAACCGCATCTTTAAGCTGTTTAAATGCTTTTTTGTAGTTGCCAAATCTTTGAAGCCATCTTATATCATAATCCATGAGCTACTCCCTAATTCTGTATTGTATCAGATTTTTTTCCTTTAAGCTCTACCACCATCTCTTTTAGCTCTTTTATCTCATCTCTTAGTGCATCTAGCTTGTCTTCCTCACTCTCTTTACTATCCTCTCCTTTGATAGTAAATATAGCATCAACAATTAGACCGATAAAGAGGTTTACCATGATAAAAGTCACTATAAGAATGTAGATAACAAAATATATCCATGCGTATGGATACTGCTCTATCACAGGGCGCGCTATCCCCATAGACCACGACTCTAAAGTCATAATCTGAAAAAGAGTAAACATAGAAGCCCCAAGTGTACCAAACCACTGAGGGAACTCCTCCCCAAAAAGATTAGTAGACATTATCGCAAAAACATAAAAAAACAGCAACAAAACCATAGAAACAGAAGCAATACCGGGTATCACACCTATAAGCGCCCCTACAATAGTCCTCATCTGCGGAATGATAGTTAGAAGCCTAAATAGCCTAAGCACCCGTAGCACCCTAAGAATAGAAAGCCCAGCATTAGCAGGGACAAGCGATATAGCCACCACAAAAAAGTCAAAAAGACTCCAAGGGTCTTTAAAAAATCCAACCCTATACACATATATACGCATAATGATTTCAACAGTAAAAATCCCAACAATAACAACATCAGCCCACGCTATCACACTCCCAAAGCTCTCCATAATAGAGCCAGAAGTAGCTAGCCCTAGTGTTACACCATTTAACAAGATAAGTCCAGTTATGAAGTATTTAAAAAACTTTGATTCAACGATATTTTGTAGATTCATTACTACCTCACTAGATTTTTTTGGAATTTTAGCATACAAACCTACACTTATAGATAATCCCCAACCCCTCTTAATACTTAAATATACCCTTAAAAATACCGACTAATCCCAAAAAGATACAAATTGATAACACAAATTTGCAAAAATACCCCTCCACCCTATTGCAATTGAATTAATTTTAATATATAATTCTTCCGTTGAATTAATTTTGTAAATTAACAAAGGAGATGTGGATGAAATTAGCTAAGGTAAGTTTGGCTGCTGTAGTGGCACTAGGTACACTAAGCACAGCGTCAATGGCTAAAGATTTAAGTGAGGCGATAAAAGGTGTAGATGTAAGCGGTT
>CAZAFM010000124.1:0-3448 GCA_964484395.1 uncultured Campylobacterales bacterium | reverse complement strand
GTTCAAGATGATAGATTTGCGACTTCTAGGGTTCTTATAGACGCTCTAAATACATTTGGTCTAAACAAGCTTGTGGGGGATTTTAAAGCATTTATCAATGTAGATAAGTCATTTTTGCTTGACCCAGTGGTTGAGAGGATACCAAAAGATAGGTTTGTGCTTGAGATACTTGAGACAGTTGATGTTGATGAGAGCGTTATAGAGAGGGTAAAAGAGCTTAAAAGTCTAGGTTACACTATTGCTATTGACGACCTTGATTTTAGTGAAGAGATGATAGAGAACTTCGCTCCCCTACTCCATCTTGTAGATATACTCAAAATAGACCTTCTAGCTTGTGAAAATATGGATGTTGTAAAAGATAAAATCGCCCTACTTTCGAAGTTTAACTGTGAGTTATTAGCTGAAAAGGTTGAAGATAAAGATATTTTTGCAGAGTGCAAAGAGTTGGGTTTTAAGTATTTTCAAGGCTTTTTCTTCTCAAAGCCAGAGATTATAGAGGGTAAGAAGATAGACCCAAACAGACTATCTATTATGAACCTAATCCAGAGCCTACAAACAGATATGGGTATAGAACAGATTGTGGATGAATTTAGCAAAAATCCACAGCTAACTGTAAATCTGCTTAAATATATGAATTCATCGGCTTTTTTTACCAGAAATGACATCACATCTATAGAGCATGCCGTAAAGCTTATTGGCAGACTACCTCTTGCACAGTGGCTTACACTCTTTTTGTATGCAGGTGATGAGGAGGATATCAAGAGCGACCCTATTTTTGAAAGTGCGCTTGCTAGAGCAAAATCTATGGAGGTTCTTGCTAAAAAGTATAAATGCGATAAAAGATCAACTCAAAAAGCTTATCTTATTGGACTTGTTTCACTTTTTGATGTTATACTTGGGGTGGACTTTGATACTCTTTTTGAAGAGATTAAGTTTGACACTGAGATACAAGATGCGATACTAAAAAAAGAGGGTAAACTAGGAAAGATACTAGCTATATCCCTCATCATACAAAGCCAGGATATGGTCAAGATTGAGAGATTAAAAACAAAGCTAAAAATGGAGCCAGAAGAGTTTGCGCAGATGCTTTTAGAGATACAGTCTATGGATGATGCAGGTAGTCTGTAATACTATGGAAACCAACATAAGATAAAATGTAAAGAAAACTTAAATAAGGGTTGCTAGATGACATATATTTTAACACTTTTTCTTCTACCTTTTATAGGTGCTAGCTTAGTCTACTTTTTATCTAGCTTCACAAAAGTGCTAACTATCGCTACTGCAGGAGCTTTAGCTCTTGTTTCAGTGCTTTTTTATATCTCTCTTGAAGAACCTATGAGCTTCTCCCCTGTCTTGAAGTTCCTTTTTACTTTAGCAGATTTTGCGCTTATTTTTTACTTTATCAAAGAGGGTATCAAGCACTCAAACCCCCTTGTATGGATGTTTGGACTAGCACAGCTTGGACTTCTTATATTTTTAAAGTTTATGGGTGGAAGTAGTGGTGAATACTTTTTTATAGACCATCTTAGTGCTTTTATGTTTATACTTATAAATGTAGTTGGCGGAATTATCGCCATATATGCTTTAGAGTATATAAAAGATGAGAAGTTTAGTGAAAGTCGCAAAAGAGGCTTTATTGCCATACTTTTAGCTTTCTTAGGGGTTATGAACCTAGCAGTATCTGCTAACTCTTTAGAGTTGTTTTTCCTATTTTTTGAGCTCACAACCCTTGCTTCATATCTGCTAATATCATATAGAAAAGACGACATCAGTATAAAAAACGGCTTAAAAGCCCTATGGATGAATGAGATTGGCGGAGTTGCACTACTTATAGGTACAATCACAGCTCTTAGCATCCATAATACTACCTTTATAAGTGACATTAACTCTATTCCAAAAGAGATTCTAAGTGCTATTCCATTAGCATTTTTATCAATTGCTGCTTTTGTTAAAGGAGCACAGATACCATTTAATGGCTGGCTTTTAGGAGCTATGGTAGCCCCTACCCCAGTTAGTGCAATGCTACACTCAGCTACTATGGTAAAAATAGCGCCCTACTTTATAGCCAGACTCTCCCCTGCTATATCAAACTCCACAGTTATGTACATGGTCATACTTCTTGGTGGCTTTACATTTCTAGCAGCCGCACTTCTTGCACTTGAAAAAGATAAATTCAAAGAGATACTAGCCTACTCCACTATCTCACTTCTAGGTATGATGATAGCCCTTAGTGCTTTTGGAAGTACCTATGCTATTATGGCAGTTCTTATGACCATCGCTTTTCATGGAGTTGCAAAAGCATTTCTCTTCTTACAAGCTGGGATTTACGAGAAAAAGTTTCATGCTAAAACTCTTGAGAAACTTCAAGGTATTGCTCTGAAGTCTCCTAGAATGGCATTTTTTACTATGCTTGGCTTTGCCTCCATTACACTTCCCCCTTTTGGTGCTTTTTTGGCTAAGTGGTACTCTAGGGAGATAGTTGCTGATATGGCTTATGCACAATTTTTTGTTGTCTATATGGTCTCTGTATTGACTATAGCTAGCGCACTTTTGGCTGTTTTATACTTTAGAGTTGGTGGGGTTTTGCTTCCTAAAAGTGGTCAGATGTTTGGATATGAGAAGCTAAAACTTGAGCGCATCTATTCATTTTCCATGTATGCTTTTACACTTATCTTAGCTATAAGTGCTGTTTTTATTTTTGAGCTTATTAGTTACTTTTTTTATACAAGTGCTTATGTTATTACTTTTGAGCCTATAGCTATTCTAATTGAGGGAAGCAGGATGTATTTTCCTTTTACCTCCATATCTCTTTATACTATTATTATAGCTCTAATTATCATATTCATCCCATTTTTGGCGTTTTTTATCCATCTAAAAGGTGTTGATAGAGCTAAAGAGTACTCTTGTGGTGAAGATATAGAGTTTCACAACCACTCATATTTTCTGAAGCTCACAGATACACAAAGAAAATCAATCTACATAATGGGCTCAACTCTCTTTGTAGCAACAATTATAATAGGACTGTTTTAATGAGTGAAAGTTTTAGTTTAAACCTAATTATTTTTATTTTAGCCCCTTTTATTGGAGCGCTTATTATGGGTGTTGAACGGATTTTGAGAGCTAGGATGCAAAACAGAGTAGGACCTCCTTTGCTTCAGCCTTTTTATGATCTTTTTAAACTAGCTTCAAAAAGATCGATGATAGTTCACTCATATCATGCTGTACTTGGTATAGCATACTTTTTTGTTGAGTGGATAGCTTTAGGGATGCTTCTTTTTGGGGAAGATTTGATAATGGTCATACTTTTTAAGCTTCTTGCCTCATCTATGCTTTTTTATGGGGCATATAGCTCTAGGTCTGTTTTTTCCCAGATGGGAGCTAATAGGGAGCTTATAGCCATACTAGCTTATGAGCCTATACTTGTTTTTAGCTCTATTGGGCTTTTCTT
>CAZAFM010000123.1:0-3612 GCA_964484395.1 uncultured Campylobacterales bacterium | reverse complement strand
TTGATTGTTGATTCTAATCCATACTCTTTTACTATTTTTTCTTGCCAATTCTTTTATCTCGTTCCCATCTTCTAGATGGGAATGCATATTTAAGCCAAACTAACTAAAATACAAAATGGGTAGAAGTAGATATAAAATATATGAACCAACACATCCACATTTTTTAACACTTACTGTATTGCATTGGTTACCTCTATTTACAAATAAAGATAGTGTTCAAATCCTTTTGGATAGCCTTAAGCACCTACAGCAAAATGACAATTTAAAAATCTATGCCTATGTGATACTTGAAAATCATCTTCATCTTGTAGCAAGTAGTGATGATATAGCTAACAGTATGGCAAAATTTAAGAAATACACTGCAAGGCAAGATATGCATTCCCAGTCAGGAGAGTGGGAACGAGGGATAAATTTCCCGCAGGGTAATTTATTAGCTCCTCTGATTTGTTGTATCTTTTTATAAATATCTCTCAATATCAAGTGCTCCATGAAATACACCCAAAATATCAATCGTATATTCATCTTTAATCAAATATGCAATGCGATAATGACCATAAAGCAATATTCTTATTTCTTTATGCTCATCATTTTCATACTCGTAACCTACTCGTGGATACGATTGTAGTATTTGAACTTTTTGGTATATTTCAGCTACAACCTTTTTAGCAATTGATTTTTTATCTAAGGCAATATAGTCATGTATATCTTTTAACCAAAGCTCCGCTTCATTTGTCCAATGTATTTCTACCATTGTTTGATTCTATTGCTCATCTCTTTATTTGAAATGGTTTTATTCTCCTTGGAGTCTTTTAAGCCTTTTTGAATCATTCTATCAAAAGCAAGCTCTTTTAAAATTTCATCATACGAGGTATCTTCAGGTAATGAATCAATGATTTTTTTTGCTTCTTGTTTTGGTGCAGTCATAACAAACTCCGATCTTTAAAATATACATCATTTTATCAAAATGATGTATACTATTTCTTTAAGTATACTTATTCATACACAGCAAGTGCTTCTAAACAAAAAGTACCTCTTTCAACTTTTCCCTCGCTCCCACTCTCCTGAGTAGGAACGAGGGAAAAGGAGAGTGCAGGTGACTACTCTTTAAACAGCTCTCTAAACTTTTTGGCTCCATCTTTACTTGAGGACACAATATCTTTTATCCCTTTGAAGCTAAACTCTAGTTTACTCTGCTGCACAGTCTCTATCTCTTTTACCATATCTAGGTTGATGATAAAAGAGCGGTGGATTCTAAAAAAATTGCTTGGCAGTTTTGACTCTATATCTGAGATTTTTTGCTTTAGGTATAAAAACTCATCTTTAGTCCTTACTATCACCTCTCCCAAATCAGCCTCTATGTAGTAAATCTGAGCATCTTCAACCAAAAAGCTACTTCTATCTTGGCGTATCAAAAACCTGGTTTTAGCGTGCGCTCTATACTCTTTGGCTCTTAAAAGTGAGGCTTGGAGCTGCTCTTTTGAAAAAGGCTTTAGCAGATAATCAATCGCTCCAATTCTAAAAGCTTCAACTGCATGCTCATCATAGGCAGTTTGAAAAACCACAAAGCAGTTTTGGTTAATCTCAATAAACCTCCTTGCTAACTCTTTTCCATCGATATTTGGCATATTTATATCTAGTAGTGCTACATCAAAGTAGTTTTTTTTAGCATACTCCAATGCTTCAAGCTCATTTGAATAAGCACTATGTTCTACCTCTAACTCCCCTAGCATTCGCTCTATCCTACTTAGAGCCAAAGCTTCATCATCTACTACCAAAACTCTCATCACACCTCTTTATCTCTATACAAAAAGCTGTTGGACTTCTATCTTGTAGATATACTCTACCTCCACACAAAAGCCTCACTCTTTCATCTAAGTTTTTTAATCCAACCCCCGGGCTAAACTCCCTCATCTCTCCACTGTTTTTTACAACCACATAAACTCTATTACTGTATTTTACATCTATCTCTATGATAAACTCATTTTTGTGATTTTTAAAGCCGTGCTTTATGGCATTTTCTACAAGTAGCTGGATTGAAAACTTTGGGATAAGCTGATTTTCTGCATTTTTGTCTATTGATTTTTTTAGCATAATCCTATTTTCAAACCTTATATTTTCAAGGTCAACATAGTTTTGAGTACTGTTTAGCTCCTTTTTGATAGGAATAAGCCTCTCCTCTTTCATACCCTCTCTAAGGAAGCTTGATAGCTTCATAATAGTCTCTTCACATCTAGACTTATCACTATGAAGTAGCTCAGCTAGTGAGTTTAGTGCATTAAAAAGAAAGTGTGGATTTAGTTGCGTCTCAAGGGAGCTTAAGCGACTTTTATAAAGCTCATTTTCTATGTGTTTTTGTCTGTTTGATGTTTTGACAAACTGATAGAGAAGTGCCCCTATAAGATATGTAAGCACTCCTAGAAATGAGCTTATAAAAAATAGGCTTGTTTCCACTCTAGCTAATATCTCAATACTCAGACTCTTTACTATAAAAACCCCAACATAAGTACCTAAAAAACCAGATAGAAAAGAAAAAAGTGCTGCTAGAACTCCCCAGAGTTTTTTTGGAAGAGATGGCAAGATGAGTCTGTTTAAAAGTGTGATAAAAAAAGCCGAAAGAGTGGCTATGACAAAACCTACAATACCTCCAAACAAAACTCCATCAAGGAGTTGTTTGAAATTTGCAAAGTATATTAAAGATGAGAGAGAGGAGCTAAAGACTACCCCTATAAATGCTATTTTAATCCACTCTTTTGGTGGTATTTTTAGTTCTAACTCTTGCATATAAGTCTCTGCAAATTTACTACTCCCATCATCACACCTGCCCATCCTTGTGCTGCAAAGCTACTATCTCCTACTTGATAGAGTCCTTTAAAAGGTGTATCATTTCCAGGAAGTTTGTAGATGAGGTTTTTTTTCAGAAGTGGTATCCCGCCTAGGTTTGAGCGGTTTATGAAGCGTTCAAAAGTATGTGCTCTAGCACTAAAACAAAACTCAATCATATCTTTTTTGATACCTAAGTGTTTTTTTAGTAGTTTTAGTATCTTCTCTTCAAGGACTTCTGTTTTACTCTGCCACTCACTATCCCAAGTAGACTTTTTAACATGTACTGAGATAGTTACACTTCTATTCATCTTCTCATCCTCCTTATCTCCAAATGATACAAAAATAGAGCTTGATGTAGAAAAAGGAAGCTTCTGCTCATCTATGATTTGGTAATGGTGCTCATACTTGCCAATCTCTTTTAGGCGAACATATAGCATAAAAGCACTTACCCCCTCATCTAGTTTTTTGTATTTTGAAAAGTACTCTTTTACCTCTCTATCTTCAAAAAGCTTAGGAGCATCAAAAATAGTTGTATTTAAGATGATATTTTTTGATGCAACTGTCTGTTTTTTAGTGTGGAGTAGATAGTGATTTTGCTCTATGTCTATCCTCTCTACCTCATCTTTTTTGGATATGTCCAGCTTTTTTTCCATCTGTTCAAAAATAGTTCCTAATCCTCCATATATGTAGTGGTTTTTTTGAAACTGATAACCTAGGGCTAGAGCGGCGTTTAAAAAGTTGGTTTTATCAAGTGAGGTTTGGGTAACTATGAGTATTTGGTTCTCAAGA
>CAZAFM010000122.1:0-3746 GCA_964484395.1 uncultured Campylobacterales bacterium | reverse complement strand
GAGGATAGGGTAGATGATGATATTACCATCCTTTCTTTTGCTTCAAAACATATGTCCTAGCTTCTCTTTTTTGGTTTTTAGGTAGTTTTCATTAAAGTCATTTGACTCCATAATAATTGGTAGTCGCTCTACTATCTCTATATCTTTTAGGCTCTTTACCTTTCTTGGGTTGTTTGTTAGAAGCTTGATTTTGGCAATACCTAAATCTTTTAGAATAAATTCAACTATCTCATAACTCCTAGAGTCCGCGCTAAAGCCTAGCTGGTGGTTTGCCTCTACAGTGTCAAGTCCAGTATCTTGCAAAGAGTAGGCGTTTACTTTGTTTAGAAGTCCTATATTGCGCCCTTCTTGTCTTAGGTAGAGTATGATTCCTCCCTCTTTTTGTACATACTGCATAGCAAACTTTAGCTGATCTCCACAATCACACTTAAGGCTACCTAATGTATCTCCCGTAAGACACTCTGAGTGTATTCTAACTACTGGTATATCTGGTAAATTTTTCGTAAAAATAGCTAAATGCTCTTTCTCCCCCTCTTTGTAGGCTTTTATCTTAAAGCTTCCAAAGTTTGAAGGTAGGTTTGCTATGCTAGAAGTATCTATTTTCAATGATGTCCTTTAGTCTAAAATCTACATTTTGTTATAATTCTGAGAATTTTACAGTAATAAAGGTGTAATGATGTTTAGAAGGCTAAGACGGACAAGGACAAATCAAAACATAAGAGATATTCTCCAAGAAGTAAGACTTAGTAGTGATGACTTTGTCTATCCTCTTTTTGTAGTTGAGGGAAGTGGGGTTAAAAAAGAGGTAGCTTCACTTCCAGGAGTGTTTCAGATGAGTATAGATGAAGTAGTAAAAGAGTGTGAGGAGGTCATATCTCTAGGTATAAAAGCCATAATGCTCTTTGGCGTACCAAGTCTAAAAGATAGTGTAGGCTCAGTAGCTCTAGATGAAGAAGCACTAGTGCCATGCGCTACAAGAGAGATTAAAAAAACTCATGGTGATAAGCTCTACATCATAGCAGATCTATGCTTCTGTGAATACACCGACCATGGTCACTGTGGGATATTGAATCACAAAACCCAGAGTGTAGATAATGACTCTACTTTAGAGATACTAGGAGAACAAGCAGTGATGCTAGCAAAAAGTGGCGTAGATATGGTAGCTCCTAGTGGTATGATGGATGGGATGGTAGAGGCAATAAGAGGTGCACTTGATAAAGAGGGATTTACTAATCTACCTATTATGAGCTACTCTACAAAGTTTGCAAGTGCATACTATGGACCGTTTCGAGATGTAGCAGAGTCTGCTCCAGCCTTTGGAGATAGAAGGAGCTATCAGCAAAACCCAGCAAACCGCAATGAAGCTATTCTTGAGAGCCTAAATGATGAAGATGAGGGAGCAGATATAGTGATGGTCAAGCCCGCTCTTGCATATCTAGATATAGTACGAGATATAAAAGAGCGTACACTTCTGCCTTTAGCAGTATATAATGTAAGTGGTGAGTATGCTATGCTAAAAGCTGCTAGCAAAGCAGGTGTGATAGAGTATGAAAAAGTGATGATGGAGACGATGCTTGGGTTTAAAAGAGCAGGAGCTGATATTATCATAAGCTATCATGCAAAAGAGGTTTGTGAGATTTTAAAAAAGGCGTAATCTATGGATGAGAGGGATAAATTAGAGGATATAAAGAAGAAGTTTCAAAGAGCTGAGGATGAGTTTGATCTTAGCTACTATGAGAGGTTTTTGGGTAAAAAACCAAGTAAAGGTGGCTCTATACATTGGGAGAGGGCTGATAAAACAGCTTTTACGCTTTTTAATGTCCTAATAGACCAGGACCTCAGTGAGCTAGTAAGAGTGCTTGAACACTTTCCAGATTACATACCGCTTCTTTGTGAGCACTTTAGGTACTCATATAGTTATAATGAAAATCCAGCAAGTTTAGAGGCAGCCTCTGAGCTACTTTTTATGGGTGAGCCATATATGACAAAGCAGTTTTTGAGAAATGTCTTAGCAAAGCTTGAGAAAGTAGATGATATGAATACATCTGAGGTAAAAGCGTTTCTTAAAAGCTTAAGTGAGAAAAAGGAGCTTATCCATCCATATATACTTAAATACTATGTGATAACCATAAGAGAGTGGATGGAAGTAGAGGGCTTGCATCTTCTACAAAAAAAGGTATATGATAAGGAGCTAAAAGCTATAGAGCCTGATATAGACCTAGATATACTCCCAAAAGATAGAGACAAAGAGGTGCTAATACCCTATGTTATATAGGGCTTAAAAAGTATCTTCTCAAACTCTACTATTTTACCTTTTTTGTCTATCTGTACTCCTTCAGACTTTAAAAGTTCTCTTTTTCTATCAACCCCTTTAGCATAGCCACCAAGAGAGCCATCACTTTTTATCACTCTATGGCATGGAGTGGTGAATAGGTTTGGGTTTTTGTTTAGTGCATTTCCTATGGCTCTGTAGGCTTTTGTTTGCAGTGCATGAGCTAGGGCTTTGTATGTGGTAACTCTACCTTTTGGTATGGTGTCTACTAGCTTTAGGCATCTATCTTGAAAGCTCATAGTTTGTTTTTCATCTTTTTGAACCACCCATAAAACCTTGCAAGAGAGGGATTTGAGTAAAGAAAAAGTTTATGCTTTAGCCAGTTTGCTCCTCTGTCTTTAACATTGAAGCGCTTGATATATAGAGGGTTGTCACTCTGTGTGTTTGAGCCGTTTTCTACAGTATAAGCTAGCATAAAACCCTCTTTTGTAATAGCTTCTTCATCGTCTTTTTTGTAATGTCCCCATGGATGACATAGATGTTCACTGAATTTGCCAAACTCTTTTTTGAAAAACTCTTGAGATTTTTGTAGCTCTTGAGTAAAGTCCACGCTCTCTTTGAAGCGGTTTGTATGAGTGTGTAGATGGGAGTGAAAGTCAAATACATCCTTGCACTCATGCAAAAGCTCTCTGCTAAAAACAGCTCCACTTCTCCCCTCTTTGGCTAGTATCCCTGCGTCTTTATGTGTACTGTAGGCTAGCTCTTTTGAGTGTGGGGCGTTTTCTATCCAGCTAGTTACGATAAACACTGTCGCTCTAAAGCCTAACTCTTTTAGCACTGGATAAGCATAGGTGTAGTTATCAAGCCAGCCATCATCAAAGGTTATCAGAAGTGATTTTTCAGGTGGAGTGAACTTACCTAGCTTAAAGTTTAAAAACTCCTCTGCACTAAGCGTATACCACCCATTAGATTTTAGCATCTGCATCTGGTCTTTGAAGTTTGTAGTTGTTACTGTGATAAAGCCACTTTGGGGTAAAATGTGATGATACATTAGAACTGGGATTGAGCGCATGGGAACCTTTTTATAATGATAAGTGTAACTATTTTAACATTTAATAGCCAAAAGTATCTTCAAAGAGTTTTGGAATCAACTGCTAGCTTTGATGAAGTGCTACTTCTTGATAGTGGCTCAGAAGATAAAACTTTGGAGATTGCTAAGAGTTTTGCAAATGTGGTGGTTCATCAGGCTCCTTTGGATGAGGGGTTTGGGGTGCAGCATCAAAGAGCTGAGAGTCTAGCAAAGAATGAGTGGATACTCTCACTAGATAGTGATGAGGTGCTAAGTGGTAGGCTTGTTGAAGAGATTGAGAGCTTGAGCTTGGATAGAAGGTGTATATATAGTATCAAGCGAGATAACTACTATCGTGGTAAGAAAATAGAGTGCTGTAGCTGGTACCCTGATAGGGTTTATAGA
>CAZAFM010000121.1:0-3785 GCA_964484395.1 uncultured Campylobacterales bacterium | reverse complement strand
AAACCTAGATAAAATAGTGCTTCACACTCCAGAAATAGAGCTTAGCACATACGAAGGTGAACTAATAAATGTAGAAATCCCAGAAAAAAGTAAGACCCCAACGCATGCAGCAAGCCTACTCTTTGAGAAGTCAAAAAAACTTCAAAAAAAAGCCAAAAATATCCATCTACAAAGAGAGGATATCAGCTCAAAAATAGAGTTTAACAACAAAATAAAACAAAACATACAAAGAAGTGAAAATATAGATGAGATAGAGATATATCTTCCAAAAAAGGGTAAGCAGGTAAAAAAAGAGGGAAATCTTTTTGAACAGTTTTATAAAGAGGGGTACACAATAATCGTTGGTAGAAATCAAAATGAGAACAAAAAGTTACTTGAAAGTGCAAAATCTGAAGATATTTGGTTTCATATTCGACATATCCCATCTTCTCATGTTATAATAAAAGCAGATAAGAGGGCATTACCTCAAAGTGTCATAGACACAGCTGCAAAAATATGTGTTGACTTTGGGGTAGATAAAGTAGGTGACTATGAGGTCGATTATACAAAAAGAAAGTTTGTAAAACTAAAAGAGGGAGCAAATGTCGTATACGACAAGTACAAAACCCTCCACATACAAAAGGAGTGAAATATGGCTATTTCGCCACTAGGAAATATTGTATATATAAACCAAAACACACAGGTAGCATCTCAGACTCAAGCACAACATCAAGCAAAAATGGACTTTCAGACTGCACTAAACATTCAGCAGTTTCAAGATAAAGAGAAGGTCATAGAAGAGGTTAGACCCTTAGAGGAAAACCAAGCCATAGACCCTGATAGAGAGCATGAGAAAAACCAAGAGGAGCAAGAAAGAGAGAGGACTGAGTTTGAAGATAAAGATGAAGAGAACGAAGATGAGACCCCAAAACAGTCTGCTCATATGCTAGATATAAAGATATAAAGAAAAGTTTGATAAAATCCCTCAAGGTGTAACAAGAAGCTGCTAGAGATACTCTAGAGGAAAGTCCGAGCTGCAAAGAGGTATGGTTCTAGCTAACGGCTAGCTATCGTAAGATAAGGGAAAGTGCAACAGAAAGTAGACCGCCTAGGCAACTAGGTAAGGGTGAAACGGTGGTGTAAGAGACCACCAGAGCTTTGAGCGATCAAGGCTGCTATGTAAACCCAACCTGCAGCAAGAAGAGATTGGTTTTACCTCTTGTTTTTACTCTTCGCTAAAAGGTTACCGCAAGGTAGCTTATAAGATAAATAGCTTCTAAATACAGAACTCGGCTTATGTTACACCTATATTTTAAGTATTTCATCTTTTAAAAAGTGATGATTTATGATAAACTTTCACTATGAATAAAAAAGATATAATAAAAACGCTTATAAAAGACTTCCATACAAAACCTCTTAGAAGAACAAAAAGCAGAGAGTACAATATCCCTCTAGATATAGAAAAAGTGGTTATTCTTACAGGCTCTAGGCGCTCTGGTAAAACCTCTTTATTATTAAACACCATAGAGAGACTTATTCAAGATGTGCCAATAGAAAACATCATCTACATAAATTTTGAAGATGAGCGACTAATGCTAAAAGCTCAAGAGCTTGACTTGATACTTCAAAGCTTTCAGGAGCTATATCCACAAAAAGAGTTGTCAGATTGCTATCTTTTTTTTGATGAAATTCAAGAGGTTGAGGGTTGGGAAAAGTTTATCAGAAGATGCGATGAGACAATCACACGACACATCTACCTCACAGGCTCAAATGCTAAGCTTCTAGGTAGTGAGATAGCTACAGCTCTAAGAGGTAGAGGTTATAGGATAGAGATATACCCACTATCATTTAAGGAGTATCTTTTTTTTATAGGAATAGAATTAGAGTTCTATAGCACAGCAAATAGAGCTTTAATACTAAATGCATTTGAGAGATATCTACATTTTGGAGGATTTCCTGAGCTAGCAGAGGTCAATAATGATGAGCAAAAAAGAAAAATCCTACAAGAGTATTATGATGTAATGCTTTTTAGAGATATCATTGAGCGATACTCTCAGACAAATATTACAGCTATAAAGTACTTTTTCAAAAGATTAGTAGAGAGTGTCAAATCACCACTTTCTATATCAAAGATACATAATGAGATGAAAAGCTTAGGCTTTAGAGTAGGAAAAAATAGCCTCTATGACTTTTTTGAATATGCGGAGGCAGCCTACTTTGCTATTCCTGCTAAAAAATACGACCTATCAATAAAAAAACAGGAACTATCAAACAAAAAGAGTTACATTATTGACAATGGTTATCTAAGTGCACTAACACATAAATACACACATGATAGAGGTAAAAAACTTGAAAACCTAATTGCCATAGAGCTAAAAAGAAGAGAGTATGAACTTCTATTTTCCCAAAACGGTAGTGAGTGTGATTTCATAATCGATAAAGAGCCCTATGCTCTGCAAGTGAGCTTTGACACTTCATCTTTTGAGACACTAGAGCGAGAGGTTAATGGTGCAATTAATGGAGCGAAGCTTCTAGGATGCAAAAGGGCAACTATCTTAACTTTTGATCAAGAGCGGACTATCACAAGAAATGGGGTCGATATAGAGCTTATGAATGCGTGGAGATGGCTACTTACAACCACCCCTTCTTCTTAAACCACGCAAGTGGAGTGATAGCAGAAACAAGCATCGCAAATAGAGCTATAGGATAAGCATACTTCTCATCAAGCTCTGGCATATACTGAAAGTTCATCCCATATATACTAGCTATAAGCGTTGGGGGAAGAAAAACCACTGAAACAATAGTAAAAACCTTAATAGCCACATTTTGCTCAATTGCTAGATTAGCTAATGCTATATCTTGGACATAGTCTATCCTATCGAAGTTAAACTCAGTGTGTTCTATTAGAGACTTAACATCTTCTAGAGTAATCCTAAACTCTTTTACCATCTTGTTTGGGACCTTTTTACTTTTAATAAGAGATGTAATAATTCTCTGCTTATCCATAAGATTCTCTCTTAAGTTCATATTTGCACTCTCATACTTACCAATCTCTTTAAATGTACTCTCAGAAACTGTATCCGATTCCATAACACTTTTTCTAACTTTTGAGATTTTTCTTACTAGCTTCTCTACCATATCAGCATCAAGATCAACCCTAATATCAAGCAGAAGTGAGAAAAACTCCAGACCGTTTTTTATAGCTAGAGGGTTAGATAAGTATCGTCTTGTAATCTCTGCAAAACTTATAAGATCAGTAAATCTCACTGTAACTACAAAGTCATCTTTTAGTACAAAAGATAGAGATTCATTTGTTCCATCTCCACTATCATGCACAAAAAAGCTTGAGTTAATAGTGATAAAGTGCTCTTCTTCCCAATATCTAGAAGTTAACTCAATCTCCTCTCTTTCATGAGATGTAGGTACTGGAAGGTTGAGGTTTCCCTCTATCCAGATAATCTCCTCAGGACTTGGAGAGAGAAGGTCAACCCAGAGAAGTTCATCGATTTTTAGATGTTTTGAAGCACTTGGGTTTTCGTAGGTGAAGTTTGAGCCATCTTTGTAGTATACTCTTATCATGTCTTACTTGACCTTTTCTAAATACTCTCCATCTACTGTGTTTACTCGTATCTTATCACCCTCTAGTACATGATATGGAACTTGCACTACTGCTCCAGTCTCTAAAGTAGCAGGCTTCTTGCTACCACTTGAAGTATCACCCTTAAAGTTAGGTGCTGTCTCAGTAATAGTTAGCTCGACAACCGCAGGTGCATCAACTGATATGGCTTTTCCATCATGAAAAAGCA
>CAZAFM010000120.1:0-3881 GCA_964484395.1 uncultured Campylobacterales bacterium | reverse complement strand
ACTCACTTACAAAAGGCATCATTGGATGAATGAGCTTCATAGACTCTTTAAAGATAGCCCCTAGCTCAGGAATAGAAGCCTCTTGGTTTTTACTAAGCTCTATCCCCCAGTCACAAAACTCATTCCACAAAAACCTATACATAATAGTACAAGCATCATTAAACCTATACCCTTCTAGTGCCTCTCTACTCTCTTTTACACAAGCATTAAATCTTGAGTTGATATACTTTCCTAATGGGGTTTTTATCTCTATATCTTCTAAATCCTCAAAGCTCTTATGCTTCATCTGCAGATACCTTGAAGCATTATAGAGTTTGTTAAGGAAGTTTCTTGAGTTTTCTAGGTTTTTTTCGCCTAGCTTTATATCTCGTCCTAGTCCAGCCATAGATGCTAGAGTGAAACGAAGTACATCAGCTCCATACGCCTCTATTTTGTCCAATGGATCGATGACATTTCCTTTGGACTTACTCATCTTCTCACCCTTCTCATCTCTAACAAGTGCGTGAAGATAGATATCATCAAAAGGAAGCTTATTCATAAACTGCTCACCCATCATCATCATCCTAGCCACCCAGAAGAAAAGAATATCAAACCCCGTAATAAGCAAAGAGTTAGGATAGAACTCATCTATATCACTACTACTATATCTATCTTTACAAAACTCACCATTCCCCCACCCAAGAGTGCTAAAAGGCCAGAGGGCTGAACTAAACCATGTATCTAGAACATCTTTATCTTGCTTTATATTGCTACTCTTACACTTTGGACAACTATCCTCATCTATCTCACTTGCCCACTCATATCCACAAGCCTCACAGTAAAACACAGGAATCCTATGACCCCACCATAGCTGCCTTGATATACACCAGTCTCTAAGCTCTCTCATCCAAGCATCATAGTTGTTTTTCCACTGTTTTGGAAAAAACTTACTCTCTCCTAGATTTGCCTTTTCTATGGCTTTAGCTGCTGTCTCTTTTTTGACAAACCACTGAGATGATATATATGGCTCTACTACATTTCCACATCTATAGCAGTGTCCTACTTGGTTTTTATGCTCTTCAACTCCCTCTAGGTAGCCTAGCTCTTTTAGCCTCTCTACCACATCAGCCCTAGCCTCTAGCCTCTCTAGACCACCAAACTCACCACATTGTTCATTTAGTATTCCGTTTTCATCAAATATTGTAATAAACTCTAAATTGTGCCTCTTTCCAACCTCATAGTCATTAGGGTCATGCGCAGGAGTGACTTTTACAATACCAGTTCCAAACTCCATATCAACATACTCATCTGTGATAATCTCAACTTCACGATTTATGATAGGAAGAACTACCTTTTTGCCTACTAGATGCTTATAGCGACTATCATCAGGATGCACCATAACAGCACTATCACCAAAGTATGTCTCCGGTCTAGTAGTAGCTACTACCACTGACTCACTACTATCTTTTATAGGGTATTTTATGTGGTAGATAAAGCCATTTTTCTCTTTATAGTCCACCTCTATATCACTCAAGGCTCCATCATGTGTACACCAGTTTATCATATAGTTTCCGCGAACTATCAACCCCTTGTTATATAGCTCCACAAAAGCCTTTTTCACAGCTCTCTCTAGCCCCTCATCCATAGTAAAGCGCTCACGACTCCAAGCAGGAGATATACCTAGTGCTCTTTGCTGCTTAAGTATCGCTCCACCACTATACTCTTTCCACTCCCATACTTTTTCTACAAACTTTTCTCGTCCTAGCTCCTCTTTTTTTATACCTTCACTTAAAAGTCTTTTTTCTACGACATTTTGAGTAGCAATCCCAGCATGATCCATCCCCGGTTGCCAAAGGACTTTAAAACCATCCATTCTTTTGTATCTAACTGTTATATCTTGTAGGGTTGAGTTTAGTGCGTGTCCTATATGAAGTGAACCAGTTACATTTGGTGGAGGCATCATGATGCAGAAGTTTTTTCCGCTCTCTTGAATATCTCTATTTCCATCTATCTCAAAATAACCTCTTTTCTCCCAGATTGCATAAAAATTGTGTTCAATTTCGGAAGGATTGTAACCGCCTTCACTGTTTTTCATATTTTTTTTCCTTTTTTGGTATGATATTTGCTGAAGTTATTGTACAATTAAATAATTAAGTGTTCAATAACACAAAAGCGAGGAGTATTCAATGGTTTATGAACTAAAATCACCTATTCTAGGTTTTGAGGATTTAGATCAAGTTGAGTTTGAGGAGCTTGATGAGTCATTTGCAAAGATAAGAAGTACAAGTAATAGTTACATAGAGTTAACATTGGTTAATCCATACTCACTTAGGGAGTACTCTTTTGACATCCCAAAATATGTGCAAGTACTACTAGATATAAACGAAAATACAAACCTTCTTGTTTACTGTGTCCTAATAGTTCAAACACCAATTGATAATTCAAAAGTAAACTTCTTAGCACCTATAATCTTCAACAAAGATAATAATAGAGCAGCTCAGATAGCACTATCTGTAAAAGACTATCCACACTTCAAAGTTGCAGATGACCTTAAAAACTATATGACTGAGACACCTAATCTTTAATGCCCCTCTCCTCGCTAAATCGCGAGCAGCTTGAGGCAGCTACAGCAGAGAAAGGCTACAACCTCATAATAGCCTCTGCTGGAACTGGTAAAACTTCTACCATCCTTGGGCGCATCGCATATCTTCTAAAAAACGGATTTGACCCAAAAGATATACTGCTTCTTACATTCACAAACAAAGCTGCCTCTGAGATGATACAGAGACTTGGAAGCTACTTTAGTAAAGATATAACATCACAAATAGAAGCAGGAACATTTCATGCAGTAAGCTACCGATACTTAAAAAGTAGTGGGGCAAACATCCTTCTAAAAGACCCAAAAGAGCTAAAAACACTCTTTAAGAGTATATATGAAAAAAGAAACTTTGCCCACATAAGTGATACAAAGCCTTATTCTGCAGCCTATGTATATGAGCTCTACTCTCTATATCTAAACACAAGTAGTGATGAGTTTAAACAATGGATAATCGCTAAAAACCCTGACCATGAGGTTTTTGCAGAGATATATGAGGATGTGATAGAGGAGTTTAATGATACAAAAGCCCAATACGGATATGCAGGCTATGATGACCTACTTTTGAAGTTTATAGAGTATGCAAAATCACTTGAAAAAGACCTTTTTAAAGAGGTATTAGTAGATGAATATCAAGATACAAACTATCTTCAATATCGTGTTATAGAGGCCCTAAAAGCTCCTTCGCTTTTTTGTGTGGGTGACTATGATCAGAGTATCTATGCTTTTAATGGTGCTGATATAAACATCATAGCGGGATTTTCTAAGCGACATAGTAACTCCTCTGTTTTTTCTCTCAAAAAAAACTACCGCTCAACAGCGGCCATACTAGCACTAGCAGATAGTGTTATAAAGCACAATGAACGCATCTATCCAAAAAACCTAGAAGTAGCAAGAGGTGTAAGTGGTGAAAGTCCAAAGCTTCTTATCTATAATGATATATTTTCACAGTATGAATCTATATCCAATAAAATAAAAAACTCCATAACACCCGCTAGTGAGATTGCAGTTATTTTTAGAAACAACTCAAGTGCTGATGGGATGGAGGCTAGCCTAAGAGAGCTTGGAGTTCCTGCAAAAAGACGAGGGGGGATTAGCTTTTTTGATGCAAAAGAGATAAAGCTTGTGCTAAATATCTGCTCTGTTTTTGCAAACTCAAAAGATATGATGAGCTTCATAGATGTGATGAGTTATGGAAAAGGCATAGGAAGTGCTATTGCAAAAGAGCTTTTTGAGGCTTTAATGGAGCAAGGAGGTAGTGTAAAAGCTGGGTTCTTTAACCCAAAAGATATAAAATCCCCTTTTA
>CAZAFM010000119.1:0-3913 GCA_964484395.1 uncultured Campylobacterales bacterium | reverse complement strand
CACTCATCCCATCTACTATCCAGTTGTTAGCATCACCTACTTGCTCATGGGTTAGACCTACTTGCTCATAACTCTCACTATCCATAAACTGCAAGTACTCACCATCATCATACAAAAACTGCATTGTCTTATCAGCTAAATTAGGAGCCTCACACTTATCACCTGCATGAAATGTCTTTTCAAGGACTTTTCCATCTAGGTATGACTTTAGCTTAACTCTTACAAAAGCAGCACCTTTTCCCGGTTTTACATGTTGATACTCGACTATTTTGTATGGGACTTTGTCCATCTCTATTTTTAGTCCCTTTTTTAGATCACTCATTGAATACGCCATAAAATCTCCATCTGCATTGTTTTTATAAAATTATACAACACTACACTTTAATCCCCATCCATACGCCTCTTTTGAAGAGATACCAAAACACAACAGACCTTAGATAAGTCTCAGCAAATATCACCAAAAATATCCCAATAACAGGATATGTAAAATATGAGATAAAATATATTGGCACTATCCTAAAAACCCACAAGCCCACAAGGTTCACTAAAAAAGTAATCCTTGTAGCCCCAGCACCCCTTAAAGCTCCTTCAAAAACAAAAATAACCGCTAAAGGCACCTGAGAAAAACCCATAATCTCAAGATATAGTGAAGCAGCATCAATAGTTTGTGGATTATCAGAAAAAACAGATGCTAACTCTACTGAAAAAATCACCATCAACACCCCAATAACCCCCATAACAATTGAAGCTAACACCGCCGTAGAGTATATCTCCTCTCTAGCTTCAGTGTAGTTTTTAGCTCCAATAGCTTGACCAATCAGCGCCATAGAGGCTATCATAAACCCAACTCCTGGCATAAATGCTAGTCCTTCTACTCTAAGAGCTGCTTGAGAGCCTGCTAGTATCTGGGTTCCATAAGTAGCTATAAATTTTGATATAAGAACAAAAGCCAAAAATGTCATAAACCGCTCAATACCAGTAGGATACCCAACCCTAAAGGCTCTCTTTACAAATCCAAAGTTCATCGCTTTTACAAAGTAGATGTTTTTTTTGCCAAAAAAGTAGATATAAAGATAGAAGCTAGCCTCTATAGTATTAGCAATAAGTGTGGCAATAGCCGCCCCTGCAACACCCAAAGCAGGAAATCCAAAGTTCCCAAAAATCAGCAGATAGTTAAAAAAAACATTAGCTATAGAGCTTACTATCTTTATCTTCATAGGAGTCTTAGTATCTCCTGAAGCAGAAAAAGAGCTAACAAGCACAGCTCTACTAAAAAGAAATGGGATAGTAAAAATAAGAATAGATAGATACTCAAGCCCCAAGTCAAAAGACTCACTCTCAAGTTCCATCCAAGATAGATAGCTCTCTTTTAGCATCATATCTACAAAAAATAGCAAAACCCCAACAACTAAAGATACTACAAGCAGACTAGAAGTCACAGCATTTGCTGAGTTGTAGTCTTCTGCTCCTACAAAGCGAGATACAAGAGCATTTGTCCCCACATAGAATATAGTTACAAAAGCAAAGTTAAGCATAATAAACTGCATAGATACACCAACAGCAGCAAGTGCTGCTGAACTTAGCATACCCACCATTATGAGATCTATTAGGACATTTAGTATGTCCATAAAAGAGTTAGCAGCCGCTGGAAGGGCTATGTTTAGAATTCTGCTAACTCTTTTTTTGGAAAATGTCAACTAAGGGCTTTACTCAAATCATCAACCAAATCTCTACTATCTTCAAGTCCAATACTAAGTCTTATCTGACCCTCTCCAATGCCAGCACTTTTTAGCTGCTCACTACTTAGCTGCTGATGTGTCATTGAGGCTGGATGAGTGATGATTGATTTACTATCACCAATATTTACAGCAGTTTTAAAAATCTCAATTCTATCCATAACTTTTTTAGCATCCTCATAGCTTCCTAACTCGAAGCTTACAAGCCCACTTCCTTGAGTGTCCACTAGGTATTTTTGTGCTAATTCACTTCTATAATAGCTCTCTAGCCCCGGATATCTCACACTTTTTACCTTTGCGTGCTCTTCAAGAAACTTAGCAACCTCAAGAGCGCTTGAACTGACACTTTTCATCCTAATACTTAGTGTCTCAAGTCCACTTATAAAAAGCCAAGAGTTAAAAGGCGAAGGAGCTGCTCCTATATCTCTTAGAAGTGAGAGCCTTAGGCGAATACAAAAAGGAGGCAGTCCACACTCAGTATATATAAGTCCATGATAGCTATAATCTGGGGTGTAAAAATGGCTATATCTAGGATTATCTCTAAAAAACTCACTCATTCCATCCCTCTCAACCACAACTCCACCAAGAGCAGTTCCCTGCCCTCCTATATACTTACTGGCACTATGAACCACTACATCTACCCCATACTCTATGGGCTTACAGAGTATTGGTGTTGCTACTGTGTTATCACATATTGTTACTATTCTGTGCTTTTTTGCGATTGTAGTTATGGCTTCTATATCACTTATGGATATTTGTGGATTAGAGAGTGATTCAAAGTAGATAGCCTTTGTTTTTTCATCTATTAAGCCCTCTATCTCTTCTGGATTATCATTTTCATATACCCTAGCCTCTATCCCAAATCTCTTAAGTGTGTAGTGAAAAAGGTTTGAAGTCCCACCATATAACTTGTTTGAGACAACTATATTATCACCTACTTCAGCTACATTTACTATTGAGTAAAAGATAGCAGCTTGACCTGAAGAGGCTCCAAGAGCTATTACTCCACCCTCAAGCTCTGCTACTTTTTTCTCAAAAATATCAGTTGTAGGGTTTGAAAGCCTAGTGTAGATATTTCCAAGCTCCTTTAGGGCAAAAAGGTTTGCACCATGCTCTGCACTATCAAACTCAAACGCAGTTGTCTGATAAATAGGTGTAGCTACTGTATATCCTGTGTTTTTTACATTTCCGCTATGTACGGCTTTTGTTCTATCTTGCATAGACTTCCTTTATAAGTAAAATTTATAATCTCAGTAGTATATAAAACTTCTAATTAAACAATCCTGCCCCATCTATTTTATAACTTCTATCTTTTGCATAGACTCTTTTTCCTTCAACCATATCATACTTCCATATAGGAGCGCTTCTTTTAAAATCCTCCACAAACTCATCTATAAACTCTAAGGCAAATCGCCTCTTCCTAGAAGCTATGGCCGCTATAAATGAGCTCTCATGTAGCCAGACATCTCCACGCGAGTGCGCCATAAAAAGCTCACCTTCAGCCTTTATCTGCCAAGTATCAAACCATTTAGCAAGTATAGGTTCATATATATCAAAACTAAGCCCCTCTATGCTATCCTCATCCCTAACAATCCCTACAAAAGGCACAAAAGCCCCAAGGTTTTTATCTTTTATCTCACCATACCAGCTACTCAAAATCTCTTCAACTGCCAATCCACCATCTCGTATTTCAACACGCCTCATGTAAGCACCTTAGCGTTTTTTTCTATCCATTCTAGCACACAATCCACACTATCTATATCCAAAATCTCTTTTGAGCCAACATCAAGCTCTCTATTGCTTGCAACCACATCTACAAACTCTAGGTATTTAGGATCAAACTCATCTCTAAAAACCCCAATTCTTGGAAGCTCAAACTCTCTTAAACCCTCCAAAAAGAGATAGTCAAACTCACCTGCTCTTTTTACTATCTCTTTTAGCTCAAGTGGATTTTGCAGAAAGTTTGCAGCCTTTTTATCTGAAAATATAAACACTTCAGCCCCAGCCTTGTAAAACAACTCACTATCTTTTCCCTCACTATCAAAAACTGCTTTATCTTTTGGGTCATGCTTTATGGCTACTACCTTATGCTTACTTGATAGTCTCTCTATGAGCTTTTTTATAAGTGTAGTTTTGCCACTATTGTGAGGTCCACTAAATGCTACTGCTAGTTTTTT
>CAZAFM010000118.1:0-3941 GCA_964484395.1 uncultured Campylobacterales bacterium | reverse complement strand
GATAGTATATATCAAGATAGAACGGTTAATGTCGCCATTAAGAGGCTAAAAGAGAAGATAGATGGAAGTAGGGAGAAAAACTACATCAAATCCATAAGAGGCGAAGGCTATACTCTTTGCTAAAGATTTTAAATCTAAATTTTCTTAACTTTTTGAAGGTATTTTTCTTTTTTCTGCCACCTTATGCTGTTATAGTCTACTTTTTTTGGGGGTTTTTTGATACACATACACTCTGGTTTGCTGTTTTTACTATAATGTATATGATACTTTTGTACCTACTCTCATCCTTTCAAACAGATAGAAAAATAACAAAAGAGCTAAAAATATTAGAAAAAAAAATAGATAAACTAAATAGCAAAAACTATGACATAGATGAAGATAATCATCTTTTTTATGAAACAGGACTTATCTTAGATAGGCTTAACCGTCTAGGGCGAAAGCTAGAAAAAAGAGAGAGGACTTATAAAAACCATACCAAAACCCTAATGATAAGAAACAGACAGAACAATGAGATAATTTCAGCTATTAGCCATGAGTTCAAAAACCCTATATCTACAATTATGGGTTACTGCGAAACTCTTATACAAGAGGATGAATCAATAAATAGTAGTATAAGAAAACGCTTTTTAGAAAAAATTTCAAATAGTGGAAATAAACTGTCGTTACTCATAGATAGACTAAGCCTAAGTATAAACCTAGAAAATAGAAATCTAGAGATAAAGAAGAGTACATTTTTTATCAAAGAGTGTCTAAAAGATGCTATATCTCAACTATCCGTAAAGTATAATGATAGGTCAATTAATATTAGCGGTGAGGATAGAAAAGTATATGCGGATAGAGTGTTACTAGAGATAGTTTTTATAAACCTCATTGAAAACGCATTAAAATACTCAGAAACTGACATAGGTATAGAGATAGGAGTTGAGAGTATATCCGTAATAGATAGTGGGATGGGTCTAGATGAGGGAGAGTTAGAAAATATTACTAAAAAATTTTATAGAGTTAACAAAAACACTTGGAATAGCTCTTTGGGTCTTGGACTTTTCATAGTAAAATACATACTTGAACTTCATGGAAGTGAACTAAAAATAGAGAGTCGACCAAGTATTGGCTCAAAGTTCTGCTTCAATCTATAAAAAGGAGTGCTCATGCAAAATGTGTATGATAGTCTTTATGAGCTAGATAGAAGATGCTATGAGCTTCTAGGTCTAAGTGAAGACTTACTTATGGAAAATGCAGCTAGAGGTATGAAGGAACACATAAAAAAAGAGTTTGCTCAAGGTAGCTCTGTGTTGGTAGTAGTAGGCAGTGGAAACAATGGGGCAGATGGAATTGCTCTAGCTAGGATGCTACATCTTGAATACTCAGTCTTACTTTTTCTATCAAGTGAGCCAAAAAGCGAAATGGCAAAACTTCAGCTTTCACGAGCAAAAAAAACCGGAGTAAAGGTAGTTGATAAAATAGAAGATGCTGATATAGTAGTAGATGCAATGTTTGGAATGGGGCTTACAAGAAAGCTAGAAGGAGAGTATCCAGATATCATAAAGCGTCTAAACTCACTCAAAGGCTATAAGCTAGCCTGTGATATGCCAAGTGGACTTCTTATAGATGGAAGAGTATCTGATGAGGTTTTTGAAGCTGATGTTACTATAACTATGGGAGCTTATAAAAAAGCGCTTTTTAGTGATTTAGCTAAAATGTATGTAGGGAGAATAGAGTGTGTTGAAGTGGGTGTGTCAAGGAAGATTTATGAGTGTGAAAGTAGGTGCTTTGTACTAGAAATGAGCGATCTAAAACTGCCATTAAGAAAAAAATCAAATACACATAAAGGAAGCTATGGTCATCTAGGAGTTTTATGTGGTGAAAAAGAGGGAGCCTCTATCATATCCTCTCTATCAGCTCTATCTTTTGGAGTTGGTCTATGTACCATCATCAAAGAGAGCAAACCTCAAAATCTCCCCCTAGAGGTAATGTATAGTGATAAAACACCTTCAAACACAACAGCAATTGCGATAGGAATGGGTCTAGGCAGGGATGTTCAAATAGATGAGAGTATACTTAAATATAAGCTGGTTGTTGATGCAGATATGTTTTTTAACGACAAAATTGAGATGATACTAAGTAGATGCGAAGAAGTAGTTCTAACACCCCATCCAAAAGAGTTTAGTGAGCTTTTAAAACGATGTTCACTTGGGGAGTTTACAGTAAAACAGATTCAAGAGCAGAGATTTGCTCTAGCATTAGAGCTTACTCAAGCATACCCAAATGTAGTCTTGGTGCTAAAAGGAGCAAACACTATTATCGCAAAAAACGACACACTCTACATTAATCCTCATGGAACACAAGCCCTAGCAAAAGGCGGAAGCGGAGATGTGCTAAGTGGTCTTATAGGAGCACTTCTAGCCCAAGGATATGATGCACTAGATGCAGCAATAACCGCTTCACTAGCTCATGTAAAAGCATCCATATCTACAGATATAAACAATTACGCTTTAATGCCTTTAGATATTGTTGAGCAAATCAAGAAACTTTAAGGATATTACTATATTCTAAATCCAAAAAATAGAGAAGGAAATATATGAATGATGTACTAAAAATTGGCAACAGAGAGTTTAATAGTAGACTTATTGTTGGAAGCGGAAAATACAAAGACTTCCAAACCACCTATGATGCAACAGTTGCAAGTGGTTCTGAGATGATAACAGTAGCAGTTAGACGAACAAATATCACAAAGAAGGACGAAGAAAACCTAATGGACTACTTCAAAGAGTCTAGTGTTGAGTTTCTGCCAAACTCTGCAGGGTGTTTTACTGCAGATGAAGCTATTGCTCTTTTTAGGCTAACAAGAGAAGCAACAGGGATAGACTTTATCAAGCTAGAAGTCATAGGTGATGCAAAAAAAACCCTATATCCAGATGTCGTAGAGACGATTAAGGCGTGTGAAATACTATCTAAAGAGGGTTTTACAGTTCTTGCCTATACAAATGATGACCCAATCATCGCAAAACGCCTAGAAGATGCAGGAGCAAGCGCAGTAATGCCTCTAGCAGCTCCCATAGGAAGTGGGCTAGGGATACAGAATAGATACAATATTGTTTTTATCAAAGAGGCAATAAAAGTACCTGTGGTAGTAGATGCGGGCGTAGGATGTGCAAGTGATGCTGCTATTGCTATGGAGCTTGGTGCTGATGCAGTTCTAACAAACACAGCAATAGCACAAGCTAATGATCCAATATTAATGGCAAAAGCTATGAAAGAGGCCGTTATAGCTGGAAGGATGAGCTATCTTGCTGGCAGAATTCCTAAAAAGCCTTTTGCAACAGCTAGCTCTCCTACTGAAGGCTTTCCACAACTTCTTTGAATTTGTGGAAATTTCTTCAAAAGTGTTGACAAAGCCAAAAAATTATAATAGAATTTCACTTCCCAAATAAAGAAGTGGCATAAACAGCCATAAGTCGGGGTGTAGCGCAGTCTGGTTAGCGCACCTGGTTTGGGACCAGGGGGTCGAAGGTTCGAATCCTTTCACCCCGACCATTGATGGTGGGTGTAGCTCAGTTGGTTAGAGCATCAGATTGTGGTTCTGAGGGTCGTGGGTTCGATCCCCATCATCCACCCCATTATAGGCTGAGAATTGATATTTAGCCCTGATTCCCAGCTTGAGCGCTCGTAGCTCAACTGGATAGAGCACCAGACTTCGGATCTGGGTGTTAGGGGTTCGAGTCCCTTCGAGCGTACCACAACAAGATAGTAATTGAGCGCTCGTAGCTCAGCTGGATAGAGCAACGGCCTTCTAAGCCGTAGGTCTCAGGTTCGAATCCTGACGGGCGTACCATTTTTAAAGTTGTTTTGGTATAATTTTACATAAGCGGATGTGGTGAACTTGGTATACACGCTAGACTTAGGATCTAGTGCCGCAAGGTGTGGAGGTTCAAGTCCTCTCT
>CAZAFM010000117.1:0-4017 GCA_964484395.1 uncultured Campylobacterales bacterium | reverse complement strand
GGTCCACTTAGCGGAGGGCATCAAGGATTTACTTATGAGCAATGTTTCTTAGAAGAGTACAAACTAGAAAACATTCTTCCACCTATTGTAAAGCGAGCTGCTGAGATTGGAAATATTCCTGTCATAGCAGCAGGTGGTATATGGGATAGAGATGATATAGATAAATTTTTAGAGCTTGGATGTAGTGGTGTGCAGATGGGCACTAGATTTATCGGAACACATGAGTGTGATGCACATGATAATTTTAAAGAGATTATCTTAGAAGCAAAAAAAGAAGATATATTATTACTAAAATCCCCAGTAGGCTACCCTGCACGAGGTATAAAAACAACACTTATAGATGATATAGAGAACAAAACAGCTCCAAAGGTTAACTGCATAAGTAACTGCATAGCACCATGCAAAAGAGGTGTAGAAGCAAAAATAGTAGGATACTGCATAGCAGATAGACTAGCAGATGGATATAGAGGAGATAAAAAAACAGGTCTATTTTTCTCCGGGAGTAATGGCTATAAGATAGATAAAATCATAAGCGTAAAAGAGCTAATGGATAGACTTGTAAATGGTGAATAGATTTAGCTTTTTTAGAAGTTTTGCTTTAATACTATTTTTTTGTATTTCTCTTTTTGCTGCGAACTTAGATGAGATAGAGAAAAACTTAAGTAGTGACAAAGATAGTATCAGAGCCTATAACTCTCTAAAATCAGCCTACATAAACGCTCTTATAAGTGGTAATGATGAAGAATTGATTGAGAGCCTGAAACTATTAAGTCGCTATGCAACAGATTTTGGTGAGAACCCAAGTAAGTACACTAAAGAACTCAATGAGCTAACAGTAAAAGAGCCAAAAAAACCAGAAAATAAAGAAATAAGTAGCCCAACAACCCCCAAAAAGCCAGAAGTAGATACCCCAAAAGTATCAAAACCAAAGGTAGAAAAACCAGCCAAAATGGAGCAAGCTAAAAAAGAGGTAAAAGCAGAAGATAAAGCCAAAAAAGAAGAGAGCAGAAAAGTCAACAAAGAACCTATAAAAGGCACCCCAAAAATAGTCTCCATAAACTCACAAGGTAGTACGCTTGAGATAGTCTATAATTCACTCATAGATGAGAGTGTACTACTAAAAGACTTTAGCCTAAAAGGCAAACCCTTAAAACAGGTTTTTGATATAAAAGGTGAGCTCTTTTCTAAAAACAAAAATCCAAAGGTTGAAGGCTTCAAGAAGGTAGTAGTTGGACAAAACAGAGATGGAGTAACAAGAGTAGTCTTCTACACTGACAAAAGAGCTAATATCAAAAAAGAGATTGACCAAGATAGACTGCGACTTTTTGTAGGAGATGAGCCCTCAACCAAAGCCTCTAGTACAACCCCTCCTCCAGCCCCACCAAAAAAGCAAAACCCTCTAGCTAATAAAGTAGTAGTCCTAGACCCAGGACATGGAGGAAAAGACTGTGGAGCTCAAGCTCATGATAAGACATGCGAAAAGGGTCTAGTTCTGAATTTAGCAAAATACACAAGAGACTACTTAAATGATATGGGTATTAAAAAAGTATACCTAACAAGAAGTACAGATAAATTTATCAAACTAAGAGATAGGACAAAATTCGCCAACGACAATAATGCTGATGTCTTCGTCTCCATACATCTAAACTCAGTAATAAAGTCAAAAGCCCACAAGCTAAAAGGCGTAGAAACATACTTCCTATCACATGCTAGAAGTGATAGAGCAAAAAATGTTGCTGCTATAGAGAACCAAGATGCTATAGAAGATATGGACTATTTTACAAAAAATACATTTTTGAGTATACTAAATTCAAAAAGAATAGTTGACTCAAACAAGCTCTCCATAGATATACAAAGAGGACTAGTAAATCAGCTAGATAGCTACAAAGTAAAAGATGGTGGTGTAAGAGAAGGTCCTTTTTGGGTACTTGTAGGCGCCCAAATGCCATCAGTCTTAGTAGAAGGTGGATATATATCAAACAAAGAAGAATTAAAGCTAATTAAAAAACCTAGCTATCAAAAAAAGATAGCCAAAGGTATAGCCATAGGTATTATCAACTACCTTGAGAAGAACTAAAGGAGATTTATAGATGAAACGCTCAATTCAAAAACACAAATAAATATAAAAATCTTGAGCGTTTCATCAAGAGCGACGCCCGAGGAGCAAAGCGACGACAACTCCGCAGAACGGAGTTCGAGGACAAGGTCGCGAGGGCTCTCTGCCGAAGAGAACTCAGCGTTAGCGTAGCATTTAGGAATTCACTTCCTAAAGGCGTATAAATAATCGACTGAAAGGAGATTTATAGATGAAAGGTTTTTCTGAGATTATTCCAACAACTCAAACTATAACTCTTCTGTATGTAGAGGATGAGCCTGTAAACCAAGAGTATTTCGCATCTATTTTTAGAGATATATTCTCAGAAGTTAGATGTGCTAGTGATGGTAAAGAGGGGCTTGAGATATTCAAAGAGTATAGACCAGATATGGTCATAAGTGATCTTAGAATGCCGAAAAAAGATGGTCTAGAGATGCTAAAAGAGATAAAAGAGATAGACCAAGATGTAGAGACTATTATAACTACTGCTCATAGTGATGCTGATTTTTTACTAAAAGCTATTGAACTTGGGATTGATAGATATCTCATAAAGCCAATACACTCAGCAAAACTAAAAAAAGCTCTTGAGCTAAGTGTACAGTCCATAGCTAGAAAGAGAGCTCTTATAGAAAAAGCTGAGTTAAGTGAAGAGCTAGAAGAACTAACAACTCATCTAGAAAAAAGAGTAAAAGAGGAAACAAAAAAAAGAATCTCACAAGAACAGATACTCATACAGCAGAGCAAAATGGCACAGATGGGTGAGATAATAGGTGTCATAGCCCACCAATGGAAGCAACCTCTAAGTGTTATATCTCTTATTTTTCAGATGTTAAAAGATGATTTAAGTAGTGAACAAAAGAACAGTGAAATACTCAAAGAGTATATAGATGATGGTATGCAACAAGTGATTTTCCTGCTAAATACGATGGATGATTTTAGAAACTTTATGAAGCCCTCAATGCAAAAAACAGACTTCAACATCACCAAAACAGTAGAATCAGTAAATGAAATAATATCAGCCCTCATGCTCAAGTCAAACATAGAAGTAGAGATAAAAAGTGAGGATGAAGTACTACTAGTATACGGATATGAAAACGAGCTTAAACAGGTTTTTTTAAACCTACTTAGTAATGCCAAAGATGCAGTAGTAGACTTAAGAGATAAGGATGGAATAAGAAAATCTGAGTTTAAAGGAAAGGTTAATATAAATATATCTAAAGAGGATAATTACGCCAAAATAGTCTTTCAAGATAATGGTAAAGGTATAGATGAGGCTATGCTACCAGTGCTTTTTGATCAGTACACAAGTACAAAGGGTGAGAATGGTACAGGTATAGGACTATATATGTCAAAAACAATCATAGAGCAGAATATGAATGGACAAATATGGGCAGAAAACTCCCCACATGGAGCAAGCTTCATCTGCAAAATCCCACTTAGCGTACAAAGCTAGCTCCTTTTTCAAGATAAATCACCCAGTAGGACACTCCACATAGATAGCACGGTCATTCTGAGCGAATGCGAAGAATCTATCTTGGACTGCGTACTGTGTGAATTACCCAGTAGGACACAATAACATAGACCCTTCGTATGCACTCAGGGTGACGGTAGTTAGGACACAAAACATAGACTATTATTTCACTTAGTTTTACATAATGACTGATTTATATAACAAACAAAAGCACAACTTTAAGGATTTCTAGCTAAAATCAAATCTAAACTACTAAATATTATTTATATTTGATTAATGTTTATGAACTTTAGGGCTTTGTATAGGTTCTAAATAATAATTTTTCAATTTTGTAGATTAAAGGTTTGAGCATTTCTGAAATTTATTTAAGTTTTACGCATTTTAGGGGCTTGCACGGGATAGAAAAATTACAAAATGACCTTCAAAGGTTTATTTAAGGATAGAGTGGTTA
>CAZAFM010000116.1:0-4140 GCA_964484395.1 uncultured Campylobacterales bacterium | reverse complement strand
ATAAAATTTAACTACAAATCCCAATTATTTTTCAAAATCTGATTTTTTTCTGACAACAGTATTGTATAATAACCATTAAACAAAAATAAGTATAATTTTTATACATAAAATTGTTTGGTTTATATCATCATTATTTATATTGAGACTTAGTTGAGACTTTGAGTTAGTAGTATAGGTATATTGTTTAAAAGGGGTGAAATTGGAAAGTCCTATGGAAATTATGTCGCTTTTTTGGATTTTGATTGCGGCTTTTTTGGTTTTTTTGATGCAGGCTGGCTTTACTATGCTCGAAACTGGGCTTGTTAGAGCAAAAAACTCTGTAAATATTGCACTTAAAAATATTTTAGATTTTCTAATAGCAATTATTTTTTTCTACGCGATTGGCTTTGGTTTGATGTTTGGGGAGGACTCATTTTCAGGTCTTATAAGCTTGAATGGGTTTTTTCTTGATGGTTTTGATAAGCCTTTTGACATAGCTCTGTTTATATTCCAGCTAATGTTTGCAGGAACTGCAGCTACCATCGTTTCAGGAGCTGTGGCTGAGCGGATGAGCTTTAAAGGGTATGCTTTTATATCATTTATGATAACTGCTTTTATCTATCCAGTCTCAGGTCATTGGATATGGAATGAGGGAGGATGGCTAAATCAGCTTGGATTTATGGACTTTGCGGGAAGTACTGTTGTCCACTCTCTTGGGGCATGGGTAGGGCTTGTTGGAACTATAATGATAGGTGCTAGATATGGAAGGTTTGATCTAAAAAATCCAGATGGTATTCCGCACTTCAACCTCACTCTTGCTACTCTTGGGGTGTTTTTACTCTGGTTTGGATGGTTTGGATTTAATGGTGGAAGTACACTTGAAGCAAGTAATGAGGTGCCTAAAATCCTTCTAAATACCATACTAGGAAGCGCAGGTGGTGGTGGTTCAACATTTTTGTTTTTGATACTCTCTAACAAGTATGTTTCAGTCCCAAAAATGCTAAATGGTGTACTAGGAGGTCTAGTATCTGTAACGGCAGGCTGTGCATTTATCGATCCTACTGCTGCATTTTTGATAGGTGTTATGAGTGGTGGGGTTGTTTATTACGGAGATAGGTTGCTTATTAAACTAAAAATAGATGATCCTATCTGTGCTATTCCAGTGCATGGCTTTGCTGGGGCTTTTGGAACTTTGATTTTTGTTATTTTTATGCCTAGTTATATGTGGGTAAATGGAAGTCTAATTGAGCAGATAGCTGTTCAATTATTAGGCGTTGTAACGGTTTTTTCTTGGTCTGTTGCTACTGCTTATTTTGTTTTTTGGTTTTTGAAGAAGAAAAAGCTTCTAAGAATCTCTCTTGAAGATGAGCTAATGGGCTTAAACCTCTCAGAGCATGGTGTAAAAATGAGCTGGGTAGATATGGTAAACACAACCAAATCCATCATCAACAAAGGAGACTATAGTAAAAGAATCGAAGTAGAAGAGCAGACAGAAGCTGGTGAGGTGGCTGAGTACTTCAATGAGCTATTAGATGATTTGCAATCTAAAATCTTGATACTAGATGACATATCAAGAGGAAACTTTGATATAAAACCTCTAACCCCAAAAAGTGAAGAAGATATACTAACTATATCTATGAACAATATGATAAGTAATCTAAAAGAGATGATGGATAAAATCCAAAAAAATCAAGAAGCCTTAAGTAGTCTAAACAAAGAGCTTGAAGATAGAGTAAAAGATAGAACCAAAGAGTTAGCAAAAGCCAATGAAGAGCTAAGTTTAACTATAGAAAACCTAAAAGACACTCAAGATCAACTCATTGAAGCTGAAAAGATGTCCTCACTAAGCCAGCTAGTAGCAGGAGTGTCTCATGAGATAAACACACCTATAGGTAATGCTGTAACTGCTGCATCATTTATGATGGAGAGAAAAGATGAGTTTGTCTCACTATATCAAAACGGGAAGATGAAAAGAACTGATTTAGATGAGCTACTAAGTAGCCTGAATGAAGGTATATCAATAGTTTTATCAAACCTAGATAGAGCTCACAATCTCATACAGAGCTTCAAAAAGGTTTCAGTTGACCAAAATGTGGACATACAAGAGGAGATTGATATAAAAGAGTACTTTGAGAACATAAGACTAAGCATATCCCCTACTCTAAAAAAGCGACAGATAGAGCTAGAAGTCAACTGTCCAGAGGATTTGAAAATAAAAAGCTACCCCGGGCTTTTTTCTCAAGTAGTTACAAATCTTGCTATGAATGCTTTGACTCATGCTTATGAAGAGGGTGATAGTGGAAAGATGGTTGTTGATTTTATAGATGATAGAGAGAGTGTTGTTATGAGGTTTAGTGATGATGGAAAGGGTATTCCTGAAGATATAGTTGAGAAGATATTTGATCCATTCTTTACTACCAAAAGAGGCGAGGGAGGAAGTGGATTAGGGCTTCATATTATATACAACATAGTCACTCAGCAGCTTGGAGGAACTATAAAGTGTAAAAGTGAATTAAATGTTGGAACTACATTTGAGATTAAAATCCCAAAAGGAGTAGATAGATGAATTTTGCAGATGATGAGCTTGTTTTTGCAGATGATGCTGAGGGCTCAGAAAAAGAGGAAGTAAGAGCTTATTGGAAAATCCTAATAGTTGATGATGATGAGGAGGTGCATAGTGTTACTAAATTTGCCCTAAGTGGGTTTGAGCTAGATGGTAAAAAACTAGAGTTTTTTGATGCTTATAGTGCAAAAGAGGCTACTGAGGTCATGAAAACTCACAGTGATATAGCGCTTATTCTTCTAGATGTGGTTATGGAGGAGGATGAGGCAGGGCTAAAGTGTGTCCATGATATAAGAGATACGCTAGATAATAAATTAGTTAGGATAGTACTTAGAACAGGTCAGCCAGGACAGGCACCTGAGAAAAGGGTAATACTTGATTATGATATAAATGATTACAAAACAAAGGGTGAGCTAACAGCCCAAAAGCTCTTTACAACAGTGGTTGCATCACTTAGGTCATACAAAGACCTAGAGAGGATAAACAAAAACAAAAAAGCCCTTGAAGATATTATAGATGCAACTGCATCTATGTATGAGTTTTCCTCTATGGAGAAGTTTATCTCAGGAACTCTCTCTCAACTAGTAGCCCTGCTCAACCTAGAAACAGGGACGATGTTTAGTAGCCAGATAGACTACTTCTCATCTAGCTCTAGTGATGACTTCTACCTACTAGCTTCAACAGGAAAGTACAAAAACTACAAAAGCAAAAGTGTCAGTGAGTTTGCCTCAGACACTCTTATAGAGGATCTTAAAAAATCAGTCTCAAGAGGAGAGAGTCTCTATCTAGATGATAGAACAGTTATATACTTTAAAAGTAAATATGGTATCCACAATATCATCTATATAGAAGGCAAGCCTATTGTAGATGCAATTGATAAAAATATGTTAGAGATTTTTTGTGCTAATGCAGCAACGGCGTTTGATAATCTACACTTAAGACAGGAGATAGAGGAGACTCAAAAAGAGGTTATATTTCTTCTAGGAGATATAACTGAGCATCACAGTAAAGAGACCGGTCAGCATGTCAAAAGGGTATCTAAGTACTGTGAGCTTCTAGGTAGCAGGTATGGACTTAGTCAAAGTGAGGTAGATGTTTTAAAAATAGCCTCTCCTATGCATGATGTAGGAAAAGTAGCAATAAGTAATGACATACTAAACAAACCTTCAAAACTAACTGATGAAGAGTTTGCAAAGATAAAAGAGCATGCAGATATAGGCTACAACATCCTAAAACAATCAAAAAAGCCAATAATACAAGCAGCAGCAATAATAGCAAGGGAGCATCATGAAAAGTACAATGGAAATGGCTATCCCTTAGGGCTTAAGGGTGAAGATATCCATATATTTGGTCGAATATGTGCTATTGCTGATGTCTTTGATGCACTAGCATTTGAGAGGGTGTATAAAAAAGCGTGGGATATGGAGTCTATCAAGGAGTTTTTTGCAAAAGAGAGAGGAGAGAGCTTTGATGCTGAGCTTGTTGATATTTTTCTTGAAAACTTTGAAGAGTTTGTGTTGATAAAAAACACATTTGTATAAGCATCAAGTTTTTATTCCTTTTTAGCTAGAATTGTCAACACTTAGGTAGAAAGGATG
>CAZAFM010000115.1:0-4264 GCA_964484395.1 uncultured Campylobacterales bacterium | reverse complement strand
TGATTTTACCATCATTTGAAGAATATCTTTAGTTTTTATATCGTCAACTATATACTTGGTTGATAGTATGAATAAAAGCATCTCCAATCTATATGCTTTATACTTTTTGCCATATACTTCTAAAGAAAGATTTTTTATCAGTTCGCAGTAGTTTGCATAAGCTTCGCCATAATTGATTTGTCTAACTTCATTTTTGTTCAATAGTCTGTATATGGTAAAAATATCGTATTTTAAAATCTCTCTGTTTCTTCCTGCTGGCTGAGGAAACAGAACTTCTTCTTCTTCTGTGTGTTTTATAAGTAGCCAATTTAGCGTATATATAACTCTTGAGTCATATATAAAGTAGTTTTCACAATCTAAAAAAGAAGATATTTTTGATAAAGATGAAATAGTAGAAAACAGTTCTGATGTCATTTTATGATTTGATAGCTCATTATTAAATTTTTTTATCTTACTGTTGTTTTTATCATTTTTTTTAAATGATTTGATACCTCCCCACTCCTGTATAATCCAATAATGAAACTCCAAGCTATTATCATCTAATAATATTTCTTTTGCATTCTCTTTTAAAAAAACATTTTTTTCATATATAGATAGATTTGGAATCTCGATAAAACCGTTACCAGAAGGGACTTCCCAAGAAAAATTATCTTCTACTGGGAAATCTTTATCTAGTTGCTTTAAAGTTTCAATTAATTTTCTCATATTGTCAACTTCTAGGGCTTTTAGGATAGGCTCTTTTATCTTTGCCTGTTTCAAATCTCTCTCCTCTGCTTTATGAAAGCATTTAAAGTACTATAGATGGCTAATATCTCTATAATCTTACCACTAAATGCCTAAAAACTACACCAAAACTACCCACACACACTACTAGCCACTCTATCTATGATGTTTTCTACCATCTCTTTATATGGATGTCTGCCTAGCTTTGCAAACTTCACCATGCCACCATCTTTTTTGATACACTGCATAGTGTAGCCCACAGTACTATCATACGCTACCATAAACTCCATACATCCATGAGTATAGTGATAAAAGCTATAATTTGTTTTTGAAAAGCCTATCTCTTCAAAAAGATGACTGTATATCTCCATATCTACCCCTTAGTTTTTGTATTTTCTATCTATGTTTTTTACGCCCTCTACTACTAGCTCTACTACGAATCCCATCTTCTCTATATCTAGTGTGTCTATGGTGTCGTTCTTGGTATGGTAGTTAGGATTTCTGAAATGAGCTGTATCACTTATCATCACTCCTTTATAGCCCTGCTCCCAGTAGCTTATCTGATCTGATGCTGCTATGTGTGCAACATCATCTGGTAAAAGCATAGATTCATATCCTATCTTTTTATAAGCATTTTTTAGTCCTAGCTCTTCTAAGAACTCTTTTGAGCTCTCATTAGCAACTGCGGCTATGAAGTTTCCAGTATTTGGATATATCATCTCCATTAGAGGATATGGATAGTTTTGAGAGTTTGGCTCATCACTAAAGTAGCCTATCATCTCATAGTTTATCACACCTATAAGCTCTACTCCTTGCTCTTTTAGCATCTTTGCGTGTCTTTGTGAGCCCATATTGCCATTTAAAAAGTACGGAGGCTCTTCTGTGCTAAACGCCACAAAGTCTATGCGTATAGATATATCCTCACATGAAAGCAGCTTTGCACTCTGCACTAGACCTGCTACTGCACTGGCATTATCATCAGCTCCTTGAAACTCCCCATACACATCATAGTGAGCACCCATGACTAGTCTATGCTTTGCATTTGGGTTTATAGTGGCTATGATGTTTTTATACTCTCTTTGCTCTATCATATATGGCATATACTCAGTTTGTAAGCCAAACCCCTCAAATCTACTCTTTAGATACTCAGCGACTCTATTGAGTGAGTCTAGGTTTTTATAGTTTCTTGGTGGTTGTATGCTTGTTAGGTACTTAAGTGTTGCTTCCATTTATGTTGTCTCCTAGTTTGCTTTAGTAGGATTATTACATATAGTGCGAAAGCGTAATGTCTGGATTTGTTTATTTACTGCATTTAGGCATCCAAGACTACCTTACTTGTAGCTATCTATTTTTATAGCACACTAGAACGAATGATTTTTTATCAAATACAGATATAAATTTCAGTCATAGAGGTTTCATCAAGCAAGAACTATTTGAGGGCTTAATCCCTCTTTGTGATATAATCACTATAGGCTTTTTGAGGTGAACATGTGAAGAAGTGGCAAGAGATTACGCTTAGGGCATTGAGGGTCAGAGGTTAATTTTTTACTTTTTGGAAACTGAAACTTGTTTCGGTCATGTTATTCTGTTGCGAAGTATGTGTATTTAGCCTTAGTACCGCATTTGAGATTCCATGCACAAACCGATACTTTCTCATAGAGAGTGCAAGCATAAAAGTGTCGGCTCTGTTTTGCAAAATGCATAAAAATTCACTAAATATTTTATTTTATTGACTTTGCAACTAAAAAATGATACCATGCGGTTATGAGTAAAAAAGATAAACTATTAAACAAATTTTTACAAACCCCACCAAAAAAAGATTTAACTTTTAAAGAGTTAGAGACTCTTTTAGGTTCTTGTGGTTTTGTAAAGATTGAAGGAAATGGTTCAGCTGTAAAGTTTTACAACAAAACAAAAGATGTTTTGATAAACCTTCATAAGCCACATCCTTCAGATATTTTGAAAGTTTATCTTATAAAACAGATTCAAGTAAAACTATCGGAGGTGTGTGATGGCTAACACTATAGAATACAAAGGTTACATTGCAAGTATAGGGTATTCATCAGAGGATAAATGTTTTTTTGGAAAACTAGAGATGATAGATGATCTAGTGACTTTTGAAGCAACCGTAGCAGATGAGTTAGAAGAAAACTTTCATAATGCAGTTGATGACTATATACAAACCTGCAAAGAGCTAAATCGAGAACCACAAAAAACATACAAGGGTGTTTTTAATGTTAGGATTGAGCCAGAACTACATAAAAAAATATACAAAGAAGCACTTAAAAGTGGTATGTCATTGAACGCATTTGTACAAAAAACATTGCAAAATCAAGTTTTAACTCACAACTAATCAAGGAAACTGTTTTATAACGCCACTAAGGGTCAGAGCTTTGCTTTTTCGCTCAAGATAACGAAATGTTATGCTTATGGTATAATCATCAAAATCCTAAAATACAAGCTATGAATAGTAGCTATAAAATCGGTAAATACAACACAAGGGGAAGCTATGACAGCGACAATGCAACAAGTATTTGATAAAGCATCTGCTCTGTCTGAGATAGAGCAAAATCAACTCGCTAGAATCTTTCTAGAAGAAATAGAGTCTGAACAAAAATGGGAAACACTTTTTGCAAGCTCAGAGTCTATGCTTGAAAAAATGGCAAACGAGGCTATATCAGAGTATAAAAACAGAGAGACAAAGCCATTAGATACTCATAGTCTATGATATCACATACGACAAAAAATTTTAGAGAACTATACAAAAAACTTCCAACAGATATACAGAAGCGTGCAAAAAAGCAGTACAAACTTTTTAAAGTCGATAGCTTTCATCCAAGTCTGAACTTTAAGCGAGTTCACTCCGCTTTGCCAATATTTTCTGCAAGAATAAATATATCATATAGAGCTGTTGGAACTCTTCAAGAAGATACTATTGTTTGGTTTTGGATTGGCGATCATGATGACTACGAAAAGCTTCTTAAAAATATGGGAGAATAGCTCATTTGACTCTTTGGATATATAATATTTGCGTGAACATTAGATAGTTTTGCAGTTTTTTGCACAAGGGTATGGTTGTCACCTAAAAGAGTGCAAATTATAACTTTTTATGTCCTATTACATATCGCCAAAAGCCCTTAAATGCGTGTATTATGTTTTTTTCTGCTCCCTCATAAACGAGTAACATACCATTAAGAGTGTGTATAAAAATGAAATAACATTAAAATACCCCCCCCCCTTATAAGAAACGCTCACACTTGCAGGGTAGAGCACATCTTGAAAGGCGGAAAGGCAGGATGGTAAAAGTGAAAATGCAGGGAGGTCATGAGATATCAGAGTTTCAAGCAAGTATCGCATCTCACTTGCTATCCATTTTTTATAATCCTGGAGCGAAGCGACTCTAATAGTCAAAAAAAGATTTAGTAAGTTTCGCATAGGTATCGCAAAGAAGCCATTTTATCTCAAAAAGTCTTTAGAAGTTCGGTATTTAGGGGGTTTAAAAAGGTGGTGGCCTGAGGCGGAATCGAACCACCGACACGAT
>CAZAFM010000114.1:0-4350 GCA_964484395.1 uncultured Campylobacterales bacterium | reverse complement strand
AGTTGTCAAGAACTATCTGTATACTACCACTAGAAAAGGAGGTGACTATATGGAGAAACTATATCTTATCTGCTATGACATCAAAGACCCTAAGAGGCTAGCAAAGGTTAGACGCATAGCATACTCATATGCACTAGGTGGACAAAAAAGCGCTCTTGAGGCATTACTGAACAGAGTATCCCTAAAAGAGCTAGAGTCTAGGCTAAAAGAGGTCATTAATCATAATGAGGACTATGTAAATATCATAGAGGTAGAGGAAAACCCAATGCTTTTTGGCATAGCAAAGCCACTTCCTATAAACGAAAAAGGAGATATCATCATATGAGAGTAGCTTTTGTAAGTAGCAAAATAGGTAGCTTCGGAGTAGAAAACCGCGTGCTAAAAATAGCCGATAAAAAGATACCTCTAAGACTTCTTGACATGGTGGTTATCACAGATGAAGTGGAGATAAACTCTAAAAACATCTTAAAGCTAAGTCGTGCAAGTATTGCTGTGCTTTTTATCTCAAAAGACTCAAAAACTTTTAGTCTCACTCTTCCACAGTTTGCAAAAAACAGTGACCTCAAGCAGATGCAGTTTGAAGCGACAGCTCATCGAGTAGAGATTGCAAAAAAGATAGTCTGGCTAAAGTTTGAGTCTCATCTACTATCGCTAAACTCTCTTAACCTTGAGATGGATGCTAGTGGGTATTTTAGAATGTCTGAGAGTGCCAAAAGTGTAGATGAGCTTCTAGGGGTTGAGGGTATGTTTGCTAAAGCATACTTTAGTCGGTACTTTGGGCTTTTCCCTCGCAATCTCACTAAAGGATACAGGAGTAAAAACCCACCACTTGACCCTATAAATGCGATGCTTAGCTTTGTCTATACGATTCTCTACCATACTATGACAGCTAAGCTCTATATGGAGGGCTTTGAGCCAAGTATCAGCTACTTGCACACTCCATTTAGATCTCACTATGCGCTAAGTAGCGACCTGCTGGAGCTTCACAGAGGAGAGGTAAACAACTTTGTAGCAAGGCTCTTTTTGGATAGAAAGTTTGGGCTAAATGACTTTAGTGATAAAAATGGAGTATATCTAAAGAGTGAGAGTAGAGGTAGGCTATGGAGTGAGCTTTCGCCATTTATGAAAAAGCTAGAAAAAGATATAGGAGGAACAAAATCATGGCTGAGAAAAGTGATAAAAGAGCACTCATCATCAGAGATAGAAGCGCTAAAATCCGCATAAACAAAGGCTCTATAGAGATAGATGCTATAAAAGGAAGCTTTGTGGTTGGTCTAAACCAGATAGGTGGTATATACCTACACAAAGATGTAAGCCTTAGCATGGCAGATGTGTTTGCTCTAAGTAGGCATAGTGAGGTTAGTCTCATAGATGCTAGGGGAAATATACTAGGTCAGTTTAGGAGGCTAAAATATGAGTAACTATATGGTTTGCTATGACATAAGCGATGAAAAAAGACTAAGAAAAGTAGCAAGAAACTTAGAGGGTAGAGCTTTGCGGATACAGTTTTCTGTTTTTTTGGCTATGGATATAAAGAGTAGTGAGCTATATGAGGAGTTTGAGCAAACACTTCAAAAAATAGATATAAACAGTGATGACTTTAGGATTTACAAGATAAAAGACAGAGGGCTTAGGATGGGAAAAGGAGTGGATATAGATGAGGTTTTTATCATTTAAAACAAACTACATGTAGTGTTTAAAATGGTTTATAAATGGTTCTTGCTTAAAAATCCTATACACATCATAATCACTATCGATAGAAAGTACATCACGAATATTATGCTTCTGTGCAAGTAACACTAATGAACCATCAGCAATATCCATTGGGAGGTCTTTATATTTTTCCATAAGCTCCATTAGCTGAGGTATATCATCCAAGTCAATACTCCAAGTCTTCAGCCCACCACGACGAATCCATTCTAGTAGGTTTAATTGAGCCTGAACACTTTTGCGTAGCAGATGAGAGGCTTCAGTAACTACCATCCAAGTTGTGATTAGCTCTACTTGTAGCTCTCTAAGGCAAGTCTGAGAAGCTTCATGATAGTAGTCATTTCGGTTGAACAGTGCCACTAGTGGACCTGTGTCAAGTATGAGGGTGTTTTTCATGAAGGAACTTATGAGTTTTTCTTTTGATATGAGTTGAAAGATCGGAATCTCCATCATACACACCAAAAAGATCAGCACCTAGCTCATGAGAGCTTAGCTTCTCTTGCTCTCTTAGTTTATCCAAAAATGCAACAATAGCATTTTTTATCAATGTCGTTTTGGTGGTATGTTGCTGTTTTGCCACTGTGTCAAGCTGGGCTTCTAGCTCTTGTGGTAATCTTAAAGAAGCCATTACAAATCCTCTTTGTCAAGTTGTATATCATTATTGTAATACAAAATCAAACTCTTTGCAACCTCTAGTATCTCCTAAACCTCACATGCTTAAAGGTGCTTTTTCGCTCTATGCCTTTTGTCGTTTCTATCTCTTCTGTATCTCTTTTGGTAGTGGCATATATAGGGATAAGGTCGTGAGCTTTACACCACTGTACTAGTAGATAGCAGAGCCCAAAGTCACCACTGACAAGGACAAAATCCCCCTTCATAGCTCTGTATGAGAGAAACTCATAAAAAGGCTTTGCATACTCTCTTACTCCATCAAGCTCAGGTGGTACGCTACTCCAAGCTTGTTGAAGTGAGTTAGGGAGTGAGATAAACTCATCTACTCCAAGAGAGTTTTTTGCATCTTCTATCTGCTCATCTGTAAGAGAGTGGGAGAAGAGCAAAAACATAGAGGTCATAATCTACTTTTCAAAAACAAGTATAAACTGACTTGCCCCGCCTATATCACCCACATATCTCCAACCCTTTTTATATAGGTCAACCATTGTAGCCTTTCCAGTAAAATTCCCACTACACTTCATCTCAGAAGTAGCACCTACAACATACGCCATACAAGTAGCAACCTGCTTAGCATGAGCAAGTCCACTTAACATCAAAAAAGCTACAATCGCAAAGAATATTTTTCTCATTACTCCTCCTATAGTTAGCTTTGCAGAAGTATTATAGTATCATAATTTGACATATCTTGACTTGTTTGAAATAAATCTACTCAGAAGTAAAGTCTATCTTAGTTATCTGCCCACTATCCTCCACTCTATTCCCATCTCTATCGTAGTCACTCTTTAGGTATGTAGTATCTATCTTTTTTAACCTACCCACCTCATATAGAGCTATAGAAGAAAGCGCCACACCAGAAGTAGTATCAATAACCACATTCTCAAAATCAATCTCTTCAGCCTTTAGCTCCTCTAGTATCTCCTCACATGCGGAGATTACATTGACAGGGTTTGCTATAGTTTTTACCTCCCTAATGCTTCGCTTGCTATCTTTTTGTAACCAACTATCCTTGCTATTTTTGTCTTTGATAAGATAGATTTTCTCTAGATTACTATATAGTTTTATGATTTTTATATAAAGTTCTTCACTGGATGGAAGTATTGAGATTAGGTGAGTTTTTGTTTTCTCTACACTCTGTGGTTTAAACTTTAGATTTTTGCTTCTGTGATTTACAAATTTATATAAAACATAAGCAGAAATTATCAATAATATCCCTAACCATAAGCCAAAAACAGTAGCTAGTAAATCAGCTATCATTCCTACACCCATTATAGCTAGTAGCGCTATTAGTATATTGTAAAAAGGCTCTTTTTCACTAAGTCCAAGTGATTGATAAAATTTAGCTCGTCTTACCATTTGTTACCTTTTGTAGTTTTTTCATTAGCCTCTTATACGACTCAGCATCTAGCCCTTTTTCATCATTTTTTTTAAGAAGGTCAAGTATCTCCATAAACTCTCTCTCTTTTTTGAGGGTTTTTATTTTATGTCTATTTTTATATGGCATGAAGAAATATATTTCAGAATAAATCTCATTAATCAGTTTTGAATTATGCCCATTAAAACCATAGATTTGCCAAAACTTTCTCCTTAGGTACCTAAACTCAGGGTCACTATCACGATCTATGATTTTTTTGATTTTAAAAGTTGCGTACTCTTCTAGCTTTGAGAGGGGGTCGTCTTTGATAATAATCTCTTTGAAGCCTGAAAGAACACTTTCTAAACTTTTAGTGCTATCAAAATCCTCCCCCACACTTAGATGTGCCATCTGATTTCTATAAACCCTTATCCTATCAAAAAGCTCTTCAGTATCAGCAAGAAACTCTTTATTTGTAAATCTCACGCTAAAGTCACGAACAGTAGTATTTACTTCTGGCTTTGCAAGTATCATCTTTTTGAGATCATTTCCAAGCTCATAAGTAAGCAGTGTATCTTCAAGAAAACCTCTTTTTTGTAGATGATAATATATAT
>CAZAFM010000113.1:0-4666 GCA_964484395.1 uncultured Campylobacterales bacterium | reverse complement strand
ACTCCACTTATATTTGATGCAGCATGCAAAGTAGGGGGTCTTATAGCTTCAAGCTTCTCTACTATCTCACTACTTAGTCCACTCACGCGTTTAAACTCAAACTCTTCAGGTATCTTTGTCTCAAGCATCTTTTTCATATGCTCTATCTGTAGCTCTTGAACCTTTATGTAGTGGTCATACTTCGCCTCTGTCAAAACCTCTTTTTTGACAAACTCACTAAACCCTTCACTATCTGCTATAAGCTCCTCTAGATGCTCTTGTGCAAACTCTTTTCTAGCTGCAAGTGTAAAGATGGATATTTTATCATTTATAGATGAAAGCCCTAGTTTTTCAAGTCTATCAAGTGACTCTTTTGTAGGAGTGATGTATGTAGTTTTGGAGCGCTCTTTTAGCTTATCTATCTTCTCTCTTATGCCCTCTACATACTCAGAGTCCTCATCATCTATCAGACCTAGCTTTTTTCCTAGATGGGTTAGTCTAAAGATAGCATTGTCCTCCCGCAAAAGCAAGCGATACTCAGCCCTACTTGTAAACATCCTATATGGCTCTTTTGTGCCTTTTGTCACAAGGTCATCTATCATCACTCCTATATAAGCCTCATCTCTCCTCAAGATAAAAGGCTCCTGCTTTTCTACACTCAATGCAGCATTTATCCCAGCCATAAGTCCTTGGGCGGCTGCTTCTTCATAGCCTGTTGTTCCATTTATCTGACCTGCAAAGTAGAGGTTTTTTATTTTTTTACACTCTAGTGTGTGCTTTAGCTCAGTTGGGTTTATGTAGTCATACTCTATGGCATAGCCAAAGCGGGTGATTTTAGCACTTTCAAGCCCATCTATAGAGTGTATCATCTCTTTTTGTATGTGTGTGGGTAGTGATGTGCTAAGTCCGTTTACATAAAACTCATTTGCCTCCAAAGTCTGAGGCTCTAAAAAAAGCTGATGTCGTTCCCTCTCTCTGAAGCGCTCTACCTTATCCTCTATACTTGGGCAGTATCTAGGTCCTGCTCCTTCTATCTGTCCTGTAAAAAGCGGTGCTTGAAAGAAGTTTTTTTCTATTATCTCATGGGTTTTCTCGTTTGTGTAGGCTATGTGGCAAGGAAGTTGGGTTGGGTTGAAGTTTTCGTAGTTTTTGAAGCTAAAAGGGGTAGGGTTTTCATCTCCGCCGTGGGCTTCAAGCACCCCAAAGTCTATGCTTTTTCCTTGTATCCTAGCACAAGTTCCAGTTTTTAGCCTCCCTATATCAAGACCCATCTCTTTTAGCCCTAGTCCGCTAGAAGCAAACTCACCGAACCTGCCTGAGCGAAGTTTGTTTGTACCTATATGTATAAGTCCATTTAGAAAAGTTCCTGTAGTTATGATGATTTTACTAGCTTCATAGCGGTTTTGTAGCTCTGTTATAGTGGCTTTTGCTTCTGCGTTTTGTATATCTATGCTTGTTACACTCTCTTGGATTACTGTTAGGTTTTTTTGATTTAGAATTCTATCTCGCGCAGCTATCCTATACCTATCCATATCTATCTGCGCTCTAGAGCCTCTTACAGCAGGTCCTTTTGAAGCATTTAGTATCCTAAACTGTATCCCAGAGCTATCAGTAATCTCTCCCATAACCCCACCTAGAGCATCTAGCTCTTTTACTAAATGTCCCTTGGCTAGTCCTCCTATGGCTGGGTTGCATGATGGAGCGCCTATTTGTTCTACTTGCATGGTTATTAGAAGTGTATTAAGACCCATTTTTGCAGATGCTAGTGAGGCCTCTATACCTGCGTGTCCTCCACCTATTACTATTACATCATATTTCATTGACATCCATTTTTTTGCTGAATTTTATCAAAAGTAGATAAATATTTAAAGAGGCTGATAATTGTACAAAAAATAGGCAACGAAATTGTAGGTTAGATGAACTATAAGTTATATAATTTTTTCATACTTTTAAAGAAGGAGAGCTAAATGGATGGCTTAGGTGAACTCAAGTACGCATTGGATACCTTTTTGTTTGTGATATCTGGTGCTTTTGTAATGTGGATGGCAGCAGGTTTTGCTATGTTGGAGTCAGGTTTGACTAGAACTAAGAATAACACGACAATTCTAGTTAAGAACTTCCTACTTTTTTCAATAGCAAGTTTTATGTACTACATCATAGGTTATAACCTAATGTATGGAGAAGGGAATGCATTTATAGGTGGTGGTGCATTTTTGAGTGGTTTTAGCGATGACCCTGAGATGGGACACTCTATGATGGCTGACTTTTTCTTTCAAGTGGTCTTTGTGGCAACAGCAGCTTCTGTTATTAGTGGTACCATAGCTGAACGAATGAAGCTTTGGCCATTTTTGATATTTGTAGTTGTTCTAAGTGGTATTATCTATCCTATTCAAGGTCACTGGACTTGGGGTGGAAGTGAACTTGGTGGTCTTCTGTCTGGTTTTTCTGACTTTGCTGGATCAACTATAGTCCACTCAGTTGGTGGCTGGGCAGCTCTTGCTGGTGTGCTTCTGCTAGGAGCTAGAAAAGGAAAATACACAAAAGATGGTAAAGTAAGACCAATTCCTGGTTCATCTATGCCTCTTGCAACTCTTGGTACATTTATCCTATGGATGGGTTGGTTTGGGTTTAACGGTGGCTCTCAGCTAGCTCTTGGAAGTTATGATGATGCAAATGCTGTAGGTGCTATTTTTGCAAACACTAACATGGCAGCAGCAACAGGTGCTATTACAGTTGCAATTTTAACTCAAATTGTTTATAAAAAAGTTGACCTCACTATGGTTCTAAATGGTGCTCTAGGTGGTCTTGTTGCAGTTACTGCTGGACCTGATATTGGTATGGGTGTAGCTCTGATTGATGGACTTGTTGCTGGTATATTGATAGTAATTGCAGTACCGATGTTTGATAAGTTCAAAATAGATGATCCTGTTGGTGCACTTTCTGTTCACCTTGTAAATGGTATCTGGGGAACTATTGCTGTTGGTCTGTTCAATCCAGATGTATCACTTTTTGCTCAGCTTAAAGGTATTGTTGTGATAGGTGCATTTACATTTGTATCTTCATTTATAGTATGGTATATTATAAAAATGATTATGGGTCTAAGAGTCAGTGAGCAAGAGGAGTATGAAGGACTTGATCTGTACGAGTGCGGACTTGAGACTTATCCTGAATTTTTAAAGCAACAAAGCTAAGGAGTAGTATATGAAGAAAATAGAAGCGATTATCAAGCCCTTTAAACTTGAAGATGTTAAAGACGCTTTGACAGATGAAGGAATAAGTGGTATGACAGTAAGTGAAGTCAAGGGATATGGAAGACAGCAAGGACATACGGAGCTATATAGAGGAGCTGAGTATGTTGTGGACTTTCTACCTAAGATAAGGCTTGAAGTAGTAGTGTCAAATGACAATGTAGATAAAGTAGTAGATGTTATCAAAAACAGTGCCAAAACTGGAAAAATTGGTGATGGTAAGATATTTGTTACTTCTATAGATAGAGTTATCAGAGTTAGAACTGATGAGGAAAACGAAGAGGCTCTATAATCAATACGACTTAAGGGTTACACCCTTAGGTCAAAACTTCAATAAACTCCGATAAAATTACTCCTATTTAATCTTTTTACTTGTAAAATATCTCTTATGGAAAAACCCTAATTCAAAGGAGATAATTATGATAGTTCCACAACCTGCTTTTTATATGCTCAAATGTGAGTTTCAAGCACCTCCAGGTTTCCCAAAGCCAAGTTGTGTTAATAGTGAAAACAATAGGCTCTTTGACTACCTAGCAGGAAAGCTTATGGAGAATGGTCTAAGCCAAACAGTAGTACCGGTAAGGACTTCGTGTATGAACAGATGCTCTCTAGGACCAGTGATGCTAGTAGAGCCGGGTCATCATATGTATGTAGGTTTGAATGAAGAGAAGATAGACAAGATAGTAAGCTCTCATATTATTGAAGGTGAACCTGTTAAAGAGTACTTAATAGAAGATGACTTATGGGCAGAGGCTATAAGCCCTAAGGAAGCTAGGAAAATGGCAGGATTGTAAGAGGTTTGTTAAAGGAGGTTAGACTCCTTTAACATCTATTTATCTTCTATTATTTTAGCGTGAACTCTTCTGTTTTGATATCTACCCTCTTTAGTTTTGTTTGAAGCTACAGGGTTGCTTTCGCCATAACCAACAGCTTTTAATCTATCACTAGCAATACCATACTTTTGAAGCTCTTCTTTTACCGCATTAGCTCTTCTTTGAGATAGCTTTTTGTTGTAATCAGCATTTCCTACACTATCAGTATAGCCTTGAAGCTCAGCATCGTAGTTAGGTGCGTTATCCATAAACTCAGCAAAGTCTACAATCTCCTCTTTAAACTGAGGCTTGATTTTTGCACTATCAAAGTCAAACTGTATATCAAATTTGTAATCAATAGGACAGCCAACATCATTTACTGTGAATTTATGAGGAGTTCCTGGGCACTCATCATATTTATCATATACACCATCCCCATCACTATCTACATCTTCAACAACAACTACCTCTTTAACTTCCTCTACCACTACAACTTCTGGTTCTGGTTGTCTATCATAACCAAAAGGTATCACTGCATTTAAAGTTGCAGTGATAGTACTAAAGCCATTAAAGTTTATGTGTTGTTTTGCTTCATTGGTTAGGTCTTGTTCTTTTAGTAGTTGTAGG
>CAZAFM010000112.1:0-4793 GCA_964484395.1 uncultured Campylobacterales bacterium | reverse complement strand
TGGTTGTAGCTATAAAAGTAGTGTAGATATAGACTCCATTGGACTTCCAGAAGTGCTTGAGAGAAATGCCTCAAGTAGGGATAAGTTCTGGTGGGAGAGTTTAGGAGATAGTAATCTAAACGCATTTATCAAAGAAGCACTAAAAAAAAGTCCTGATGTAAACATTGCTTTTTCTAGGATAGAGGCCTCAAGAGTTGCATTAGAAGAGCAGGATGCTATTTTGATGCCAACTCTATCTACTAAGCTTGATGGCTCCAAAAAGAACACAGTACATGGAGCTAAAGTCGATAGTGAGAGCTATAGATTTGATGGAACTTTGAGATATGTGATAGACCTTTGGGGAAGGCTTGGTGCACTTAGTACCTCAAAAGAGTTTGAGCTCTTAAAAACAGAAGAAAGCTACAAAGAGTCAGCCCTAAATCTCGTAGAGGAGATATCTAAAAACTGGTATACCTTAGGTGCTGAGATTTTAAAACAAGAGCTATTAGAGGATGAACTTTCAATCTATGAAGATATATTAGAAATCATCAAGTTACGCTTTGCAAATGGACAAGTAGATGCAGTAGATGTGTATAGACAGCAACAACAAATAGAGAGGCTAAAAGTAGGTCTAATAAACACAAAGACTACCATATCTAGTCTAAAAAGAGCTCTATTACTTCTAGCAGGGAAGGACCCATTAGAAAGCTTCTCATATTCACCTAAGCTAGTAGATGTTGATAAGCTTCAGCCAAAGCAGATAGATAGCTCACTTCTTCTATATAGACCTGATATAAGGGCTAGCTACTTTGCTATGTACTCAAAAGATGCACTTTTAGCTTCAAGGGTTAAAGACCTATATCCAAAGTTTGATATAGGACTCTCTATATTAACTCAAGCTACTAGCTGGCCACAGATGTTTGAAGACTGGGTATCTAACCTCTTTGGAAGTGCTTCATTGGTGCTTTTTGATGGTGGCGCAAAGCTCTCACGAATAGAAGCAGCAGAAGCAAACCTTGATGAATCAGAGTATCTCTATCTAAAAACAGTTCTTGTTGCCCTAAAAGAGGTAGAAGATGCATACACAAGAGCTAAGGCTCAGTACAAAATACTTGATGCACAGAAAAAAAACCACAGCCTAGCAAAGCTTAGCTATGAGAGAAACCTAGATATGTATCTTGGTGGGGATGACTCTTTTTTGAATGTACTAGATGCACAAAACTCATTTCTAGGAAGTGAAATAGACCTTATTAACTCAAAAGCAGCACTTATAGAGCAGAGAATTACTCTTTTAAGCGCACTTGGGTCAAGTGCTAGTGTGAGTGATTTTAAATCCATAGGAGAAAAAAGTGAGCAGTAAAAAAACAAAAATAATCTATGTAGTTTTACCAATTATTATCATCATAGGTGGCTTTTTTGTAGCAAAAATGCTAGTTCAAACAGCCCCAAAAGCAAAAGAGAAATCAAAAAGTAGATTGGAGGCAGTTACTTTTGTAGATACTGCTACTTTTGAAAAGCAAGACCACAACATAGTAATTAAAACCACAGGGAGAGTAGAGCCCTCCACAAAAAGTAGTATAAACGCAGAAGTAAGCGCAAAAGTAGTCTATGTAAGCCCAAAACTAAAGCCAGGTGAGAAAATCAAAAAGGGCGAACTTCTTCTAAAGCTAGATGACTCAAACTACAAAGCAATACTTGACCAAAAAGAAGCAGCCTTAAAAAGTGCAGAAGCCAATTTGGAGTTAGAACTAGGTAAGGTAAAAGTAGCTAAAAAAGAGCTAGAACTACTAAATACAGTCATACCAGATGCAAATAGCACACTTGCTCTAAGGGAGCCACAACTAAGAAGTGTAAAAGCAGCTTTAAGAAGTGCAAAAGCTGACTTAGAAAAAGCAAAGCTTGATATACAAAGATGCTCTATAAAAGCCCCTTTTAGTGGAGTGGTAGAGAGTAAAGATGTTTCACTTGGAGCCTATGTAGGAACAAATACAAAGCTTTTGAGCTTAGTAGCAGTAGATAAGTTTTGGATAGAGGCTGATGTGTTTGAAGAGGAGTTACAATATATAGACTTTGGAGAGACAAAAGCACTTATCTCCCCTCTCTGGCTTAAAGGAAGTAAGGAGGGGGTGGTATTAAACTATCTACCAACACTTGAGCCAAGCACTCAAAAGGGTAGAGTACTCATAGAGCTTCCTAGCCCACTAAGTGGAGATAATCCTATATTTGCAGGTTCATATGTGGATATATCTATAATTGCTAAAAAGATAGAAAATATCACAAAGCTCCCATGGGATTTGGTTAGAAGTAATCAGAGTGTATGGGTAGCAAGAGATGGAAAGCTAGTTAAAAAACCATTAAAAAGTATCTATAAAGGTGAATCATACATCTATGTAGAAAACATAGAACCAGATGAGCAAATCATAACTACAAACCTAAACTCACCTGCTGAGGGTATAAAAATTAAAGTCCAAGAGGCTTCTGAATGACCCACCAAAGAGGAGCTATCGCATGGATGGCAAAAAACAAGGTTGCCGCAAATATCTTGATGGTCGTATTTTTGTTAGGTGGGCTATATAGTGCTCTAACTATCAAAAAAGAGGTTTTTCCATCTTTTGATCTTGATATAGTAACTATAAATGTCCCATACCCAGGTGCTACACCTGAAGAGGTTGATAAGTCTATTGTGCGAGCGATAGAAGAGAGTATACAAAATATATCTGGTATAAAAGAGATAACCTCAACTGCCAATGAAGGCTCAGCAAATGTAGTGATTGAGCTAGAGGAGGGTGAGGATAGGCAGAGGATATTTCAAGAGATAAAGCAAGATGTAGACTCTATATCTACCTTTCCACTAAATGCAGAAGAGCCCAATATATCTCTAAATACTAGAGATAGAAGAGTGGTTGATATTGCTATATATGGTGATGTGAGTGAATTAGTTTTGCGTGAGTATGGTGAAAAACTAAGAGATAGACTTCTTCTAAATAGTAGTATATCAAAAGCAGAGCTAGATGATGTTAAGGGCTATGAGGTAAAAATCTCCTTTGATAATGCCAATATAGAAAAGTATGGACTTAGTCTAAAGGAGATAGCAAACAAGATAGAAAGAGAGGCAGTAGAACTCTCAGGCGGAACAATAAAGTCAAAGGGTGGTGAGATACTGCTTCGTGTAGATGAGAGAAGAGATTTTGCTAAAGAGTTTGAAAATATAGTCATCAAAAAAAGTCCAAATGGCTCAGTTTTGCGACTAAGTGATATAGCTAATGTTGAAGATGGTTTTGATGAGAGTGATATAGCAACTACCTATAACGCCAAAAACGCTATAGATATAAACATCTACCGCTCTGGTAATAACTCTCCAATAGAGGTTTCAGATGCTGTAAAAAAGACTATTGCTGAGTTTAGTGACGAGCTTCCTTCTAGTATAAAAGTCGAATTAAATAGTGATATGTCAGATATATATAGGGCTAGATTAAACCTCCTACTAAAAAACGCGCTTATAGGTCTAGTGCTTGTGTTGGTTGTGTTAGGAGCATTTTTAGAGTTTAGGTTGGCTTTTTGGGTGTCATTAGGTATTCCTATATCATTCTTAGGAGCGATGCTTTTCCTGCCAAATATGGATGTTTCTATAAATATGGTCTCAATGTTTGCCTTTATAATTACACTAGGTATTGTAGTAGATGATGCTATACTTGCTGGTGAAAACATCTATGAGTACCGTAAAAGGGGGATGGACTATATTAGTGCAGCAACACAAGGGGCAAAAGATATAGCTGTACCTCTCTCTTTTGCTATTATTACAAACCTTGTGGCCTTCGCACCTCTTCTTTTTGTACCAGGAATGATGGGTAAGTTTTTTAGTGTTATACCTTTTGTTGTTTTTACTGTTTTTATTATTTCATGGATAGAGGCGCTTTTTATCCTTCCAAACCACTTGGCGTTCTCCAAAAAGAGCCATGATGGAAAAATTTCAGGCTTTTTGTATAGAAATCAGCAAAAAATAGCGAACTCATTAGATAGGTTTGTGCTAGCTGTCTATAGACCATCTTTGGAATTTGCGCTAAGGCATCGGTTTTTTACTATAGCTGTAGCAATTGCGACACTTACTATTGTAATAGGTTATGCTCAAAGTGGACGATTAGGCTTCTCTCTTATGCCAAAGGTAGAGAGTGATAGAGCCTTTGTAGAGGTAAAAATGCCTGTAGGCTCAACTATGGAAGATACTAAAAACATACACGACAAAATAATACAAAGTGGTGTACAAGTTGTAGATGATGTTGGAGGCAACCTACTAGAGGGCTATCTTGGCAGGATAAATGAGAATAGTATTAGGGTGGTTTTTTATCTAACTGACTATGAGCAACGCCCTATATCTACTGCTGAGTTTAACAATCTCTGGAGAGAGCAAGTAGGCGCTCTTAGTGGTGTAGAGTATGTTAAGTTTAAATCAGACATTGGAGGACCTGGGGGTGATAAGTCCTCATTAGGTGTGGAACTTAGTCATAATGATGAAAGGGTGCTTGATGAGGCTAGCTCATTTCTTGCTTCGGAGCTTGCTAATATAGGTGGGGTTAGTGATATAAATGATGGATTTACTCCCGGAAAAAAGGAGTTTGAGATGGAGCTTCTGCCACTTGCGCATACTCTAGGAGTAAGTGCAGTAGATATTGCATCTCAAATACGAGAGTCCTACTATGGAGCTGAGGCTTTAAGACAGCAAAGAGGCAGGAATGAAGTCAAAGTAATGATAAGACTCCCAAAAGAGCAAAGGGAGAGTAGAGGAAGTATATATAAACTCAAGATAAAAACCAGTA
>CAZAFM010000111.1:0-5313 GCA_964484395.1 uncultured Campylobacterales bacterium | reverse complement strand
CAGATCCAAAAAATGGAGTTAAAGTACTTAACTCAATCATATCAATGTGCATTAAGTGAAATTGTCTGTTTTGTTTTATAGCAAAACTGTAGTATGTTAGTCTATTTGGAAGCTTTGTTAGAACATCTGTTTTTATTGATTGTTTAAACTACTCATGAAGCTTTATAATCTTTGTATTCTCGTTTTCACTATGTAGTAGAAGATATAAAATCACACATAACAAATAATTAGCAGCAAAAACAATAAAAAATATCTGAACATCAAAACCAAATCTTAGCTCCTCACTCTCAGATAAGAAGGTCTTAAATACCTTTTGTGTTTGTTCAATCTCTTTGGTAGTTGTAGCTTGGTCTATGTACAAAATATAGCTAGGAAACTCATCTAGAAGTAGGACTGTGTGGATTTTTAGCATATTTTGGAACTGTTGTTTCTTCTTGTCTTCAAAAGAGTATGCAAGTATACTATCAAAAAGCTCTTTATTCTGAATATGGGAGAAGTCTAAACTATTTTTGACCTGAAAAAAGTAGTTCACTAGCTCAACAACAAGATGTGTGTACTCCTTGTCAAACTCCTCTAGCTTGTATAGCTGAGATGAGAGATATGTGATGGAGTTTTTCACCTTTGCGTTTGAAATATATAAATCCTTTATTACCTCATACTTTGAACGCATCATCTCTTGAAGCTTTGTAAGCTCCTCTATGGTTCTTGGATGTTGTGTTAGATTGTTTTTTAAATCATCAATCAAAAGCATAGTCATCTTATACTCTTCATTGATTTTGTCATTATTATAAAACTGAAAAAGAACACTCTCTTGTATGGTGTAATTTAGCTTTAAAATATCATCTTTTATATCTTTTATCTGTGCACTATTAGCATTAAACTCTTCAAAATACTGGTCAAGTGAGCTTTTGTAGTGATAGTTCCATATAGCTAGCCCTATAAACAAAACAGCAATAACTAAATACTTCACTCAAAACTCCAAGTGGTAGGGAGTTTGCCTGTTAGTGTTTTCAAAAAGGCTTCAATGTCTTCTATCTCTTCTGTGCTAAGATGTGTTCCTAAATTGTGATAACCCATTAGCTTGATTGACTCATTCAAATCCCCTACACTTCCATCATGAAAATATGGAGCCGTCTTTGCTACATTCCTTAGAGATGCTACCCTAAAATAGCCCTCCTCTTTACCATCCACTACCCTAGGTATGATTGCTCCAAACTTCTGCAAAGAGTTACCTCCTAGATTTCTACCATTGTGACAACTAGCACAACCATAATTTTTAAAATACTTAAACCCTCTTAGCTCCTGCTGGCTTAACTCCTCTTTTCCTAGCAAAAACTCATCAAACCTTGAAGGAGTAACAAGAGTCTCTTGAAATGCAACCACAGCATTTTTTGCTAAATCATAACTTGGTTTTTCCCCGTATGCTTTTAAGAAAAGCTCTTTGTACTTACTAGAACTATTTAGTCTTTTGTCTATAATCTGTTCATCTGAAGACATCTCTATACTTGACTTCACAGGGTTGTCAAACTGCTCATGCAAAGATGGAATATCTCCACTCCAATGATGGAAGTAGTTTAATGATGAGTTAAAAACACTCAGTGAGTTGACCTCGCCCTCTTGCCCTCCTACGCCAAAAGAGCGTGGAGTTACATCAGCTCCATACTCAAAGTGACATGACAAGCAGGAGATTGTACCATCTTTTGATAATATAGGGTCGCCAAAAAGCTCCCTTCCTAGAGCCACTATATTCTTATCATACTCCTCTACTTCCACCACAGCTTCAAACTGCCTAGCGAACAAATACAGACTCAAAAACATAAGATAAAAAAAGTATCGCATAGTCACCATCCTCTTGTGACAAAATAATAACAAAAAAGTATTTAAGTAGATATGCTATTTATAACATCTTCTATGGTAAAATCCAAATTATGAAATATTTACATAGATATGAGCTTAGGGTCAAAATCCTGTGGGGGAGCCTCATAGGTGAAAACAGATACCTTTTTATAACAGAGAAAAAAGAGATAAAGCTTCTAGATACTACAAAAAATGAGATAGTGTTTAGTTCAGAGATACCTGATATGGATATTGATTACCAAGAGGCTCTTTTTTTCTCAGATGACAAGTCTATACTTATTATACCTAGCCTACAAAGGGAACTTATCTTTTTTAGTGTGAATAACCTTGAGGTTACACACAGAAGTGAGCCTTTTGCAGATAAAATAACTAATGGAGTTCTAGATAATCACAAAAGATTTCTAGGTCTAGGATATGAGTCAGGCTATGGTGATATAATCCTTCTAAAATCAATGTCACTTTTTGACAAAATACCTCCTCATTCAGATAGTGTCTCATCTATCAACTTTTTTTGTGACAATAAATTCTTATTGACAACAGGACTAGATGGGAAAATAACAATAAGTGACCTAGATACATATAGTGAACCAGTAAGACAGAAACTTCTGCCAAATGCGATAAGTAGTGGTGTAAAAGCTGATGATTCTACACTTGTATATTGCTCAAATCTTGGAGATATACACTTTTATGATGTTTTAGAAAAAAAGAGGTTAAAAACAATATCAGTCAAGCTAAACAGAAGCATCAAGCTACACCAACCATATAACAATAGTAGATACCTATTTTTTAGCACTGACAGTAAGCAACTAGGCATAATAGACATACAAAACAGAGAGTTAATCTCTGAAAACATAATAGTCAGCAAAAACCATATTATAAGCATTAGCCTAAGGTCAAATGATACTCTTTCACTTCTAGATAGCGGGAGTAGCCTGTATATTTATAAGCTTTTTAATGCTGATGATTTAGCTCATGAGATAGATAAGGGTGATTTTGTAAGTGCATATGAACTAACTCAGAGTAACCCATTACTGAAAAGAAGTGATGAGTATGTAGCACTTGAAGCGCTTTTTGATAAAACATTTGAAAATGCTTTTAAGCTCTTCTCAAAAGGACTCTATGAAAACGCGATTGATGTATTAGCGCCCTTTAGGGATATTCCTGAGAAAAGAGCTAAAATAACCAAGCTGATAAAAGAGTTTGAAGGCTACAATCAATTCTTGCAGTACAAAAAAGATAAAAACTACATAAGACTATATCAGAGTGCACAAAGAAGTGAGTTTCTAAAAGAGACGGATGCTTTTTTAGAGGTAGAAAAAAAATGGGAAGAAGCATACAAAAAGGCTCAAGAGTATGTGGTAAAGCATGGCGACAAGGAGAGAGCTAAGGCTTTATTAGACGACTTCTATACTGTTCCTAGTAAGCGACCTATAATTACTGCCCTACTTAGAACTCCAACCCTTTTTATAGAGATGAAAACTGCTATTAGAAATAGAAATTTTTCAGAGTTTTTCACTCTTGTGGCTAGAAATAAGTTTTTGAAGGAGACACCAGAGTATAAAAGTGTCCTAGAGTATGGTGACCGACTATATGAGACCATATCAAGAAAGATAAAAAATAGAATCTACACCAATATTATAGAAGAGATACGAGAGCTTGAGGTTTTCAAAACTTACGAAAAAGAGCTTGAAGCCTTAAGAGAGTTTGCTAAAGAGGGTGAGAGCTTCCTTAGAAATTTTAGAGATAAGAACTACCCTACCTGTCTTGAACTAATAGACAAACACCCTTTTCTAACAGGCTTTAGCGAGGCAAGAGAGCTTGAGTTAAAGTGGAGGAGTGAATTAGATAGAGCATATGAAGCAGCCATAAAAGGAGATAAACTAGAAGTTGTTGCTATACTGTTTCCATATACAAAAGTAAAAACAAGAATACCAGTTATTGGAGAGATGCTAAAAAAAGCCTATTTATCACAGATGAGAAAAGCGGTTTTTGGGGGAGAAAAGGATCAAAAAGAGTGGGAATACTCAATACCAAAATTCATCTCTATATTTGGTTACGATAGTGAATTAGATAGAATTACAAAAGAGTTAAAAAAACGAGGTATAGAAGTGTTTATTGGGGAGGACCAGAAGGTAAAACTCTCAGGTCATGAATGGTTTAATAGAAGCAGAGGAAATCTGCCCGATAGGATAATATAATGAGCAAAACTAGAACAGAAGAGATTTATGCTACAGTTATCCAAAAACTAAACTCAGTCTACAAAACAGAGAGTGATTTTACAGATAGTGATGAGTTTGCCATCTGTAAGCTTTTTGAAGATTGTAATGAGTTTGGCACTGATACTAAGGAGCTAATAAGAAATGCTATATTTGACTACTTCTCACAAAAAGGCTTTAAATGTTATGTGTTTTTTAGAGCCAACAACAAAGCATCTATAAGGCTAAAATTGTTCGATATTGAAAACAACATCTATGTAGATAGGCTAAAAAAAGAGTACAAAGATATAGAAAAAGACCTAAAAGTAAAAAACGAGAAAGATAAGATATACATTCTTCCAAAAGAGTCCGTAGGTATAATGATTGAATCTCTTGATAGTATAGAGCAAGAAAGCACGAAAAAGGACTTGATAAGAAGTGCAGTCAAAAAAATCCTAGACCTACACAAAAGGGATGCTATATTTTTTGTAAACAATCAGCTACTGATCAAAAAATTCACACCAGCAACCCAAAGTAAAGATAGAGCTGCAAGGCGATACTATGATGATATTCCAAAAGAGAAGCTTGAAAAGTTTGATAAGTTTCTCAAAAAGTCCAACATAGACCTGCGAATACAAAATGAACTTAAAAAACTAACAAGAACTGAGTTTGATTTCAGGCGAATCAACAACTTCACATTTGGTAAAAGTTTTGTAAAAACCCTTCAAGATATGTCCATAAAAATAACTGGTTCACTTGTAAGTGATGATGAAGAGGTTATTTTTGGATATGCGAACTATCTACTTAGGGCTTATTTTGACAAAATAATGCTCTTTTTAAGTACAACACTTATTGACCTTGTATTAGAAAAAGATAGAAATGCTGAGGCTTTTTTGAAGTTTTTTAATGGTGATGTGGCTTTTGCGCCCACTGGAACGAAGTTTAAAAAACCAGATATTATCGATAGCTACGGACAGAGATGGAACTACTCAACTATCTTTCAGCTAAGTATGCAAAGAGTCAAAATGCTCGAAAAGATAAAAGAGTCTCAAGAGGCTATACATAAGACTAAAGATGCAATAGTTGATTAAACCAAAAAATAGAAGAAGCCAAAAAAAGGGGCAAAAGAAAAAAAGAACAAAAGGTAAAAAAAAATGCAGGCATTAAAGACTCAAACGAAAAAAACCCGAAGATGAAAGAAGAAATTCAACGAAAAAGAATAGAGCTAAAAAAAATCCAAAACAAAGAAAGAAAAAAAAAA
>CAZAFM010000110.1:0-5372 GCA_964484395.1 uncultured Campylobacterales bacterium | reverse complement strand
AAAACTCCCAAGATAGTGATGATAAATCAAATCCAATTACACAGCAGGGTATAGTATTAGATAAGGAGTTTTTGATAGACAATCTAGATGGAGATATGGAGTCTATTAAAAATATGTATACTATGTTTTTAAAAACTCTAGATGATAGCTATAGCACCATTATAGATGATATAAGATATAACAACAACGCCCAAGCACAAATCCACTCTCTAAAAGGCTCAAGTGGAACTATTGGAGCTAAAAAACTAAGTGATATCTGCACTGAGCTAAACACACTACTAAAAGAGGGTAAACCAATAGATAAAACAATAATAGATGAATTAGCAAAAATCATAGAGTTAACAAAAGATGCTTTAAGAGGTGAGATAGATAGTAAGGAATAATGATTTATCAGGGTCAAAGCTTCACTTTAATTTCTTAGTTTTAGACTATGATATAATGCAGAGTATGCTACAAGATGCAAGATAGACAAAATCAAAGATATTGGAGTTAAAAAGTTTTGAAAAAACTATGTGAGATAAAAAAAACTAAGCTAAAAAAATTCACAACCTCCCCTACTCACATCTGCAAAAAATGCAAAGTTAAAAGCAACAAAAAAGAAGCCCTCTGCAAACCAGAAAAACTATAAGCAAACATTAAAAAGCATAAGTGCCTAAAATTTATACAAACTTTTAGGCGTAGATACTCTATAGCTTAGCTTTATTTAACAAATATTCTTGTAAACTTCTAGCATTTTTCAGACAAATACATCATAGAGGAGCTTCGGAATGGCTGTTTTCGAGAGAGAGAGAGAGAGAGAGAGAGTAAAAAGCATATAGTTGCCTCACTAGTAGTAGCAGTAGGACTACTACTTGGAGGCTGTGGCGGAGGGGGCGGTAGCTCTACTAGTGATGGAACAACATCTAGTAGCACTGGTGGTGATAGCTCTACAGGAGACCCAAAAACTCAGACTGAAACTCAAGATGGCACAACCATATCTGGTTTTGTCATAGATGACCCTATAAATCTAGCTACTATTCAAGTATTTGATGCTGATGGGAATGTTTTAGCTACTGAACAAAACGCAACAAATAGTGAAGGTTACTATTCTATAACACTTGACTCTACACTATCAAATGGTGCTATAGTAAAAGCAAATGAGGGCTATCTAGATGGTTCTGAATTTGAGAGTGATATGTACTCTATCTGCCCTAGCTATGAGTCATGCTCTGTCACGCCATATACCACACTAGTTCAGAGTTTTGCAGAGCTTTATAGTGGAACTATGGAGCAAAGACGAAAAAGCGCCCAAGACCATATAGCCTCTCTTTTGGGTATTGATTCTGATCCATTTGTATCCAACCAGACTTCAGGTATTGATCTGTTCAAGCAGTTTATCGGTAGTCGTGGAGAGAACATAGCTAGTTTTGTAAAAGCTATGAGAGAGGATGGATATGATGGCTATCTAGATGATGATGATTTTAAAAATGCCTTTAAAAACGGCAAAACTAGAGTTGCACAGAGTGTGCCTGTCACTATAGATGTGACTGAGCTTGAGTCATTTGCATCAGATACAAGTGAAGAGAGTAGTGATGATACACCTGTTCAGACTACTAGGGAGTATAAGCTAGTTTCATTTTCATCAGATAGCTCTGCTGATATAGGTGGTAGTACGAGCACATCTATATCATCTAGTGGATATCTGAGTGATATAGCAGTTATAGAGAGTAGCTCCACCTCCTATGAAGATGGCTCAGATAGTATAGAGGAGTCCTCTATAAAGTATCTATCTTTTAACATAGGAGAGTGGAAAGGAAAGCTAAACGCTGAGACTACTACACTATCTAAGCTTTTTATGACCACACCTGAACTTCTATTCCTGCCAGCAGATGAGCAACAGAGGCTTGCAAACATAGCAGCTAAAGATGTCGAGTTTGATAGTGCAGTAGCAAAGTATCAAGAGAGCCTAAACCCAAGCAACACAGAGGCAAGCGATGAGTTCCAAGCAAAGATAGCATCTATATCAGATAGACTAACCTCAGAGATTTCTGACTCTCAAATGATGTCCATAACTGCAAATATGGCAAACAAGATTGAAGAAAAAAGCAACTCGTTAAATATATCTACTAGAGCTCTCTCTCCTCTAGCATCAAGCTCTTCTACAAAGTATGACTTGATACCTGCTTGGTTTAGATCTATCACAGCTACTACAGATAGCAACTCTATAAAGATAAAAAACAACACTTCGCTCTACTATGCGCTAGATATGAGGGATGAGCTAGAAAACTATAGTTGGTGGGAAAGCTTCTCTATGCCAGAGAGCGTTGACCCTAGTAAAGAGTCAGCTATCTCAGTTGAAAAAGAAAAAGCATATAGGCTCTATAGAAACAATGAAAACTACTACTTCGATAAACCACAAGCACTAAACACCGTAGCTACTACTGCAGTTATACTTGAAGCAGCCGCAGGAGTAGGAAAAAGCTTCAACAAAGCACTAAAAGAAGCAGTAAAAAAATCAACAACTATCACAGAAACATACCAAGCATATAATGACATCATAAGCGATACCGGTGCACTATTAAAGGCTATTCAGATGGGGGTTGAGGGTGTATGTAGCATATATGATGAGCTACAAGAGGGAGCAACAGCTCAGAATGATAACTTCAAATGTGAAGCTGTTAAAAAGTCTGTAGATAGTGTGGTAAATGCCTTTGAACTTATAAATGGAACACTCACAGCATCATCGGAACCTACTAATTATGATAAAACATCTGTAGACAAGATAGGTCGCATCTTGCCACAACTAAAAGACATAAACAAAAACAAATTAACAAACTTTGGTAGAGCCATGAAAAATATAGGTACTGATGTAGTCTTTATATGGATAGCGGATAAAGCTATACAGGTGTGCTTTAGTGGCGGAAAGAAAGAGTATGCAAATGCCGATAACACAAAAAAATGGAAAACCAGCTCAATAGCAAGATATATGATATATAAGACAAGTATAAGGGATAATGGCTCAAGCGACACGCTATATCAAACCTATGGAGGTAGCAGAACATATCCACAATACCTAAATGATGGTAGAAACTCTATGATTTTTAGTGCTGCTCATAATGGAGCAATCATGCAGTGTCTACGCTCACAACTATCAACGCTAAAAGATTTCTCAAAAACCATAGATAGACTAAGCAAAGTAAATGAAATGCTAAAAAAAGTTGTAGAAAATGGTGAAACACCAGATGGTAGCGTTACTTGGCATATCACAAAGATACTTCTAACTGAGGGAGCCAAAGAACTAGGTAAGAACGGAGTAGCACTACTCAAAGATATGCTTGTAAGCATGACACCTGCCAAAGCTCTAAAACTTGCAAAAGCTACAAAAGATGGAAGCTCTATGGCGTGGGATGCCGTTACAAAACCCTCCTATGTGGACTTTACTACAGATGCAAACATGGGGATATCTATATCTATACCACCACTAGATCAGATAAGCTATATAGCTATCCCTAAAGATAATGTACAGTTTCTAGTAGATACTCAAGAAGTTAAATCTAGCGGATTTAGCAGATATTGGCTAGGTGATACCTACCCAAGAGCCTACACCCTATCCAAAGAGGACTCACTAAACAACATACTAGCAATGCCAGGTATGAAGTTTAGTATCGAGAACAAAGTAGGTCTTTTGGAGGACTACAAAGATGCCTACAGCTCCTATCTTAAGAAATTTTCAAAAGATGATGACACTGTAGTAACTGCCGACTGGCACTCATATAGATACGATGTACTGGACATAGACGAGCTACAAAACAAGTATAATAGAACAAAATCAACATCATTTAACGGAAATAACTATATAGTCCAAAGTGTAAAAAAATCAGAACTAGACTGTCCATTTGGCGGAGGCCTGTTTGGATGTAGCCAAGATAGTCTATTTGAGACTCATAGCTACTACCAGCCTATAGACTTCAAAGAAAACATAAGCAATCCAATCATAAATGCATATCTAATACAGACAAGCATCCCCACTGATAAAGAGATGAGCTTCGTAGACTTTACATCCATATATGAAAAAAATCATAAAGGCATAGTAGAGCATAACACACCTGGTATCTACACCGACTCTACTTCTCTTGTATTTGGTGGTGAGGAAGGTGAAAAAACAGTCTATGATACGGCACTAAATGTATTTCTAGTTCCAGACTATGACTATACAACTAGCAATGCCAAATCTCATAGAGATGTGCTAGTAGAACAATCAAGCAAAGTGCTAGATAAGAACGGCAATATCATAGCAGTCAAACTAGCTCTAAACAGAGATAACTACTTCAATTTTTGGGGTAGAAGTGATAGTTTTCCAAATAGAAAAGGTGTAGATGAGTATCCATTCTATGTAGTCACAGAGTATAGTAACGGTACAAAAGAGGGTCCTGCAGAGGTAGAGCTAGGAGATGGCTCTGATGCTATAGTAGATACGAACTCTACAAAAATAGGTCAGGGCATTACACTCAAAACCATCTATGTTTACGACACTATTCTAAATAGCTACACACAGAGGGCAACAGTATCCCCATACACTATCATAGATGGACAAAAAAACAGAAAAGAGAACGGCAAACTCTCACGACCTTTTATGATGGTAACTCCATCAGAGTTAAAAGAGTTTAAAGTAGAGGTAGCCCAAACTGAAATCTCATCTGTATCTCCAACTACAGCTAATTTAGATGAAGCAACAACATTTACTATCACAGGAACAAACCTCCCTGAAACTTTGGCGTTTACTATAGCCGATGCAGAAGAGTGCATAAAAGGTGAGAGTAGCCTAACAGAAGTGAAGTTCGCCTGCACCCCAAGGGCTAGTGGTAATAAAGAGTATATAATCAAGGATAAAAGTGGTGGAGATACGCTTGAAAGTGGTTATGTGGAAATTGGTGAAATATCAATAGATTTACCTAATGGCTTAGTGGCATACTATGAGTTTGAAGATAATGCCAATGATAGTAGTGGGCATAGAAATCATGGAATGGCTACAAACTCGGGAGTATCATATGAAAATGGGAAAAATGGAAAAGCTGTAAAATTTGGTGGCTATTACAATCCTGGTCATATTAAAGTCCCAAATAGTGATTCACTTATGTTGGATGACGAAATTACAGTGTCTGCTTGGATTAAAATTCCAGAGCTAGGTCGAATGGACGGTTTAGGTAATTATAAAAGTTCTCCTTGGGGTGGTGGAGCTATTCTTGCTAAAGATCATGATAGAAGTGGCTTCTTTGTCAAAGCTCATATAAATAACGATGGTAATTTTTCTTCTTACCTCACTAATAATGCTTATAGTAATAGTAATACTAAAATGAGCACGAGTGGAACTTTAGCTAATCAATCGTTAAATC
>CAZAFM010000109.1:0-5439 GCA_964484395.1 uncultured Campylobacterales bacterium | reverse complement strand
TTTTTATCAAAGGATGAGATGGCGGGATACCCGGAGTGACTATCTCTATCTCGCTTGCTTCTGGGTCAAAGAGGTGGGAAGGCAAAAGGCGATTACCCCACTCATCTACGCTAGTCTCGCTAAACTTATCATCAAATATGACGCACTTTCCCGCAAACTTTTTTGCGATAGCTTTGTTTGTAGTTCCGTAGCCAAAGAGGGTCATTATGACAACCATTTATTATAAAACTTATCAGAACTCATGCTAAGATTATTTTGCAAAATAAAATTATACCTTGATGTAAAATTTAAATGAGCTTGTATTTTTTTTACCGAACTATCGACTTTATAGGCTAGTATAAAACTTTGTTTGATTTTAAAATAATCATCAAAGTTGATATTGTGCTGTTTGTTGAGAAAAAAGCTCAATAAAAAAATAGAATCAGAAATCTTTAAAAGCATATTCTCTTTTCTGCACTCCGCGCCAATCCACGCTCTAAAATCTGCAACATTAGATAAATCTTTAAACTCAACAAAAACTATATGATTTTGCGCTGTTTCCAGAAACAACATATCACAAGAGCAAGCCGAATTCATCCCTTTTGTCATCTCTAATGAGAGATATTCTTTAAGTTTATCAAACTTGATAAACTTTTCTCCGTTTTCATCGGAACAACAATTATCACTCACCCCATCAAGGGTATCCCAAATATTTGGAATCTGTTTTAAAATCTCAAAGATTTTATCTACCACTTAAAATCTTCTATTTTTATGGTCTCTATTTTGTCAAAAGGCTCCGCCAATTTCGCAAAAATCGGCTCTAAATCATCTGTGGAGTCCTTAATACTCGCCGTAATACCATCCTCATTTTTTTCCGCTAGATAAAAGTTTGTCTTCTCTTGAATATTGGATTTATCGCTATACACTTTTAGTGCCTCTATCATATACGGACTGTGTGAGTTAACGATAACATACACACCAGATTTTATCAGCTCAATTAGTATTTCAGCGTACTTTAGCTGCCACTTTGGGTGAAGGTGAACTTCAGGTTCATCTAGTATCAGTACAGAATCTTTACTCAGTGACCCATTAGCAATAAGTATCTGCAAAAAACCAAACATCTTAATCCCATTTGCAGTGGAGTGCATATTTACAGGATACTCTAAGCCATCTTTTTTAAAATAGAAGTCATCTTTTTGAGAATCATAAAATACTTCACCACTAATCACATCTTTTATAGTTTTGAAAAAGCTCTCTTTGTCTGTTTTTGAAATATCTTGTGATAGCCTAAGAATTAGGTCAGTAACATAGACAGGCAAGAAAAATTTCAACTTATTTTGTGTCATTAAAAGATTTGTATTTTTTATGTACTTGGCTTTATTCAAAACATCAGGCGTATCTATAAAAAATGGAATTTTAACTGGTGAGTCAGGATTATACACAAAAGGCTTACTGTGAAGACCTTTTTTAGTGGCTTTGATTTCTATAGCTCCACTTCCCTCAAAACGAGCAAAATATCCTTCTTTTAGTAGAGAGCCATTTCCAAAAACATCCTCAATATCAGGATAGTATCTTTTCTCCATACTATCATTTTTATAAGCACTGCTATGATGAACAAGATTTGATAGCATCATAAAGAGCATCTTTCCTATAGTACTCTTCCCTGTATCATTTTCTCCAGCTATAACAGTCAGTCCATCTATTTTTACATCTGCCCCTTTTAGCATTCCTATATTTTCTAGTTTTATTCTCACTATCTTACCTTCAAGGTTATAAGTGCAAGCAGATTTGACATAAGAGCTATTATCCAAAACCTAACTATTATCTTATTCTCAGCCCAACCCTTCATCTCGAAATGGTGGTGAATTGGAGCCATCAAGAAGACTCTTTTTCCGCGAGTTTTGTAGCTTCCTACCTGAAGTATTACAGAGACTGTCTCTATTACAAAAATAGCTCCTATGAGGATTAGTAGTATCTCACTTTTTGAGATTATCGCCATATACCCCATAAATGCCCCAACTGACAAACTCCCACTATCACCCATAAAAACCTCAGCAGGGTGGGAATTAAACCACAAAAATCCTATCAATCCCCCTGCAAGTGCCGCTCCTATGATACTTACCTCTCCTACTTCTATGATTTTTGGCATTAGTAGGTAGCCACTTAGGACAGCATTTCCTGTGATGTACACTAGAAGAGCTAAGGATGAGAGGGCAAAAATAGAGGGAACTGTAGCTAGTCCATCAAGCCCATCGGTGATATTTACAGCATTACTAGTGCCAACTATAACTATCATCCAAAAAAGTATCATAAAAACACCGGGGTCAAAAACAGCATGCTTATAAAAAGGCACATAAAAAGAGCTATCAAGCCCATAGATGAAGATACAAAGGGATATTATAAATGCAAAAAAGACCTGATAGAGTATTTTTGCTCTCCCACTCATACCGGCATTTCTGTTTAGTGTGATTTTTGCCATATCATCTTTAACCCCAAGTAGCGCAAAAAGAAGAAGTATTGCAATCCCAGAAATCACATAAAACTCATCTAGCCTAGCGGCTATAAGTGAAGCGATGATGGTTGCACCTATAAAAACCAAACCTCCCATTGTCGGGGTCTTGCTTTTGAGCTTGTGACCCTCTGGAACAAAGTCTGAGATAGGCTGATTGGCGTTTTTGCCCCTTGCCCACTTGATAAAAAGAGGCATCATAAGTGTCACTAGCAAAAAAGCAACAAAAAAAGCAACACCAGCCCTAAGGGTAATGTACTGAAATATGTTTATATCAAATAAAGAGTATAAAAAGTAGAGCATTATCGCAAACCTAGTTGTAATTATAAGTCGAATGTAAAAAGATTATTCTATAATATATTTAATTAGTATGAGATTTGAGAAAGGAAAATTATGTCGAAGAAAACTATTTTAGTAATAACTGATGGGATAGGTAACAAACCAGATGCAAAGTGTAACGCGTTTTTAGGTGCCAAGAAGCCCACTTATGACTATCTTTTTAAAAACATTCCATATAGCTCTATACACACTCATGGATACTCTGTAGGACTACCAGAAGGGCAGATGGGAAATAGTGAAGTGGGTCATATGACAATAGGTGCTGGACGAGTGCTAGACCAAGACCTAGTAAAAATAACAAAAGCCATCAAAAGTGGCTCTATAAAAGATAATCCCGTATTAAAAGAGCTACTCCCTAAGAGTGATAGAATTCATCTAGTAGGACTTATGAGTGATGGGGGTGTTCATTCTCATATAGACCATGCACTAGGACTTGCAAAGCTTCTAAGTGGTAGTGGAAAGAAGGTTTTTTTGCACTTCATAAGTGATGGAAGAGATGTCTCTCCTCACTCAGCCCCTGAGTTTTTAGAGGAGATAGAGAAGAGTATAGATGAAAACATCCAAGTAGCTAGTATTAGTGGGAGATTCTATACAATGGATAGAGATAACCGCTGGGAGAGGGTCAAAAAGGGCTATGATGCGATAGTAAATGCCACTCCAAAAAGTGATAGTTCTCCAATAGAGTATGTAAAAGCTATGTATGATAAAGAGATAACAGATGAGTTTATGGAGCCAACAGCATTTAGCGGATATGAGGGGATGGAGGCAGGTGATAGTGTCATCATGATAAACTTTAGAAGTGATAGAGCAAGAGAGATAGTAAAAGCCCTTGGTGAAAATGACTTTAAAGAGTTTGAGACAAAAACACACAACCTAAATATCATAACTATGACTAGCTATGATGAGACTTTTCCATATCCTGTGATGTTTCCAAAAGAGAATGTCACACACACTCTAGCAGAGACTATCTCAAAGGCTGGATTAAGGCAGTTTCACACAGCCGAGACTGAGAAGTACGCTCATGTGACCTTCTTCTTAAATGGAGGGAGAGAGGAGCTACATCCCAATGAAGATAGAGAGGTTGTACCAAGTCCTAAAGTAAGCACTTATGACCTTAAACCAGAAATGAGTGCTCAAGAAGTAGGTGACACTGTCTTAAAGGCTATGGATAGTGAATATGACTTCATCGTTGTTAACTTTGCAAATGGAGATATGGTTGGGCACACAGGAGTGTATGAAGCAGCCCTAAAAGCCGTTGAGGCTGTAGATAGAGAACTAGGTCGTATTGTAGAAAAGTGCAGAGATAAAGACTATAACCTAGTCTTAACAAGTGATCATGGAAACTGTGAAGAGATGTGCAAAAGTGATGGAACAGTTTTGACCAACCATACTGTTGGTGATGTTTGGTGCTTTGTTATGAGCGAGGGAGTAGATAGAGTAAAAGATGGTGGACTAAACAACATTGCCCCTACAGTTTTAAAGCTTATGGGAGTAGATAGACCAAAAGAGATGGATGAAGCGCTTTTTTAGTACAATAAGTCATTTACAACGAGGAAAAATATGGCGGAAATGGGTTATATCAAAAAATCAAGAGTTGCATCATTAGTTCTCTGCTTCTTTTTTGGGATGCTTGGAGTTCATAGGTTTTATCTAGGCAAAAATAGCTCAGGTGCAATAATGCTCATTTTAACACTCATAGGCGCGGCTCTAAGTGGGATACTAATAGGTCTGCCACTACTAGCTATTACTTTTATATGGGCGGTTTTTGACTTTTTGGGATTGCTACTAGGCTTTGGTGATATGAAGCAAAAAGTTTATCGTTAAGGAGTTTGTCATGAATGCGGAGATTTTACTCTCAGGTAAGATAGTAGATAGAGTTGAGCGAAAATACATAATCAACCCCTACAGTAAGCAGGAGACTAGCTCATATCCGATATGTAGCAGGCTTGATGCAGAAAATGCTCTTTTTGCAGCACAAAAAGGTAGTAAGGTTATAAAAAACACACCTCTTTCCCAAAGGATTGATTGGCTACTAGACAGTGCTAAGTACTTAGGCGAACACAAAGATAGATATGCAAAAATCATAACAGATGAGGTGGCAAAACCTATAAAGTTTGCAAGGGCAGAGGTAGATAGAGCCATAGAGACTATCAAGCTCTCAGCCCTCTATGCCTCAAACCTAAGTGGTGAGACAATCCCAACTGACATTATGCCAAGTGGCTTTAAAACCCACTCATACTACAAAAGAGTTCCTGTAGGAGTCGTTGGAGCTATCACTCCTTTTAACTTCCCTCTAAATCTTGTCGCTCACAAAATAGCCCCAGCACTTGTGATGGGGAATGCTATCGTGCTAAAACCCTCCCCTGAAGCTCCTATGTGTGGATATGCACTTCTAGAAGCATTTCTTAGCTCTAGCCACTCTGTAAAAGAGGCGATAAATATCGTCTATGGAGATGCTGAGGTTGGCGGAGAGATTGTTAGTAGTGAGATACCTAGAGTTGTTAGCTTCACTGGAAGTGTAAGTGTGGGAGAAATCATCACCAAAAATGCAGGGATATAGAAGCTATCTTTAGAGCTAGGAGGAAATGCAGCTACCTATATATAGAGTTCTA
>CAZAFM010000108.1:0-6062 GCA_964484395.1 uncultured Campylobacterales bacterium | reverse complement strand
AAATAATCACCTATCACATATCTTAATCCAAGCCCCTAGTTAACTGCACCATCACTTTTTACATCATTTGCGTGATTTGTCCAGTCTTCATAACCAGCACCAACAAGTAGATATGGAATTAGCTCTTTGTAGTTTGGATGCTCAATTAGAGCATTTAGCATATATCTGTTTAGGTCAGTTTTGTATCCTGGGTCATTATCAAACTTCATACCATCAACTCTGTCATAAGCTACTTGTACTACTTTGTTATCAAAGACTCTTTTACCAAATCTAAGACCATAAACTAGATCATCTTTAAGATCATCACCGCTCGGATCAAATATCCCCCCTACAGCACCTTCAACTTCATAGTTGTTATCAGCTGCGCCAAATGCTACTGTACTTATCAGAGCAGCAAGTACTAGTGATCTTTTTATCATTATAATCCCCTTATTTTAGAAGTGCTCTTATTTTAGTGTTTTAATATTTAATTTTGATTTAAAAAAAAGCCTTAAAGCCAAAAAAAACAAAAAAATAGGAAAAAAGTGTTAAAATAGTACATTGTAAATCAAGGAAGAAGTTGAAAAGAGATTTAATCCCCATATCTTTAAATCACACAATGCCAAAAGAGTGGTTAGATACTATAGTTCCAGAAAACCTAAAGCTACTTCCTAACTGCTATGCTAAGGCTCCTTTTTATATAAAAAATAACGCCATAGACAAAGAGAGGCTCACACTGATAAAAAACGAGCTTCACAAAGCAGAAAAACTAGGAATCATCGCATCCTCAAAACTCATCACATCAGCAGAGCGTAACACCAATATCAGAAATACATATAGAATGACATATAGTGATGAGGTTAGCAAACTCCTTGAGGATATATTTAAGAGTTTTATGTATGAGGTTGGTGAGTTTTTTAATCTAACACTTTTAGATAGATCAAAGGTGCAAGTTCTAGGCTACAGCAAGGGTTGTTTTTACAAAAGACACTCAGATAATTGTAGTGAAGTAGTAGATAAAGATGGAATTCCTATTTTGTTTAAGCCTGTAACACAAGATAGAAAGATAACAACTATACTTTTTTTGAGCACCCAAGAAATGGACTTTAGTGGAGGTGAGCTTGAGTTTGAGTTCATATATGATAGTGAAGGCAAGAAAGTAAAAATATCACCTAAAGAAGGACTCTTTTTGGCTTTTCCATCAAATCCATACTTTAGTCACAGTGTAAAAGAGGTTACAAGTGGATTTAGAATCTCACTTGTAAAATGGTGGAATGCAATGGTCTTTTAAGCTTTTATAGCTTTTATCTCTACATCTTTGTACTTTCTGATAGATGTTTGCAAAATAGCAGAAGCCATAGCTCTAAATCTACTATATGCCTCAACGATGCAAACTCTCTTTCTGTTGTTATCTAGCGTAAAGCTAACTCTGTACTTACTCATATCGTTCTCCTTAACTTCATCTGTAGTAATTCTATAATAAGTTAAGAAATTTTTGTTCCACTTTTTGATTATAAAAGAGGCAGTTTGAGCTAACCCCTCTTTTTATCTATAGCATCAAGGTACATTTTCTCATACTCTTTAGCTGAGTTTTCCCAGCTAAACCTCTTCTCCATAGCTCTTTTTTTCATTTTCTTTATATCATCTTGTTTATTGTAGTACGCCCATGTTGCCCAGCCAACAGTGTTAAAAAGGGAGCTAGCATCAAGTAAATGAAACTTAAATCCATCCCCTCCACCATCTTCATCGTAGTTTTCTACTGTGTCATCTAGTCCACCTGTGGCTCTAACTATAGGTAGTGTGCCATATCTTAGAGAGTACATTTGGTTAAGTCCGCAAGGCTCAAAGCGAGAAGGCATCAAGAAAAAGTCACTTCCAGCCTCTATCTTGTGAGCAAGCTCATTGTCATATCCTATTTTACAGCCATATCTACCTCTGTATGTTTCGTTTAACCCACCAAAGTAGAAATGACTCCATGGCTCACCACTTCCAAGAAGTACAAACTGCACATCAAGACTCATTATCCTATGTATAGCCTCTGCTAGAACATCTACACCCTTTTGGTTTACTAATCTTGTCACTACCCCTATAATTGGCACATCTCTTTTTTCAAGTCCAAAATACTCTTGAATATCCTCTTTGCAGACTTGTTTACCTTTGAGGTCATTTTCATCATAGTTTGCTTTTAGGTATTTGTCTGTTTTTGGATTCCACTCATCATAGTCCATTCCATTTAGTATTCCTCTAAAAGAGTCCCATCTATCAATAATAACTCCTTCAAGACCGCATCCATACTCCTTAGTCCTCATCTCATTAGCATATCCTTGACTTACTGTGTTAAAGAGCGTTGAGTGATATATTCCACCTTTTAGAAGGTTTGCCTGCTTATCTTTTTCTATCCCTCTATGGTAGTACTCCCAGCCTATACCAAGGACATCCATCACCCCCGGATAGAAGTTTCCTTGATGTTGCATATTGTGAATAGTTAGTACTGAGGCACTATCTTTTAGATGTTCATCATATCTATAGATTGTGTTCAAAAAGATGTTTGCACTAGCAGTATGCCAATCATGGGTATTCACTACATCTGGAGTAAATCCTATCATCTTGCACAACTGCAAAGAGGCTTTGGATAAAAATATAAACCTATTGTCATTATCCAAAAACCCCTCTCCATTCTCATCATTATATAATGATTCTCTACCGTAGTATCTCTCATAATCAATAAAGTAAACAGGTACATCACTATCTGGTAAAAACCCCTCAAACACACCACACCAAAGCTCACCTATTATACCCATTGGCACACCTAGAGGCTCATCTAGCTTTTTTAGCTTAGATCTATCTACATTATAGTACCTTGGCATAACTACTCTTACATCATGACCTAGCTTCTTGAGGTACTTTGGAAGTGTACCAACAACATCAGCAAGACCACCTGTTTTGGCGTATGGCACACACTCTGATGCGCTAAAAAGTATTTTTAGTTTCTCCATATCAATCCTTAAAATGTTTTGCAACACTATATCTAAACAAATTTACAAAAACATTACTTCAAAATGTGGAAAAGTTTAATGTTTTTTGATATTATGCCGATGGGAGTATAAGGCGTAGTAGTCTAGAGTGTAAAATTACAATAAGATTTTTATTGGTAGTTAAAGCTTTAGCCTATAGAATTAACACTAAGTTACGATAAAAATAAGGAGTATGATATGACTATTGATTCAGCAATGGGAGTTACACCATTTCAACCACAGCAAGCTCAGCAAGCGCAAGCGCAAGGGCAGGCAGGGCAAACCCAAGGTAGAGAACAGCAAGCACAACAAGTGCCACAGGCTTTAGAAGATACAAGACAGCCTGACACTCAGATGCAACAGCAAGCTCAGCAAGAAGCTGCTCAAGCAACAGGAGTGGGCGGTAATATAAACTTTACCGCTTAGTAATGTTATGGTGGGTTTAAGCTTAGTAGGAAATGGCTTCTCATCGTATGAATACCTAAAACCAAAGGTAAGCAAGGGTGAGGGCTTTTCTGAAAAAAGCTTAGAGAAACCACAACAAATCCAAGAAGAAAAAGATGATAAAAACCCACAGCAGTCTACAGAAGAACTAACAAAAGAAGAAGAGCAACAAGTTTCAAAACTAGAAGCAAGAGATGCAGAAGTAAGAGCACATGAAGCAGCGCATATAGCTGCAGGTGGTGGTGTTGTTACTGGAGGTGCATCTTTTGAGTATCAAGTAGGACCTGATGGCAAGCAGTATGCTATAGGTGGTGAAGTTCCTATTGACACTAGTGAAGGTAATACGCCTGATGAGACCATATCAAAAGCTCAGCAGATTCAAGCTGCGGCTATGGCTCCAGCTGACCCTAGTCCTACAGACTATAGGGTTGCAGCTACTGCAGTTATGATGGAAGTAAGAGCAAGAGCTGAAAAAGCTCAAGAGAGTGCTGAGCAGAGTTCAGAACTCATAAAGGCTTATGGACAAGGTGAAGAAGTAGAAAAAGCCAATAACTCAGACAATCAAATCCCTAAGATGGACTCAGTTGCCTAATATAATATATAATTTACATATATTCGTATTTTAGTTTTTGATTTTGGTCTTGGATAGTCTTTGTAGGCTATCTCTATGGTTTTGATTGAGTTTCTATCTAGCATGGCATAGCCGGTTTTACCTATAAGTCTAAGCTCTGTGATGTTTCCATTTGGATGTAGATAAAACTCAACTATGTTTTGCCCATCTTGTTGAAGTTCACCGGCTAGGTTTGGGTATTTTAGATGTTTGTGTGTTAGCTGCCCTATCTTGCTTAGATTATCTCTTATGAACTCTTTTTGCTCTTTTGTGAAGCTTCCAAACTCTTTTCCATATAGTTTCTCTATTTTGTTATCAGTAAATGAGTTTGCAATATCATCAATAGATGGCTCTTGAGGGCTTGAAGGTGAAGAAAGAAATGACTCTAGATTTGATTTTCTAGGGCTTTGTTCTGTTTGGTTACTATCTTTTGGTTTTGGTTTCTCTTTTTTGGTGCTGGTTTTTTTACTTCCTCTTTTACTCTTTTTGGTACCTCTTCTTTTGGTGTTTCTTCTTTTACTTCTTCTTTTAGAGGCTCCTTTTTCGCTGGTGGTTGTGGCTGTGGTGGGGTAGCAGGTATCTCTTGAGGCTTGCTTTTAGGAGTTGGGGGTGTTTTTGGCTTTGGCGGAGGTGAGGTTGGGAGTTTTGCTTCCTCTTGCATTTTTAGGGGTATATTTCCTATTGGTGTATATTTTTCTTCACTCTCTTTTTGCTTTTTTTCAAAAAGCATCAAAACAAGTATCAGTAGGATATGCAGAAGAAGTGAAACTAGTAGTGCTAGATTTAGATTTTTACTCATCAGAGTTCAAGAAGGACTATCCTTGGGATTCAAAAAGAGATGAGTTACTGCTAGCTGAAGCTTGTCTTTTTAGTTTTTCAAAGCCTTTATCTTCAACCCCTAGGTATGAGTCTAGCTTCTCAGTGCTATCATGGAGTGCTGCGTCAAATTTATTTCTTGGTTTTATTGTTGTGTCTTTTTCTATCTTGTCTATAAGAGTGGTTCCATTTGGGCTAAGAGAGACAATATATCTAGTAGTATATGCTTCAAAGACTACTATTTTGTTTTTCATATCTATCTGTTTTTGAGATAGTATTTTTATCTCATCTTTGTTAAATCCCTTTGCTCCAAATAGCCAACTATTCTTACTTTGTGTTAGTGTACCACTACTGCTTAGACCCATTCTCTTTCTTACAAAAAGCATAATTAAGAGTAGAATCGCTAAGAAGCCAAGCACTAAAGAGTATCGTACATAGTCTATATCCTGAGTTTGAACTACTGAGTCTATAGGTGTCTGGGCTGTTGTGGCTTCACTCTGTAAATCAGAAGATTTTACATCACTATTAGCTTCACTCTTTGGTAGTGCGAAGCGTAGCCTTAGTCCATACCCCTCCGCACTTTTTGATGCTACGACAAAAGAGTTGTTTTTGGTACCTACAAGTATGTTTACATTTGCTCCATCTTGGTAGATTTTTAGAGTTTCTATGATGTTGTTGTTAAACGATCTCTCTATATCTTCAGATATATATAGGTCACCTAAAAGTAGATTTATATATTCATTACCACTCTGTTTTGAGATGTTTCCAGTATATGGGGAGTCAAAGCTGAGCATAATATCAACTCTATCACCCCTATCAAAGATATTAAAATCACTAATATTTGTAGCAGCAAAAAGGCTGAGAAAAGAGACACATAAAACAAAAAGAAGTTTCATATCTTCTCTTTAGTCAAGTAGTAGACGACACCATTTGAGTCAAGCACCTCATTTATCCTAATTGCAAGGTTTTTTTCATATACCATCACTTCACCCTTGCCGATAATCCTATCATTTACAAAAGTCTCTACACTTTCACCAGCTGGCTTTTCAAGGTCTACAATCGAGCCTTTTTCTAGCTTTAGTATATAGCCTATGCTTTTGTTTGTCGCACCAAGAAGTGCTGTGAAGTTCACTTCCATATCTAGAAGTCCAGAGTAGTTTCTGATAATCTCAGCTAGATATGTCTCTAAATACTGCTGT
>CAZAFM010000107.1:0-6077 GCA_964484395.1 uncultured Campylobacterales bacterium | reverse complement strand
AAACAAAAGGAGGCGATATGCCATTACTACCACTATTTGCTGGAGCAATACTAGGTGCAGGAGCTGTACTAATTTTGAAAGACAAAAGAGTTAGCTCAAAGCTAAAAGAGGGAAGTGATACACTTCAATGTAGTGCAAAAAAGGGTGTTGAAAAACTAAAAGAGAGATTAGATAGATCTGATAAAAAAGACGAGGAGCAAGCCTAATGTCATGTGAAAAAAGTAGTACAAAGAGTAGCGAAAAAAGAGGTAACGGTTTTAGGTGGGGACAAAAAAGAAAGAAAAAAGCAGAAAAGAATAACCAACATAAGGAGTGTTAAATGCAACAAAATCAAAACAATCAACAAAATCAAAATATGGGACATCAACAAGAGTTTGGCTATCATCAAAACCCAAACAACATGCCCTCACTAGGTAACCCATATATCAACAGAAATCACAACACATTAGTAGATACTATACTTGGCAAATCTCCAACAGAGAGGTTTATAAGAGGAGCTGCTATTGGCGCACTAGCCACATATCTACTAACTAATGAAAATGCTCAGAAAGCTATTGCAAAAGGCGCTTTAGGTCTATATGAGGGAGTAGCAGGCGGTATGGCTGAAATCAAAGAGAGATTTATGGATGCAAAGGCTGAGTTTGAGAGCAAAGAGGCTTAGATGCAGATTTTTTCAGACCTTAGTGTAGTTCATACTTTAAAAGGAAGGGTTAGATTTAAATATCGCCCTTCTTTGGAGTTTAAAAGCCATAGTGTCATATCCTATATGAATAGCAAAAAAAGCATCAAAAATACCAAAATCAACAAAACTGCAAAATCAATAACTATCTATTTTGATGATAGTAAAGTTAGTATTGATGAGATTAAAAGTATGCTTTTTGCTCTAAAACAGGGTGATACACCATCTAAGAATATAGAGCCTACAAGCCTAAAAGAGCTAAGTCGTGCCACTATGGCTTTTGGACTTCTTCCATTTTTAAATCGTGATTTTAAATTTATAATAACACTTCTTGCATCACTTCCTTCACTAAAAAAGGGTATGGAGGCACTTGGTAAAAAAGGTTTAAACGCGGAAGTGCTAGATGCGCTTGCTATATCCATATCTCTATATAGAGGTGACTATTTTACTGCTAATACTACAAACTTTATGCTAGAGCTTGGTGAGTATATAGAAGGGAGGATAGAGCAAAAAAGTACATCAATGCTAAAATCTCTCCTTGTTCCCAAAATAGACAAGGTCTGGTTGGTTAAAGATGGTTGTGAAATCGAGATTGAGTATAACGAACTCAAACAAGGTGATGTTATATCAATCTCAGTAGGAGATAGTATAGGAGTTGATGGGATTATAGTAGAGGGTGAGGCTTTGTTAAATGAAGTATCTATGAGTGGTGAGAGTACGCCAGTTCACAAGAAAGCTGGTGATAGAGTAACCTCAGGTACACTTGTCAGTGAAGGGAAGATAAAAGTTATTGCTGAGCGAATTGGTGAAGAGACTGCCATAGCTACAATCGCTAATTATGTAGAAAACTCCCTTGAAGAAAAAAGCCAAAAAGAGAGTGAAGCAAGAAAGCTTGCAGATTCGTTAGTTCCAGTTACACTTGGAGTTAGCTCTCTTAGTTATATGCTAAGTCGTGATATAAACCGTGTAGCCTCAGTATTTCAAGCAGACTACTCATGCGCACTCAAGCTAGCAACTCCAGTAGCCTTTAGGTCTAGTATGTACAAAGCGGGGCTTAAAGGTGCATTAATAAAAAGTGGAAATGCACTTGAGAGGCTTAGTGAGTGTGATATGGTTATTTTTGATAAAACAGGGACTTTGACAAGTGGAGATTTGGAGATAAGCGAGGTTATATCTCTTGATAGCTCTTGGCGTAGTGATAGAATCCTAAGCCTGGCAGCCTCTATTGAGGAACACTATTTTCACCCTGTGGCAAAAGCTGTCGTTGAAGCTGCAAGATCGTGTGAGAAATGTACACACTTTCACCATAGTGAAGTGGAGTTTATTGTAGCTCATGGAGTTGAGGCTGAGGTTAATAACAAAAAGGTAGTCATAGGAAGTAGGCACTTTTTAGAAGATGATGAGAAGATAGATTTTAGTAGAGCTAAAAAAGAGATTGACAAGCTTACAAAAGAGGGTAAAAGTCTTCTATATATTGGATATGATGGAAAGCTACTTGGGATTATCGCTCTAAATGACCAGATAAGAGAGAGTAGCTATACCCTAGTTAAAAACCTAAAAGATAGTGGAATTAAAAAGTGCATAATGCTAACAGGTGATCATGAACAAAAAGCCAAAGAGGTAGCAGATGAGCTTGGACTTGATGAGTTTTATGCTCAGCTTCTTCCAGAGGAGAAAGCCAAAATTGTAAAACAGTATAGTGATGAGGGATACAAAATAGCATTTATAGGTGATGGAATTAACGATGCTCCCTCTATTGCATCTTCATTTGTAGGAATTGCTATGGCAAAAGGAGCGGATATTGCTAGGATAACTGCTGATATATCACTTCTTGAAGATGATATAGAGATAGTAGTGGGTCTAAAAAAACTAGCTGATGAGACTATCAAGCTTATCAAGCTAAACTACAACCTCACTCTAGGAGTAAATAGTACCATCCTGCTACTAGCTAGTCTTGGTGCATTTGGAGCATCTATCACATCTATAGCTCACAATAGTGCCACAATAGGCATACTTCTAAATGCACTAAAAGGAGCAAAACAAGATGTTTGAAAATATTTTTTTAGCTGTTGTTTTTATAGTATCAGCCTACTATATCTATAAAAAACTAAAGCCCAGTAGTGGCTGTGGGTGTGGTGATAGTGACTGTTGTGATGGTGGTAAAAAATAGATGAGTAGTGTGATTGAGGTAAAAAACCTAACACACTTCTATGGAGATAAAAAAATATATGATGGACTAAATTTGAGCATAAAAAAGGGTAGCTTCTATGGCATACTTGGAAAAAATGGTGTAGGAAAATCAACACTTATAAACATCCTAATGGGTTATTTAAAGCCAAAAAATGGAGAGTGTCTAATAGAGGGTGAACCTTCACATAGTCTCTCTTCTACCCTCAAACAAAAAATCGCCCTACTCCATGAGGGATTTGTCGCTTATGACTTTATGAGTATAAGAGAGTATGAGGAGTTTTTGAAGCCATTCTACCCAAAGTGGAAAAGTCATATTTTTTATGAGCTAGTAGATCTTATGAAGCTAGACTACAAACAAAAAATCTCTACACTTTCTTTTGGACAAAAATCTCAAGTAGTCTTAGGAGCTATATTTGCTCAAGATGCGGAGATTTTGATTCTTGATGACTACTCTATGGGGCTAGATGCTGGATATAGGAAGCTTTTCATTGAGTATCTAAAAGAGTATGTTCAAGGGGTTGATAAAACAGTTCTTATCACTTCACACATTATGAGTGACCTTGAGGGGCTAATAGATGATATTGCGATAGTACAAAAAGGCGGGTATGTATATCAAGATAGTCTTGAGCGCTTTATAGAGAGCTTTAGATGTTATGAGTGTGTTAAGGAGCAAAACCTTGATGAGATTAATTATCATAGACTAGAGCCTCACAAGGATAAAATACTCATCTATACATTTGAGAAGATGGACGGTTTTAAAGAGCTTAGTTGTAGTTTTGAAGATAAATTTTTGGGCTATGTAGGTAAATACTAATGGGGCAACTAGAGTTTTCAATCATTAAAAAAGAGTGGATAAAACTCAAATATGTTTTTTTCAGTGCAGTAGTTGTAGGGGTGTGCTTGCTTGCCTATTTTGCTTATGACTTAAGGTTTACTGTCACTTCAGTAGAGCCTGAGTCTGTTGCTTGGTATAGGTTTGCTCATCTAGGATATAAGCCTTATGAGTTTTTTATTCCATATTTTATTGCTTTTGGTGCCCTAATAGCTTTAGCACAGTTTTTGCCTGAACGGATAAACAAAAGAGTAAAAATCATAGCCCACCTACCCTTACCACTGTATAAATCCATATTTATTCATTTACTAGTAGGATTACTTTTTATTGTCACTTTTTTACTCTTTTTTTCACTAATTTTTCTATCAATCATATCCTCTTTATATCCTGAAGTAGTTGTACTTGAGAGTGCAAAAGATATGCTGTTTTTTACCATAGGAAGCATCATAATATATCTTGGAATTAGTGCAACCATACTAGAGCAGATAAAGATAAAAGCTCTTATTAAACTCTTTGTACTTGGGGTAGTTGTTGCTATTTTTTACAAAGATCACTTTGTACTTTCTGATTTAGTATGGGTTTATATATTACTACTAATGCCTTTTGTTGTTCTTGATAGTTTCTATAGCATAAAACAGAGCTACTTAAAGAACAGTGTATTTATCACTGGAGTTGGACTTGGTTTGGTTTTTCTAGGATTTGCTGGGTTTGATCGCTATAAAGATGAATATTCAAAGGAGTTTGAGGGCTACTATATATTTTACTCACCTACTTTAAAAGATTTTGTCTATCAAAAAAACTTAGGAGATCACAACTTTGAGTATGGTACAAAAAGCATCTCTATCCCTACACAAAAAGAGTATGAAGAGTATCTGCCATTTGTGTTTTGGAGTAACCTGAGCATACAGAACAGATTACCAATTATAGTAGATGGAGCTAGCTTTGATAGAGAGCGTATCAAAAACTCAAGACTAAGCCTAACCTACAAGCCCTCCTATCTAAAACAAGATGAGCTAAACCTATATCCACTTCTAAACCCAATCTCAACTCAAGGTGTAATAAAGTTTCCAGAAGAGGCTATCTCTTTTCTAGATAATAGTGTTGCTGTATACCACTTTGATAAAGGGATTGATAAAGCATTAACACAGAGATTAAATAAAAAACTAAAAGAGGCAAAAGTATCGATGCCGATAAAAAATGTATGGGGAAAAATGAGTAATATGAAGCCTTTTGATCTTGGGTTTATCATAAAAGACAGTAGTGATAAACTCTACAACATAAGACGGGGTGATAACAAAATATATGTAAAAAATATAAAAACACCAAAAAACAGTGACATAGTATACCTCAGAATATCTGAAAATAGGCAGAAGGTTTTTGCCGGTTATGCAATAGATAAAAGAGGTGACTTCTATCTTCTTGGGTTTGAAAATTTTGAGTTTGTTAAAATACCTCTAAAAAACTTTGATTATAAAACAATGAAACTAAAACTACTTTCAGACCCACTACACTATACTATTAGGTATGATGATGGCACTAGGTATTATGCAGAGGTCTTTGATAAAGATTTGGAGAAAATTGATAGTATCAAGCTTGATTATACAATGTTTTAGGAGTACAGTATGAAGGTTATTGCTTTTTTGACTCTATTTATGAGTTCGCTACTTTTTGCTGAGTTTAAGCACTATGGAAACTTTAGTAAAATGATAAAGACAAGAGATTTAAGTGGAGTTGTCGATATTTCGACGCTAAAACTTGAACAAAAAGGAGTATATGCACTAGGCGCGATGTCTAATGCAAAAGGTGAGATAACTATATTTGATGGAAATGTATATTTAAGCTATGGAGATAAAGGGGTAGATAAGACTTATTCAACCATCCCTAAATCAACTAAAGCCATGCTACTAGCTACTATAAAACCAGAGAAATTTTCAACGAAAATAGAGATAGAACATGACATGAGTGATGTGGACTTCTATTTATTTGGTGAGCTTGAAGAGATGGCAAAAAAATCTGGTATTGATATAGAAAAACCATTTTTATTTGTACTAGATGGTGAATTTAGCAATATACTATGGCATATAATTGATGGGAAAAATCACAAAATACATAGTGATGATAAAAGAGGAAAATTGATGAAAAAGCTTTTTGTGTCTAAGAAGAGTGAGAGTGGTATAATATATGGAGTGTACTCAAAAAATAGTGATGGAGTTTTTACACATCCTGGCGAAAACTACCATGCACATGGAGTGTTTAGCTCAGGAGGGCAAGCTGGACATATAGATGAGTTTACCATCAAAGCCAACACAACCCTACGATTGGCACAGTAGAGATATTGAGTACAAAAGTCAATCATCTACCAAAAACATAGATTTA
>CAZAFM010000106.1:0-6213 GCA_964484395.1 uncultured Campylobacterales bacterium | reverse complement strand
TTTTCAGTACTACATTTTTTGAGACTATAAAAGTTTTTCTTATCATATATTTTGATTTTTTTGCTAGTTCTCCATCTGCTTGTTTTATTTCCATACATCATCCTCTGAATCATCTTTCCATTCTTCTACCAAATTTGCACTGTGTTCAGAAAACGCCTGAATCTCATCTACTTTTTTTTGTTTTTTAATTTCTGAAAATGGCAATACAAATATTTCTAGCTTTTGGTTTATATACTGCAAGCTATAATACTCACTTGTAGGCTTTACGATTTCTCTTGTCATACTATGCTCCTCGTATTCTTGAACTTATTTTATCTAAACTCAACAAGTTTTTAGATATAAAGTACCCACTAGATGTCATTAGTCAAGTAGCATCTTTATAGCTATTTTTGCTTTTGATGTAAAAGCTTTTAGGCTTTTGGTTTTTAAGATCTCTCTAATAATATATTTAGGTCTAAAGTAGAACGTTCTTTTTGCTTTGATTGTTAATGCCAATATATCATCTTTGCCTATAGCTGTTTCTATGATTTCAGGCACTACGAAGTTCGGTGTGGGATTTGTGGCATACTCTTTCCAATAGTCATTTGTAATTATACCCATCTTAATAGCCTCATCATACATTTCCGTGCCTGCATACGGTATGGTAACTGAAAATTCTGCATAATCAGCAGGTAAGGTTAGGGAGTATTTTATTGTTTGCTCCATATCTTCCAAGGTTTCATCAACACCACCCATCATAAAATAAACTAGTACTTCCATTCCTGCCTTTTTAGCACCATTTACTGCCACAGTTGCCTGTTCAATAGTAATTTTCTTCTTCATCCTATCTATAACTTTTTGCACACCAGACTCTATGCCATAGTGTATCCGATAGCAACCAGCTTTTTTCATAAGTGCTATAAGGTCAGGATCGTATGAGCTTACCCTATCTCGTACAGCCCAGCTTATTTTTATATTTTTTTCTAAAATACCATTGCATATATCTATTACTCTTTGTTTAGACCAAGTAAAAGTATCATCATAAACTTCTACCTCTTTTATGCCTAGCTTTTCTAGATACTCAAACTCATCAACAACGCTTTTTGCTGAACGGCTAAGCGTCTTTTGAAAGTTTAGCTTGCAGAAAGTGCATTTAAATGGGCAACCTCTACTTGTTATCATAGTAGATGAATAGCTATTTTTAAAAAGAATAGATGAATATTTTTTTACATCCAGCAGCTCTCTATCGGGTATAGGCAATCTATCTAAGTCTTTTTCTATGTAAAACGGATATTTTTTTTCATTATTTAAATCCTCTTTGAGATATATACCGCTTTTTTTATCTATTGCTTCTGTGTTCAAAAAACTTGCTACATATTTGTAAAATGGTTCTTCACCATCTCCAAGGATAATAGCGTCGGTATGGTTTTGGAGTAGTGTTTCATGAGGATAGATTGCAACATGCGGACCTCCATAGACTATTCTCACATTTGGCATAAGCTCTTTTATTTTCCTTCCAAGCTCACAAGCGGGATACCAAAAGTCAGTCCAAGCCGATATACCAACAACATGAGGATTTAAATCAACAATTTTTTTTACCGACTTTTCAATGTTTAGTTGCTCTGCGATACAGTCTAGAACGCTTACATTTACTCTATCTTTCATTTTTTCTTTGAGGTATGTGGCAATATAGAGAATCCCTAGTGGGGGCTTAAATCCTATATCCTCGCTGTCTTCTTCCACATGAGTGAGTAGTGATTTAACACATTTTTCAGAAGGTGGTTGAACCAAAATAACATGCACCTAACATCTCCTTATAAAATTTATTCCACTTATAATCACTACTATAAACTCTTTGATGCCAAGATATAGATATATAAGTGCTTTTTGACACTTCCTTTGTTCTCTTGAGCATCTTTTTTGCATCTAAAAAGACCTTTACATCATCGGCATAATCATATAGATTTGAATCCATAATAACCTGTGGTATTATCTTATGCTTGTATGCTTTCTCATTTTCAAAGTCATAAGGATTATACATACTAGCACATCCACTTCTAAAGCCTGCCATATCATTCCATCCAAGAGTAGAGTCATACTCAAAAAGTTTTTCATGTGACTTTGGAGTGACACTTTCAAAATAGCTCAACCAGTGCTGTCTAGTTTTTTTTATCTCTATACCAAGAGTTTGTTTCAGTAGCTCTTTTTCCTCTTTTAGCTTTTGAAAATCTTTTGCACTATTTAGGCTGCCATGAAGTCCTATTTGAAATCCATCTTTATGGAGTTCTTTTAGTTTGTTTTGAAGCTTTGTGTTGGTTTTTATATCATAGGATGGGTCTATAATCCATGATTTGAAACTTTTCTTTCCATTTTTCACATAAACATAGAAAGTTGATCTTTTATTGCAAGATTTTTCTAGACTCTCCCAGTAGTCAAAGCACCAGTAAGAAGGATTTGAAAATGCAAATTTTATTGTTTTAGTCATATTTTTAACAAACTTTTTAGGTTGAGAGATTGACCTAGCTGTGTTGTAGATATTAAAAGCTGTTTGTTTAAGTCTTAGCTGGATAGTTTTATCTATATAGTCCACATCATGCGAGAGGTCGATGACTGGCTCTTGATACTCTCTAAACTCTAGATTAGGAAAACTTTTTTTTAGAAACTTTTCTAGCTCATTAAAAAGTAGATTGACTATCGGTATTTCAAAGCTTGATTTATCACTCCTTGGGTGCCTAGAGGCGTAGCTAAAGATATTTTTACCATTTTTTTCACTTAGGTACTCTTCATATCTAGACAGAAAAACAAAAGCATTCCAAAAAACATCATATGAAAACTCAAACATCTCATTTTTTGTATCTTCCAAGATATATAGTTCATCATCTAGGTACTCTACATGGCTAGTAGGCACAACCTCAGAAGAGTTGAAAATGCAAACTCCATCATCTCTATATGCTCTACAGTAGTAAAGTTCATTTTGATACTCTTGCATGTCATCTAGTGAAATGATATTGATTTGAAACTCTGCAAGGTTTATCTTAGCAAACTGATCTACTATATATCTAAGCCAATTTGTGTTTTCAAGATCGGTTTTGATGGTTAACATATTGCTCCAAACGGTATAGCCCACAGACCATTTCCAAAAGATAGTGTATACTCTCCCATATAGATGATTACACCTAGATGAAAATTTTTACTACTTTTTTGTAGGTCAATGATATGCCTAAAATCATTTTTTGAAATACTTTTAGCAAACTTTACCTCTATAGCCACAAGTTTACCACCATGCTCTATACAAAAATCTATCTCTTTTTTATCATGGGTTCTATAGTAGTATATCTGAGTGCTGCCTAGCAAAAAAGTTATTTGTTTGTAGAGTTCATTGAACACAAAAGTCTCATATATAGACCCTACAAAATGAGAACTCAAAAAATCATCTATGCTTTGGATTCCAAGCAGAAAGCATAGCACTCCAGTGTCGGTAAAAAAGAGTTTTTCACTTTTTACAAATCGCTTTCCTATGTTTGCATAGTATGGTTTTACTCTTTTTATCTGATATATGAGCTCTAAAAGAGATAGGTGGTTTTCAAGTGTTTTGATGTCTACCTTTGTAGCATTGGCAATGTCTGATTTATTCAGCAAGTTTCCGCTTCTGCTTGCTAGGATATTTATAAGATTTGAAAACTTATCAATATTTCTGATGTTTTCTATATCCCTTACATCTCTTTCTATATATGTTGCTATATATGAGCTAAACCAGATGTACTTTAGCTTTGTATCTTTTTGGTTTATGATATCTGGGTACATACCATCAAGCACTCTTTGATATATTTGTTCTTGGGATACTTTTTGCTTTTTGTTAGGTATAAACTCATCATCAAACAGACTCTCTAAAAAAAGTCTACCAGTGCTATGTAGCTCTGCATGAGATAGTGGGGATAGCTCAAAGATAGCGAGCCTGCCTGCAAGCGTGTCACCTATGTTTTTAAAATCTAAAACATTTGCCGAACTAGTCAGTATGAATTGTCCCGGCTTACGGTTTTTATCTATTGCCATCTTGATGGCAGGCAGAAGGTTGGGAGCTTTTTGTATCTCATCTATGACTATGGGTGTGGATAGATTTGATATAAACATAACTGGATCATCTTTTGCCAAACTAAGCAGAGTGATATCATCAAGTGTTATATAGTTATCACACAAGCTCATAGCAAGAGTGCTTTTCCCTGTCTGCCTAGCACCTGTGATGAGTAGTGCAGGAAAAGCTTTGAGTGCAGAAAGTATATCTTTTTTTAAATATCTATCATAAAACATACATACTCCATAAAATTATAGGAGTATGATACCATAATTTTATAACAAACTTCAATCCACAAACCTTCTATACCATATCTCAAGACTGAGAGCACCCCATAGTCCTCTGCTAAACTTTCCATTTTTGTATAGTTGCTCGTGGATAGCTTCTGTGTTTAAGATGCCCCTCTCTTTTGCCTTCTGACTTGTCAGGATATCAAGTGCATACTCTCTTAGCTCGCCTGCTAGCCATTTGTTGATGGGTGTAGGAAATCCCATTTTATCTTTTCTTTCAACTATCTCTTTTGGCAAGATATTTTCTACTGCTTTTATAAGTACAGATTTTGTCTTTCCGCCTGCAAACTTCATATTTGGAGGCATCTTTGTGGCAAGCTCTGCAATGCGATGGTCAAGTAGAGGTACGCGAGACTCAAGAGAGTGTGCCATGCTCACCCTATCTTCTATATGCAGAAGTGCTGGCAGTAGTGTTTTTGTATCAAAGTATGTCATTTTGTTAAAATAAGATTTGGTATCTGGTTGGTTGAATACCTGTTTAAACTTATCCAGAAGCTGCTCTTGGCTTATATCTTCTAAGATATCTCTGCTATAGATATGCTTAGCAGATGATGAACGATCTATCATGCTGAAATATCTCTCATCCATAGAGTCAAAAAGTCCAGAGCTAAACTGCTGTTTTAGAAGTGGTATGTAGTTTTGTAGTTGAGGTAGGTTTGGGATGATAGAGTTTAGTGTGACTATATGCTGACCCTCTTCTGAGGTTTCAAGTATCGCTCCTTTGAGTGCCTGTTCTAGATATGCGATAGCATAGCGGGTATAGCCACCAAATATCTCATCCCCACCTTGTCCTCCAAGCACTACTTTTACATGCTCACTTGCAAGCTTTGATATCATATATTGTGAAAAAACACCAGGTCCTGCTTCTGGATAGTCTAAGTGATATATGATATTTTCAAAACTATCTATAAAATCCTCAGGCTTTGGAAAAAGCTCATAGTGTTTGCTCGATATATCATCACTAACTATCTTTGCATAGTGTGTCTCATCAAACTCTTTTCCATCTTTGAAGCTTCCACAAAATGTCTGAAATTCTCCATAGTAGTTTTTAGACCCCATAGTTGCCACGATACTACTATCTATCCCACCACTTAAAAAAGCACCTACTGGGACATCTGAGCGCATCTGCATATAAGATGAATGCTCTAGTAGTAACATAAGTTCGTCACTATAGCGCTCTAAGCTTTTTGCACCATCTATCTCATAGCTTAGTTGCCAGTACACTTTTTTCTCTTTTATGCTTCCATCTTTTATCACCATATATGTTGCAGGCTCAAGAGAAAATATATCTTTAAATAGAGTGTGTTTTTTGAGCATAAGCTGAAAGGTGATGTACTCATGAACTGAGCTATTATCAACATCTTTTTTTAAATCAGGATGCTTTAGTATAGACTTTATCTCTGAGGCAAATACAAAGATATCTTTTGTTTGGGTGTAGTAAAAAGGTTTTATACCAAACCTATCTCTAGCTATAAATGCCTCTTTTTTTTCTGTATCATATATCACAAAGGCAAACATTCCATTTAGCCACCCAAGCGACTCTTTCCCATATCTCTCATACATCTTTAGAAGCACTTCGGTATCTGAGTAGGTTTTAAACTGCTCCCCTTTTTGGATGAGGTGTTGTCTTAGTTCAAGATAGTTGTATATCTCTCCGTTAAAGACAAGAACAAACCTTCCATCATCACTCATCATCGGCTGTTTGGCACTTATGGTGTCTATAATAGCCAATCTATTATGCCCAATACCAAAATACCCATCTTCAAAAAAACCGCTATCATCTGGTCCACGATAATATACGACAGAGAGCATACTTTTTAAAATTTGATGTTTATCTTTGCTGTGTGAAAAAAATCCAACTATTCCGCACAT
>CAZAFM010000105.1:0-6398 GCA_964484395.1 uncultured Campylobacterales bacterium | reverse complement strand
CTTGAGTGGGAGAAAATAAGATAGAGATGAATGAAGTGCTTATAGTTGGTCTAGTTTTTTGAAGGATTTAGGATCAATGGTAATAAGCATATAGGAAGTGATTTTGAAGATTTTTTAAGAGAAGAAGGTATGCTTACTACACTTGAAAATGTAGCTTCTGCACTTGGTAAAAGACTCAGAATAGAGCTTTATTAATTTCTCTCTACCTAAATCCCCATCTTCCCCGGATTTAGGATGTTGTTTGGGTCAAAGGCTTTTTTTATTGATCTAAAAAGCTCTATCTCAGCTTCACTAAAGGCTAGATTCATAAAAGGAGCCTTAGATAGTCCTATACCATGCTCCCCACTAAGAGTTCCACCCATATCTACTGTGATTTTAAATATCTCTTCTATTGCTTCATGCCCAATTTCAACAGATTTTGGGTCGTCTCTATCTACCATTACATTTGTGTGTACATTCCCATCTCCAGTATGACCGAAGCATGGTATCTGTATATTATATTTTCTTCCAACTTCAGCTATTTTTTCTAAAAGTTCAGGAAGTTTGCTTCTTGGGACTGTTATATCCTCATTTAGTTTTTTGCTGCCATAGATTGTTATAGACTGAGAGGCGTTCCGTCTAGCAAACCAGATATTTTTAGCTTCATCTTCATCTTTAGCCACCCTAAACTCACTACACCCATTATCTCTAAATATCTCTTCAAGGGCTTGCAAGTCTTGCTCAACTGCTTGAATCATACTTCCATCTACATCACTTATAAGAATAGCTCCAGCATCTTTTGGAAGTCCTTTGTTGAACCTATCTTCAACGGCTCTTATTGTTAAGTTGTCAAGAAACTCCATAGCAACAGGAGTAATTCCAGCTGCAAATGTTCTATATACAGCATTCATCGCTAGCTCAATAGTTGGAAAAACTCCCATTGCGCTTTTTTTGTATTTTGGCTTTGGTAGGAGTTTTAGAGTTATCTCAGTAATAACCGCTAGACTTCCCTCACTAGCTATCAAAATCCCTGCTATGTTATAACCTGCGACATCTTTGATAGTTCTTTTACCAGCTCTTATGACTTCACCATTTGGCAAAACCGCCCTTAATGCCATTACATAATCTTTAGTAATCCCATACTTACTAGCTCTCATACCACCGGCGTTTTCACTCACATTTCCACCCAAAGTAGAGTAGTCTTGACTTGCCGGATCTGGTGGATAGAAAAGTCCTTTTTCTTCAACGGCTTTTTGCAAGTCCATATTTATAACACCCGGCTCTACTACTGCAACTAGGTTTTGCATATCTATTTCAGTGATTTTGTTCATATACTTTTCAAACGCAAGTATCACTCCACCTCTAACTGGCAGAGAACCTCCAGTAAAGCCACTTCCTGCGCCCCTAGGGACTATTGGTATTTTATGTTCATTGCAGTATTTTAGAATACCACATACATCACTCTCATCTTTTGGAAAGACCACTACCTCAGGCTCATACCGCTCACGGGTTGCATCATAGCTATAGGCTATTAAGTGAGCCTTGTCACTTAGGCAGTTCTCCTTGCCTACTATATTTTCTAGGCTTTGAATATGTGCTATCTCCATAGAGCAGTCCTTAGGTTAAAAGAGTGAATCAAGCATATCTTCTGCTTGCTCTAGAATTGATTTTTTTCTATCAGCCTCTTTTGTCTCAAGCAGATTTCTGTAATATGTATAGAAGTCACCTATGTCATTGTTTAAGAATGATAACCATCCAGCCTCTATATTTCCTATTCTTGAGTACAGTGGCTTCATTCTTTTGTCTTTTGCTACTAGTCCAGAGATATAGTCACTCTTTAGAATTTCAAAAGAGCTACAATCCCTAGCTTCACCCTTTGTACCATTTACAAAGTAGACAACACCCACTGAGTATGCACTACAAAAATCTCTAAAATCATCTCTATCAGGTCTAATGGTTCCCTCTTTGATTATCTCTGAGACAAATATATCTGGATGTATCCAGTCTATGGTGTCGTAGGTTTTTGTTAGTTTTTGGTACATCTCTTGATCTGGGGCTACTAGAAGTGCTCTTTTGTTAAAACTCCTCATATGCACTTCATCGCCTCTTTTTGGCTCTAAGACTGCAGTGGGAAAAGCATCGTTTTTAAGTGCATCGTATTTTCTATAAAGAAGCTTTGCCTCCCCATCATCTATATCCACAACAACCGCCTTTGCAACGACTGCAGAGTGGTTTGTATCAAACCATCTAATGATACTCCCAGTCTCTCCAATCTTCAAATCAGCTGCATTCATATAGACAAATTGTCCATCCTTTTTACTCACAGGAAGTGCAAAAGCCTCCCCAAAAGGAGCACTAGAGTTTGCAAATAGTGTTAAATACAGTCCAAAAAGTAGTCCAAAAGCTCTTATCATAGTAATTCTTTACCCTTTTTTGGTTACCATTCTACCACTAAAAACTTTAAGAGCACCTCTACTTTAGATTATAACTAACTCTAGACATATATGATTTAATATCATAATGTGCGTAAGGTAAGTTATGAACTAATAAGGAATATAATTTGCTTGCAAGTTTCAAAATTTCAAAAGGTTTTATTATGAGGAAGACGCTGTTTTTTATGTTTTTTTTGACATCTATCCTTTTTGGAGATGTGGTTGAGGAGAGAGTTTGGGAGAAAAACAAAACCCTACTAAACTTCCTAGAGGAGAACCAAGTTCCTCTAAGTCTCTACTACAACCTACCCCCCGAAGATAAAGAGCTAGTAGAAGAGATAATATCAGGGGAGCAGTACTATGCCTCTTATGATGATGAATTTACCTCCTTAAAACAAGCCCTAATCCCAATAGGTGGAGAGAACCAGATTCATATCTACAGAGATAACAAAGAGGGCTACAAACTAAAAATATCACCAGTAAACTATAGTGTAAAAGAAGACTTAATAGTAGTGGAGATAAATAGCTCACTCCATAAAGATATTTATGATTTAACAAATGACAATGCACTATCAAGTGAGATAGTATCATCTTTCAAAAACAGTGTAAACTTCAAAAGATACATACAAAAAGGTGACCTAGCAATAGCTAGCTATGAGACTAAAATCCGCTTAGGTAAAAGATATGGACTACCTACAGTTCATAGTGCAATGGTAGAGACTGCCAAAAAACCTCACTATGTTTTCTTGTATGAAGATGGAAGATATTATGATGAGAGTGGAAAAGAGATTGAGGGCTTCAATCTAAGAGTTCCACTAGTGTACAAAAGAATATCCTCTCCATTTACCAAAAGAAGATTTCATCCAATCCTCAAAAAATACAGACCGCATCTAGGTATAGACTACGCAGCACCTAGTGGTACAAAAGTACGCTCTTCAGCAGAAGGGAGGGTTGTTTTTAAAGGCAACAAAGGAGGATATGGAAAAACTATAATTGTTCAGCACGACTATGGATATAGAACTCTTTATGCCCACCTAAAAGGCTACAGAAGCTCTCTAAAAAGAGGCTCTTATGTAAAAAAAGGTGAACTAATAGGGTATGTAGGTAGCACAGGACTAAGTACAGGACCACATCTTCACTTTGGACTATACAAAAACCAAAGGGCGATAAACCCAAACAAAGCAATAACAGTAGTCAAAAAAAGGCTTGAGGGAGAGGAAAAAAATAGATTTATGCAGTTTACAGATGAGAAAAAAAGAGAGTTTGTAGAGTATATAGCTGCATTTGAGAGTGGTAAATACATCTACAACCCTACATATCTAGCTTTTTATAATAAAGATAGTGATTTAAGTAGTGCAAGATAGGTTTAGAGTAGAGCTTCTAGGCAAAGAGGAGCTAGTAGAGCCAAAATATGTAAAACCCTTTAAGGTCAACTACCTTGAAAACGGCATTAAAAAAGATTGGGAAGTCGTAGAGGTTCACGATAGTGTGTCAATCCTACTTTATGATGAGAGTAAAGAGAAGCTCTTATTAGTCAAGCAAGTCCGACCAGCAATCTTCCTAAAAGATGGAGTAGGTATAACCTATGAGCTATGTGCAGGTATACTTGACAAAAACAAAAGCTCTCTAGAGATAGCAAGTGAGGAGATAGAGGAAGAGACAGGCTATAGAGTAAAACCAAGTGAAATAGAAAGAATTACAAAGTTCTACACCTCAGTAGGCTTTGCAGGAAGTGGGCAGGAGCTTTTTTTTGCCAAAATAGATGATAGTAAAAAACTACACAAAGGCGGAGGGGTTGAAGATGAAAACATCGAACTTTTCTATCTTGATGTGGATGATATAGATGATTTCATATTTGATGAGACAAAGATAAAAACCCCGGGGCTACTTTTTGCATTGACATACTTCAAACTGATAAAATAAGTTATAATCACAACAAGCAATCCACTCAAAGGAGATTATAGTATGAAGAGAGTTCTTCAAATAGGCGCAGGCGGAGTAGGGGGAGTTGTAGCTCATAAGTTAGCTATGAATAGAGATGTTTTTTCTCACATAACACTAGCTAGCAGGACGCTTAGTAAATGCGAAGATATAAAAAAACAAATAGAAGATATGGGTAGAGGAAGTATCGATATATGCAAGGTTGATGCAGATAGTGTTCAAGAGCTAGTGGCTTTGATACAGAAGGTAAAGCCTGATTTGGTTCTTAATATTGCACTTCCATATCAAGACCTAACCATCATGGAGGCGTGTTTGCAAACCAGTGTGGACTACCTAGATACAGCAAACTATGAGCATCCAGATACTGCAAAGTTTGAGTATAAAGAGCAGTGGGCATTAGATGGGGCTTACAAAAAAGCAGGTGTGATGGCACTACTTGGGAGTGGATTTGACCCCGGTGTTACGAATGTTTTTTGTGCTTATGCACAGAAGCACTACTTTGATGAGATACACTACATAGATATACTTGATTGTAATGCAGGAGATCATGGATACCCATTTGCGACCAATTTTAACCCAGAAATAAACCTACGAGAAGTCAGCGCAAATGGTCGCTACTGGCAAAGAGATGAAAGCGGAGAAGGAGAGTGGAGAGAGACAAAACCACTAGAGATAAAGCAAGTATGGAACTACCCTCATATAGGTGAGAAAGATAGTTATCTCTTGTATCACGAAGAGATGGAGAGTTTGGTTCAAAACATAAAAGGCTTAAAAAGAATTCGCTTTTTTATGACTTTTGGAGAGAGTTATATCACTCACATGAACTGTCTTGAAAATGTAGGAATGCTAGGGATTGAAGAGGTAGAGCATAATGGATGCAAAATAGTCCCTATACAGTTTCTAAAAACCCTACTTCCAGACCCAGCAAGCCTAGCAGGAAGGACAAAGGGCAAAACAAACATAGGTTGCTTCATCACAGGGCTTAAAGATGGAGAGGAGAAGTCCATCTACATATATAATGTATGCAATCACGAAAACTGCTATAATGAGGTAAAATCACAAGCTATTAGCTACACTACAGGAGTCCCAGCAGTAACTGGTGCTATAATGAATGCAAAAGGCTTATGGAAAAAAGAGGGTGTGTGGAACTTAGAGCAACTAAATCCAGACCCATTCTTAGAGGAGTTAGCAAAGCAAGGGCTTCCTTGGGAAGTGATAGAGGATTGTGATTTGAAAGATTTTTTAAGGAGTTAGATATGGCAGGAGTCTATTTTGATAAAGAAAGTTTTGCTTCACTAATAAAGCATCATATAGGAGTTGTGGACAGATATGACTTTGAGAGTCAAAATGAGTTTAGCATAGTATGTTTCGAGGCAAAAGACAAATCTCAAGAGATTATCAAGCGAGCACTATCTAAGATACTTCGCCAAAGTGATGCTATAAGCTCAGATGGAGACACCTACTATCTACTTCTTCCGCACACAAGCACAGACGGGGCAGTTGTAATAATGAAAAACATCTCAGAGTTCCTAGGAGAAGAATCAAGAAATATGGTAATCTCATACCCAAAAGATGGATTAAGCCTAAATGAGATAAGCTCAAAACTAGAGAGTTTTAAATAAGCCTCTGTAGCCAGTAGAAGGAGCAAGATATGAAAAAATCATTTGAGGTACAAAACCTAAAGTGCGGTGGTTGCTCAAACACCATTACAAAAAAACTAGCAGCTCTATACTCAGGCGTAGAGGTAGATGTAGATACAAAACAAGTGGCCGTAGAGTTTGACGATGGAAAAGAGGATGAGGTAAAAGCAACCCTAAAAGAGCTAGGCTATCCAGTAGTTGGAGAGCAGATGGGATGGCTTGAGAGTACAGGAGCTAAAGCAAAAAGCTTCGTCTCATGCGCCGTTGGTCGGATGGATAAGTAGGCTATCCTAAGTATTTGCTAAACACACTAGATGCTTTAGTTTTAGCTTTACTTTATGATTTTAAAGATAACAATACGCAAGGTATGGTAAATTTTACACTAAGAGACTTTTTGAGCTAACAC
>CAZAFM010000104.1:0-6412 GCA_964484395.1 uncultured Campylobacterales bacterium | reverse complement strand
CTATAAGAGCAGAGGTTACAAAAGAGCATAAATACGCTAAGCAATCAGGTGGTAGAGGGCAGTTTGGGCATGTGTTTATTACAATAGAACCGCAAGAAGCTGGTGATGGCTATGAGTTCATAAACAAAATTACTGGTGGTGCAATACCAAAAGAGTACATCCCAGCCGTTGATAAAGGTATCCAAGAAGCGATGCAAAATGGTGTAGTTGCAGGCTTCCCTATGGTTGATTTTAAAGTTACACTTTTTGATGGTAGCTACCATGATGTTGACTCATCTGAAATGGCGTTTAAGATAGCTGGGTCTATGGCATTTAAAGAGGCAAGTAGAGAAGCTAAGCCTGTTATACTTGAGCCTATGATGAAAGTGGAAGTAGAGGTTCCTGAAGAGTATATGGGAGATGTTATTGGTGATATTAACAGAAGAAGAGGACAAGTAGGCTCTATGGATGATAGAGCAGGTGTTAAAGTCATCAAATCAAATGTCCCACTAAGTGAGATGTTTGGTTACTCAACTGATCTTAGAAGTTCAACTCAAGGTCGTGGTACTTATGTAATGGAGTTTAGCCACTATGATGAAGTTCCTTCAAATATCGCAAAAGATATAGTAGAAGCTAGAGGTAAGTAGACCTTTTAGCTTTTACAGCTAAAACATATATCTTCATCTGGGCATCCAGCACAAGCTGGTGCCACTTCTCCTATACAGTCATATAGATACTTTTTCCACCTAACGCTTTTTGGTTTTTTACTAGCTAGCTCTTCATAGTGCTTTTTCATAAACTCATTCATCTGCTCTCTTGAGCTAAACCCCATATCTTCATATAGATGATTAAAAAGAACTGATTTTTCTGCAACTCTCTTAGCTTGTATTTTGCCCTCACTACTTACTGACTCTTTAATGAGTAGCTCTTCTATTTTTTGAGTGTAGTAGTTGTTTTTCATCTATAAATCTCTCTTCTTTTTACTTAGATGCTTTATCATCGGAACAAAAGCTTTTGTGCTTACCTCTACGCTTTGACCTACTTGAAGCATTTGTGCCTCATGCTTGTCTATTACTACCTCTACAAGCTGCTGACCTATAGCTACAATTGCAATGTGTAGTACATCTACTTTTGTTATCTCAAGTAGCTCACCACTAAAGCTAAACTTCTGGCTACCACTCTGTCTAAGTAGTACATCTTTTGGACTTCCATCATTGATGATCTCTCCTAGATGCAAAACCACAACGCGATTTGCAAGTCTATATATCTCACTAGGGTCATGGCTTACTATGATGGTCGTTGTACCAAACTCCTTGTGAAGTTTAAGGATATCCATCTGAAGAGATGTTCTCATCTCTGGATTTAGGGCTGAGAGAGGTTCATCCATTAGGAGGATTTGAGGTCTGTTCATCATAGCGCGACTAAGTGCTACGCGCTGTTTTTGTCCGCCTGAGAGGGTGTTTGGATATCTATCTTTTAGCTCTAGGAGTCCTGTTAGTTCAAGTAGTCTCTTTGCAAAACCTCTATCGTTTTTAACATATAGGAGGTTTTTTTCAACACTCATATTTGGAAAAAGTGCGTAGTCCTGGAAGACAAAACCTATCCCTCTTTTTTGAGGTGGTAGGGACTTTTTTCCATCAATCCAGACCTTGCCATCTACTTTTAACACTCCTTTGTCTATACTCTCAAGTCCTGCTATGATTCTAAGAAGAGTAGTTTTTCCACTTCCGCTCTCACCTGCTAGGGCTAAAAATGTCCTGCCTTCAACTGAGGTATCAACTTTTAGCTGCATCTTGCCTTCAGCGCCAATTAGAGTTTTACTAAAACTCATCTCTATCATAGTGATACTCCTAGCTTTCTTTTTTGTGAATGGTTAAATATATATACTGATAGAAGCACTAAAAAGCTAATAGCCACCATGATGGCACTATAAATGTGAGCCAAACGGTAGTCCATAATCTCTACCATGTCATAGATGGCAACTGAAGCGACCTTTGTCTCTCCAGGGATTGAGCCACCAACCATAAGTACTACTCCAAACTCACCAACAGTGTGTGCAAATGTGATAATAAGAGCGGTTAGAAGTGAGGGCTTGATGTTTGGTAAGATAACTTTAAAAAGTGTTACTAATCTGCCTTTACCACTTATATATGAGGCTTCAAGCATATTTTTGTTCACGCTTTCAAAGCCACTTTGCAGAGGCTGCACCATAAAAGGAAGTGAGTATATGCAGCTAGCAACCACAAGCCCTTCAAAGCTAAAAACAAGTCGCATATCAAAATACTCCTCAAAAAAAGCACCAATAGGGGAGTTTGAAGAGAGTGCTATTAGTATATAAAACCCAAGAACGCTTGGTGGAAGTACCAAAGGAAGGGCTGTTATAGACTCAGCTATAGGCTTGAACTTTGAGTGGCTAAATGTCAAATACCACGCAAGAGGTAGGCTGATAATAAAAAGAATTATTGTAGTAATGAGTGAGAGCTCAAATGATAATAAAAATGGCTCAAAGTCTAGTGCTAATATCTCATCAATCATCTAAAAACCTTGTAATAAAAAGTTCACTAGCTTTTATTAGAAGCTCTACACTCTCACTGCTCTCAAGTGCCATTCTTCTTAAGCTTTTAGTAGTGATAATGACCTCAAAAAGATCATCATCTTTTTTGCAGATGATAGAGCTTAGAAGTTCTCCTTGTTCTATCTCAACTATAGTTGTCTCCAAACGATTTGAGAAGCTTATCTCACCTCTTAAGTTCTTAGCTATTGCTATATGGAAGGGCTTGATTCCAATTTCTAGTTTGCTACCTTTTTGTATAGAAGAAGGTAGCTCAAGAGTGTTCATAGTAAGCCTAGTGTCACCATAGATTAAGTCTATGAGGTTTAGTGAACTATGAGTGTGAATATCAATAATAGTTGCTATAAATTTATTCATTTTACGATATACCCATGCTCTTTCATGATGCTTTTAGCCTCAGAGCTTAGCATAAAGTCATAAAAGGCTTTTGCCTCCCTGTTTTCTTTGGCTTTTTTTAGGATAACTATGCCTTGTTCTATTGGCTTGTAGAGTTTAGGGTCTATATCTACCCAGTTTACACCCTCTTTGTATCTTTTCATCTTGTCACTATATAGTGTTGACTTTGCTATAAATCCTATATCAGCTGCACTTAGTGTGTACTGTACAGTCTGTGTGATACTCTCAGCATAGATTAGCTTTGGCTTGACTATCTTAAAAACCCCTGCATTTTTAAATGCCTCAAAAGTAGCTGTTCCATAAGGGGCTGTTTTTGGATTTGCTATAGCTACTTTTTCTACATCTTTTTGTGTGACTAACTCTATGCCTCTACTTAGGTCATACTTTTTTGTCGTAAGCAGAGCAAGTGCACCCTCAGCATATACTACTGGCTTAGTTATTGCTATATTTTCACTATATAGGGCTTCTGGATACTTCATATTAGCTGCCATAAATACATGATATGGAGCACCATGCTTTATCTGGGCTGTTAGCTTACCACTACTTGTTAGTGTGGTTTGTAGTTTTGTATCTGGATGGTGCTTGTTAAATGCCTTTTGTAGTGCTGGCATTGCATAGCTTACATTTCCTGCGACTGCTAGATTTAGTGTGCCTGCTAGGGCGACGCTTGCTAAAAGTGCTACTCCGATTACTATCTTTTTTATCATACAATCCTCCTATTTTCCCACTAAAATTTCGGTTGATTTTATTATGGCAACTACTTTTGAGCCTTTTTTTAGATTTAGATTTTTTGCTGCTCCATCTGTTATGATAGAACTTAGCTTTTCTCCGCCACCTATATCTATTATAACCTCACAGTTTACCTCTCCATGAGTTACTTCTACGACTTCACCCTCTATCTTGTTTCTGGCACTTATCTCAAGTCCATCACCTCTACCTATAAGCACACTTGTAGCTTTGAAAATAGCCACAACACTCATTCCTTCACCAAGTCCTAATGATTCTGCTCCATGTTTGGTGATACTTGAGACTATTACATTTCCACTTTTTAGCTCTATATCTACCTCAGCGGCAACTTTTCCTTTTATTAAGGAGGTGATAGTTCCACTTAGCTGGTTTCTTGCACTAAGCTCCATAGCTATCCTTTGTAGCGTAGTAAGATCACCTTGGTCTATATCTGCAATACGACTAAGAGACTCTAAAAATCTTTTCTGTTCACTCTTTAAAACCTCATAGTTTTTAAGAAGTCTTTCTCCATACTTAGTAAGCCTAGTGCCTCCACCCCCTTTTCCACCTGCTTCTTTTGTAACTAGAGGAGTGTGTGAGAGGTTGTTCATATCATCTATTGCTTCCCAAGCTGCCTTGTAGCTTAGAGGAACATCCTTAGCAGCTTTTAAAATAGAGCCATTTTTTTTAATAGCCTTTAGAAGTGCTATGCGTTTTTCTAGTAGTAGTGGTCTATCTTGTGCATAAAGTGTTATGGTTGCTCCATATTCCAAGTGCGTCTCCTTTTAGCATTGTTTACTTAACTACATAATGCTTCTGAAACAGTATCGTTATTTATCTTAGTATACAATGGATTTGATGATTAAAATTTGAGCAGATTGACTACAAACATATAGAGTGAATGATAAATACTAAAGACTTGATGCAAAGGTTGTAGTTTTTGGAATAGTTATAATAAATTTTGCTCCACTTTCAGTGTTTTGGGCTAAGAGAGAACCTCTAAATACATATTTCACAATATGTCTAGCAGTGTAGAGACCAAGCCCTTTGTCTTTACTTCTAAAGTATGAGGTTGTATAGGGTTCAAATAGTCTTGAAGGAAGCATATCTTCATCTATACCCCCTGCATCATCACTTATACTCAAAACAAATACACCAACATCTGTCTTACCTTCTACTTTTAGTGTTACCTCTTCTAGCTCTCTTTGATTTTTAATCTCTTCGAGGTTTTTTAAAAATACTGAAAAGAGGTCAACCCACTCATTGGTAGTAGAGATAAGATTGAAATCCTCATCAAAAGATGAGACTATGTTAATATTTTGTGTTTTTAAAGAACTCTCTGATAGAGAGATGAATATATTAAAGCCCTCTTGTATATCAACTAACCTAGAAGCCTCTAGTTCATAAAACTTAGTGAATCTAGTTATTGTTTCTGAAAGCATCATAAGTTCTTTGGTGGCAATGTTTACAAGACTCTCTATCTCCTCTTTGTCTTTACACCCTAATAAGATGTCATCTATATTCTGAATAGCCACAGTAGCAGAATTTAGAGGTTGTCTCCACTGGTGAGCTATATTTATAAGCATCTCATCCATAGCTCTTTGTTTGACATTTTCATGCAAGATAGCATCTTTTTCTCTTATCTCCTCTACAGCAGCATTTATTCTTGTTTCAAGAGTTTTGTTTATATCAACTAGAGTTCTTTGTGACTCTTCTATAGTTTCTAACATTTTATTTATAGTTGATGAGAGTATTTGTATCTCTTTTGATGAGCCAGATGGAACTTTTTCAATTGGTATACCGTTTGCATCCCTGTTTTCAAGGAATAGCACCATTCTTGATATAGGTCTAAAAACATATCTATGCAATATAAAAAGTATAGCAATTAAAAGTGATATGGATATAATAAGCGCATCCAAAATAGTGTTTTTTATAATTGATGCTTTTCTTTGTTGCACTCTTTCATCACTCATACATACTGTAATCTCTCCTATTTTTTCCGTAGTCATTATTGGAGCACTTTTTTTGTAAAAACACTCTTCTAGTCTCTGTTTTGCTTCTTGATTGTTTTGATTGTAGTCTATAATGTTATTGTTTTCATCGCGAATTTTACCAGTTATGTAGGACTTTTTTCCTAGAACTTTTCCCATATTGTAGTCATGAACTATGATAGCATAGCTTTGTGTATTTTCTATCTCATTAGCAATTAGGTTTTCATACTCATTTATTGCATATGCTTCCATAAATGGTTTTATGTTTTTTTCTAGTGACGAAACTGTTGAGTTAACACTTTTTTTGATATTTCCGACTATTTGGTTTTTTTCATAGAAGTATGTATATGTAGAGTGTGCACTTATAATAATCACGACAGTAAAAACAATTGATGCTCCTACAGTTACAAAAAGTGATTTATGTATATTTCTTGAATCTTTATTGTTCACTCTCTGCCTCTAATCCTAAGACATTTTTCTTGATAACAGGTAGCAGTTCTTTTATGTTTTTGCCACTTACAGCTAGTACTTCTAGTTCTATGTTTTTATTAACGGTTTTATTTTCTAGGTGATTTAGCATTACTTCAACACTTTTTTTACCCATAAGATATGGTTGTTGCATCGCTGCTCCCACTATCACATCTTTTGGTATCAGTTCTAAAAAAACAGGTTCAGCATCAAAGCATATAAGGAGAATTTCACCACTTTTGCCACTATCCTTTATGGCATCTAGGGCACCTTCATACTT
>CAZAFM010000103.1:0-6507 GCA_964484395.1 uncultured Campylobacterales bacterium | reverse complement strand
ACTATGTGTAGTTTTTGTGCTATCAAGGCAGTATTTGATGCATTTAGTATCAAAACAACACTATCAAACTCATTTTGCACTACCATTCTCTCTACATCTTCTAAAAAAGAGCTAGAGCCATCAACTCCTTCTATTAGAATAGTTCCACCTCTTTTTTCAAATTCCTGCTTAAACTCATCTGCCCACTTTGTAGCATAGGTAGGATTTGTAGTATCATATATCAAAAGAGTTGTGTTTGTGTCACTGTTTTTTGAATATATATGATTTACTAGAAGTTTCATGCTGTTTTTGTAGTATGTGTTATCAAGTCTTATAAAATTATCATCAAGTCCACTTAGCTCAATGCTTGAAACTGTGGGGCTAATGACCACCATATCTTTATGGGAGTTGATAGTAGCAAGTGCTTCTTTTGCTAAATAGCTTGTTGAAGGACCAACTACTATGTTGTAGCCATTTTTTGAGAAGTCATTTATGATGTTTTTGATTTTAACAGGGGAGTTTTCATCATCTCTTATCTCATATACTATCTTTTTTCCATCTATGCCACCACTTTGGTTTATCTCCTCTATAGCTAGCACAAAGCCATTTCTCTTCTCTACACCCATATTTGAGTATTTACCAGTTAGACCAGCTACAAAACCTATCTTGTAGTGCTCCTCCTCTATCACAAAAAGAGAAAAAAAAGCAACAACCACAACAAGAACTAAAGCAAAAAGAGATATTTTCTTCATAGTTCTAACTCTCATTTATATTTTATGCTTGTGAAGATATGACCTATTTTATCTTAAAAATGCAAATTTTTAAATTAGTAACCAACTCATCATCTATATATGTTACACTTTCCTAAACAATATTCAGGAGAGTTTATGAGAGAGAGTTTGTATATCTCTTCGTTTCAAGAGCATACTGGTAGCCTAATAGTCTCAATGGGAATTATGAGACTACTTAAAAGCAGATTTAAAAAAGTCGCCTTTTTTCGCCCTATAATAGCTGAGGGTCAAAAAAAGGATAGTGATATAAACTTTATGATGGAACATTTTGAGCTAGATATGAAGTATGAAGATGCTTATGTCTACACACTAGAGGATGCTTTAGCATTAATATCTGAAGGAAAGAGCGATGAGTTTATAGAGGGTGTAATAAAGAGGTTTAGAAGTCTTAAAAGTCGGTTTGACTTTGTACTTGTTGAGGGCTTCTATAGGAGTAAGTTTATCTCAGTTTTAGATTTTGATGTCAATCTTGAGTTAGCAAAAAATATAGATGCGCCATTTTTGTCTATTATAAGTGGAAAAGATAGAGGCTTAAAAAACATTACTGATGATTTAGCACTTATAAAAAACTCTATTGCACATTATGGGTGTAAAAACTTTGCAACATTTGTAAATAGAGTTGACCCAAGTCTAATTAATTCTCTAAAATCATGTTGTGAAAGTAGTGACACATACTTCTTAGAAGAGAGTGAAGACCTAGACAAACTAACTATAAACAACATAAGAGAGGCACTTAATGCTAAAAACATAGTGTGTCAAAGTGATGAACTGCAAAACCTAGTAGATAGAATAGTCATAGGCTCTATGCAAACAAGCAACTTTCTAAGCAGACTTCAAGATAAAGACCTTCTTATTTTTGGTGGGGATAGAGAGGATCTTCTACTAGCAGCTTACGCCTCATACTATGCAAAAGAGCATCCAAACGCCTCTGGAGTGGTGTTAACTGGTGGTCTAGAACCTAGTAAATCAGTAACAAAGCTTCTAAAAAGCTACCAAGTTCCTCTCCCAGTGATACATGTAGATAGTGATACCTTTATTACTGCAAAAACCATAGAAGCACTAAAACCAGAGATAACCCCAGAGGATAGTAAAAAAATCTCCATAGCTTATGGAGTTTTTGCAAAAGGGGTTAATACTAAAACCTTGATGGAGGTTTTTGAGCAAGATGGTGGTGAGAGCATAGTTACCCCTATGATGTTTGAATACGCTCTGTTTGAAAGGGCTAGAGAGGATAAAAAGAGAATAGTTCTACCTGAGAGTGAGGATGATAGGATACTAAAAGCTGCTGATGAGCTACTAAAACTAAAGGTAGTTGATATTACGCTTTTAGGAAAGGCTTCTGAGATTGAGCATAGAGCGGGGATTTTGGGGCTTGATTTAAGCGGGGCTGATATTATAGACCCAAGTAGCTCAACTTTAAGTGAGGGCTTTGCAAATAGCTTCTATGAACTTAGACGCCATAAGGGCGTAAGCTACAAAGATGCAAGAGAGTTTATCGAAAAACCAAGCTACTTTGGCGTGATGATGGTTCAAGAAGGAGTAGCTGATGGTATGGTCTCAGGAGCCGTTCATACTACAGCTGATACAGTTAGACCAGCTCTGCAAATCATCAAAACAAAAGAGGGTATAAACACTGTTTCTAGTGTGTTTTTTATGTGTCTAGATACAAATGTCCTAGTATATGGTGACTGCGCAATAGTCCAAGACCCAAGCGCAACTGAGTTAGCACAGATAGCTATAAGCTCTGCAAAAACAGCTAAGGTCTTTGGTATAGAGCCTAGAGTCGCCATGCTCTCATACTCTACAGGAGATTCAGGCTCAGGAGCAGATGTAGATAAAGTACGAGAAGCTACAAAACTAGCAAAACAGAGTGCAGGTGATATACTCATAGATGGACCTATGCAGTATGATGCTGCCACAGTTCCCTCAGTTGCGACTAAAAAGATGCCAGATAGCAAGGTAGCAGGAAGAGCTAATGTACTAATATTCCCAGATTTAAACACAGGAAACAACACCTACAAAGCCGTACAAAGAAGCTCAGGTGCTATTGCTATAGGTCCAGTACTTCAAGGACTAAATAAGCCGGTAAATGACCTCAGTCGTGGATGTTTAGTAAAAGATATAGTAAACACAGTAGCCATCACAGCTATACAGGCGCAAGGAGAGTAGATGAAGGTTTTAGTTTTAAACTCAGGAAGTTCCTCTATAAAATTTGCCCTCCAAGACCTAAGCACTCATACAACACTTGCTTCAGGACTTATAGAGCAAATAGGTGAAACTCATAGTCATGATAAGATAAAGTTTTTTGATAGTAAGGGAGAGCAAAAGAGCAGTGAGCATTTTGATACCATCCCAAGCCACAAAGAGGGGATGGATAGAGTTGAGAGACTACTTATGGACTCAGGACTTATTAGTAGCTTTGAAGAACTAGATGGGGTAGGTCATAGGGTTGTGCATGGAGGAGAGAAGTTCTATGCTCCAACTCTTATAAACCAAGAAGTGCTTGAAGACATAAAGCAAGTAGCATCACTAGCACCACTACATAATCCCGCAAATATTCTAGGTATAGAGGTCGCTAGAAAAAGAGCACTAGAAGTTCCAAATGTAGCTGTTTTTGATACAGCATTTCACCACTCTATGCCTCCAAGTGCATATATGTATGCACTTCCCTTTGAGTGGTATGAGAAGCACTCTATAAGACGATATGGCTTTCATGGGACATCTCATTTCTTTGTTGCAAAAGAGTGTGCAAGACTACTTGATAAGCCTTTGTCTAAATGTAACCTTATAACACTCCATCTAGGAAATGGAGCTAGTGCTTGTGCTATAAAGCAGGGAAAAAGTGTAGATACTTCTATGGGTTTAACCCCGCTTGAAGGACTAATGATGGGAACTAGAAGTGGAGATATAGACCCAGCTATCCATCACTACATTCATCAAAAAGAGGGTATGAGCCTAGAAGAAATAAACAGCATTTTGAACAAAAAAAGTGGATTTAGCGGAGTGTGCGGAGAGAATGACTTGCGAGAGATAATACAAAAAGTGCAAGCAGGTGAAAAAAGTGCAAAGTTAGCAATAGATATCTATACTTATAGAATAAAAAAGTACATCGGCTCATACATAGCATCTCTAAATGGTGCTGATGCTATTGTCTTTACAGGGGGTATTGGAGAAAATGCTTCTTTGGTAAGGGAGTTAGCCTGCAAAGACTTAGAGTTCCTAGGAGTAGAACTAGATAGTGACAAAAACAGCCTTAGTACTAAAGAGGCTAGGTTTATAAGCAGTGATAAAAGCCGAGTAAAAGTAGCAGTAATTCCAACAAATGAGGAGCTAGAGATAGCTCTGCAGACAAAAGAGGTGATAGAATCTCTATGATCTCTTTTTTGTTACTAGCTTCGCTAAAACTAGTGTAAGGACGACAACCACAAATGCAATAAGTATAGTTACAAAAGAGAGCATTAAGTCACCTTGGTATATTTTGTATTACCATTTTATTAACTTTTAGCTTAGGGGTTTTTTTGAGTATAGCAAACATTAAAAACTTTATCTCTCCATGGTTTTATGGGTATTCACTTCAAGGGATTGCAGTTTTAGGGATTGTTCCTATACTAATGCCTATTATTGTTGCTCAGGAAAAAGATGCTTCAACTGCTGGGGCTGCTGGACTTGCCTTTATGTTTATTCATGCATCTTGGTCACCTCTGATTGTTGGGGGAACTGCATGGAGTGTGGGGCTCTCAAGCTTGAACCAAGGAGAGACACTTGGTATTTTTATCCACCCTTGCACTAGCATGTGTTATCTCAGCCCTAGGGGCTGGATAGTGCTGATTTTAGGATTTAAAGCAGTTCTTTTAGTCTCTCTAGCTTTTACATTAGCGGCCATTGTGGTTGTTTTGAGAGTTATTAAGACTACAAGCAATAAGAGGCTCTAATACTTATACTATGCCTCTAAAAATGCTGTTTTGAAGCTACTCTCTTCAAGGTCGCTTATGCCTATCTCTTTAAAAAACTCTAAAATAGGAAGTTCTTTATTGTAGCTTGATTTGAATTCCTTATTGAAGCACTTTGAAGTCTCTTCTATAATCTCATCCATTATTTGTGATTTTTCTTGCTTTGTGTAGCTATAATAGATGGATGTTGCTTCACCTATGTTACTCTGTATAAACTCTATAGCTCTCTTTGTAGCACCTATAAATGCATCTACTTTTTCTTGGTTATTAGCATAAAAGCTTCTAGTAGTAAAGATATCTAGTGCAGCAAAGTTTGCAAACCCAGCACTACTAGCATCCATAAAAATCACATCTAGATTACTATGAGCAATCTCTACCCCTTCAAAGTTATAAAAATACAACCAGCCTGCATCATAGCCATTTTTCATATTTTTAGTATGATAGAAGTCTATAGCATGGAAGCTTACTTGCTCTCTTTTGACATCAAATCCATCTTTTTTACACTCTCTTTTGATGATTTCAAAGCCTATTCCATCAGTTTTTTCATTCGAAACTGGGGTTGTGACTTTTATAGAACCTCCATTTTTTAGTCTCTCATAAGACTCTTTTTTCATCACAACACCACCTTTTGTTTCAAAAAACATTCCTAGTGAAAGAAGGTTGTCATGATACTGCTCTATAAGATGCAGAGGTTCATTTGTCGCAAACTCTATTTTTTCAGCCTTAAGCTCATCTAGCCCATCATAGTGCTCATCTGGCTCTATAATATCAAACTTCTCTATTCCTGCTTCCTTATAGTACCCCTTCTCAAGTGCTATAATAAACGGAAGATGATCTGGGTTTATAAACCACTCTAGTGCTACTCTCATATTTTTGCTCCTTCTATGATTTTGTTTAGTTCTTCTACTCTTTTTTCTATATCAGCCCCTCCAAATACAGCACTTACTACTGATATCATATCAGGCTTGTACTCCATAAGTTCTTCTAGGTTTGAGGCATCTATCCCACCTATGACACATATAGGTAGTGTTATCTCTTTTTTTGCTTTTGTGATGACATTTAGGTCTATAATGGTGGACTTTGGCTTTGTAGGTGAGCGAAAAAATGAGCCAAATGCTACATAATTAGCTCCCATATCTTGGGCTTCTTTTGCTCTTCTTACACTTCCATAACATGAAACGCCTATTATTTTTTCACCTCCAACTATAGCTCTTGCCTCTTTTAGCCCTATATCATCTTTTCCTATGTGTAGCCCTTGGGCACCTATTTTATCTACAAGCTCCGCTCTATCATCTATGATAAAAGTAGCATCATAGCTACTGCATAGGGCTTGAAGTTCTTGACATATACCCTCTACCTCAGAGTCTTTTGAGTTTTTATCTCTGAACTGCAATATACTCACACCAGCTTTTAGGGCTTTTTCTACTTGAGATGTGATGGTGCTTTTTGGTGTTAGTATCTCATCAGTAATAGCATATAGTCCACTTAGTTTTTTTTCCACTTATAGACCTCCTTTTATGAGTTTATGTTATTTTACAAAAATAAAAAATCCATTCGTAGTACAAAAATGTTAGTTAAGTGGATTGTAGCCCTATTTAAAAAACTCTCTAAACTTTTTCAACAAATAATGGGGACAGGCTACTTTTTGATCTACCTTTCTTCAATAATGGGGACAGGCTACTTTTTGATCTACCTTTCTTCATCATCATTTTTTTTAGGTCTTCCTCTTGGATTGATTGTTGATTCTAATCCATACTCTTTTACTATTTTTTCTTGCCAATTCTTTT
>CAZAFM010000102.1:0-6609 GCA_964484395.1 uncultured Campylobacterales bacterium | reverse complement strand
TTTTTGCCTGAGGGATATTTGTATGAGATATTTAAAAATCTCTTATCCAAAGAGTATGGTAAGGTAGATGACTATCTGATATTTTCACTTTTAAGCTCAAATACCCAATCAAGAGTAGAGTTTAAAAGTGATCTGCAAGATAGTGTTGAGTTTCCTGAGTTTAACATAGATGAGATATTAGCCAATGATACAAACGATACTTTTAGCAATCTTCTTCAAACCTTTTTAAACAAAAATGCCATAAGTGGAGTGCAACCAAAAACAATTGCACTTTTAAAAGATAAAGAAAAACTAGATACAAAAGAGTACATCATCAAAACTTGGGGAGAAGAGTATCAAGACTTAGCACTCAATGAATACTTTTGTCTAAAAGCTGTACAAAAAGCAGGTGTTAAAACTGCCAATGTACAACTCTCACAAAACAATAAATTTTTAATAGTAGAGAAGTTTACACTTAAACGAGATGGTGGTTTTTACGGATTTGAAGAGATGCTATCTTTGATGGATAAAAACAGAGATAGAAAATATGATGGTAGCTATGAGCAAATAGCCAAGATCATCTATTCATATACTACAAATAAAAAAGAGTCGATGATAGCTTTTTATAAAACAGTTGTGATGAACTACTTGCTTAAAAATGGTGATGCACATCTAAAAAATTTTGGCTTACTTTATGATGATGATTTTAAAAATATATTTTACTCACCTGTGTATGATGTGGTAAATACCGTTGTATATATTCATAAAGACAAACCAGCCCTTATGCTTGAGGGTAAAAAGATATGGCACTCAAAAGATACTCTTATCAGATTTGCTCAGAAATGTTGTCTTTTGAGTCAAAGTGAGGCAAAAGAGCATTACCAAGAGTGCTATGATGCAGTTGTATGGGCTACGGATGAGCTTGAAGAGTATTTGAGTGAACATCTAGATTTTAAGATAGGCAAGATGATGTTAGATAGTTGGAAACATTCGCTCAAAGGAGAGAGTATAAAGGAGCTTAGTGATGATACTATCAGAACTTGGAAAGACTATTAGAGATTTAAGAAAACAAAAAGCACTATCTCAAGAGAGTTTGGCAGAACAGTCAGGTATATCAAGAGCAACCCTATCTAAGCTTGAAAATGGGTATATAGCAAATATAAGCATAGTCACCATCAACCAAATACTTTCACTTCTTGGCTATGAGATAGATATCAAGCCAACTAATCCATTTAGGACATGAAGTGTGTTGACAATAAATGAAGAAGGGACAGAGATTTACTTTTTACTAAAATTTAGTTGTGATTGAAACATAAGTGTAAACATAAACATATATTAAGACTCAAGTGAATACAATCGTAACCATGAATGCAAAAGAGATAATAAAAATACTTTCAAAGAATGGCTTTAATAAGGTGAGACAAAAAGGTAGCCATGTTAGGCTTAGTGATGGCACAAAGTCAACAACCGTTGCAGTCCATGGCAAATCGGATGTTCCTGTTGGAAGTATAAAGAATATTGAAAAACAGACAGGAGTGAAAATATTATGAATGTTAAATATATAGCTTTTATGTATAAAGATAGTGAAGAGAGTAGTCAATATAATGTAATAATCCCTGATGTAGAGGGTGCGATTACTTATGGAGATGATTTTTTACACGCTGTAGAGATGGCAAAAGAGGTATTGGAATTTTCACTTGAAGATTTAGACAGCATTCCTATAGCTCATGAGCTGGATTATTTCTCAAAAGAAAAATTAAAAGAGTTAGAGATTCCATCCAATGCAATACCTCAAGTAGTAGAGTATATTACCCCCGAAAAGAAACGAATAACTGTTAATTTTACAACAAAAGCACTGAAGACTATTGATGATTATATGCGATCCAAAGGCTTGAAAAACAGATCTGCTTTTCTTGAAGATTCAGCTCTTAAGGTTGCTTTAGGGTGAGTAAATGCATCAATAAAAATGGGAAAAATTATGTATAGATTTTTAGATAAAAGAATCTTAAACTTCCTGGTCATCATCCTTCTTTCGCTTGCTACTTTTTGGTGGATGTTTTTAGTTTTTCACACCGAGTATGACTGGGAGCTTGCTGGATGGGTGATAGGTGCTAGGCTTCTAGCCTCACTGCTGATACTCAAAGACTACTCCATGTCGTGGTCAAAGGCTACTCCTAAGACCTTCCTTATCAAAAGTGTAGTTTATATTAGTGCTTTTGCTGTTTATATGCCTTTTTTCTATGGTGAAGTGCACTTTTATATGCTTGTGTCTGAGCTTTTTACCTTTCTTTTTGCTATCAACTTTCTGATGTATAGCTATGCATATCTGATAAATCGTAGCTCCACCAGAAAAACAAAGTCCCTAGTCATATATGGAGCTGGCAAGGCGGGGTTGAAGCTTGAGGAGGAGTTTAAGCATACGCCTTATAAGCTTAGATACTTTGTGGATGATGATGAGAGGCTACAAAAAAGGACAATTGATTCTATCAAGATTATCTCCAAGCAGGACTTGAAGTCAAGACTAGGAGAGCAAAAGTACGACCTACTAGTCATAGCCATACCATCTGCCACTTCAAAAAGAATAAAAGAGATATATGAACGCCTCCATGACTACTTCAAAGAGATAAAAATCCTCCCATCACTAGATGAGATGCTACAAGACAGAGACTACACCAAGCAGCTAAAAAATGTAACAGTAGAAGACCTACTAGCTAGAAGACCTCAAGATTTGGACAAAAAAGCAATAGCTTCTTTTCTAAAAGACAAAGTAGTCCTAGTTACAGGTGCAGGAGGAAGTATAGGGAGTGAGATATGTAGGCAGTGTGTGAGGTTTGGCGTAAGCAAACTCATCATGCTAGATCATAGTGAATACAACCTATATGCCATCAGTGAAGAGTTAGCAGATGCAGATATTAGTCCTATCCTAGCCTCTGTGGTAGATAAGCAAAGACTAGAGGAGGTTTTTGAGCTCTACTCTCCTGAGATAGTCATACACGCAGCTGCATACAAGCATGTACCACTAGTTGAAGAAAACATAAACCAAGCCATCACAAACAACATAGAAGGTACAAAAAACACCATTGACCTAAGTATCAAGTATGATGTAGAGAAGTTTGTCCTTATCTCAACTGACAAGGCTGTTCGCCCAACTAATGTCATGGGAGCTACTAAGAGAGTGTGCGAGATGTATGCTCAGAGTGTAAACACAGATGAGAACACCCAGATAGTGGCAGTGAGGTTTGGCAATGTGCTAGGAAGTAGTGGAAGTGTCATACCAAAGTTCAAAGCCCAGATAGAAGCTGGAGGTCCTATTACTGTTACGCACCCTGAGATTACAAGATACTTTATGCTTATACCTGAGGCATGTGAGCTTGTACTTCAAGCTGCTAGTATTGGAAAAGGAGGGGAGATATTTATCTTGGATATGGGGGAACCTATAAAGATACTAGACTTGGCTAAAAAGATGTGTGAGCTAAGTGGGGCGCAGGATATTGAGATAGAGTTTAGCGGACTAAGAGCTGGTGAGAAACTATATGAAGAGCTACTCATTGACAAAGATAGTGCCAAAACAGACTATGATTCCATCATGATAGCAGATATAAAAAAACAAGACATATCCACACTCTCAAAAGCCATAGATGAACTACTAGCTTCTGATGATAAGCTTGATTTACTCAAAAAGCTTGTTCCTGAGTTTACCCATAGTGTCAAAAGCTGAAGTAGGTAGCCTTTAGCTCTCCTAAAAACTCTTTTGATATGTTCCTAAAGCTAGCTAAGGCGTATGGGTCTGGTAGAAAATCTCTAAAAACAAACTCTTTTTTACTCATATCCCTATCTGGAAGTGAGGTAGGTCTGGGTGTTACTGAGAAGCCATTTGCCTCGAAGACTTTTTGGGCTCTTTTGATATGCCATCCTGAAGTTATGAGGACTATTTTTGGGTTATGGATAGATAGAGTATCTGTTAGTTTTTTTGTGTTTTCTGCGTTTTCTTCTGTGTTTAGGCTCTCTGCTTCATAGTAGATGTCTATGTAGTTATCTCCAAAGATCTTCTTGATATCCTCTCTTGCAGCTTCAGCTTCAGCTATCTCCCACACTCCACCTCCTGAGTAGATTAGTGGAATATCTAGGTTTTTTGCAAGCATCACTGCATAGATGGTGTTTCTAAAGGCTTGACTTGGGAGGTTGAAGGCTGGGGAGTTACTATCAATGCCTAGTCCTAGAACTACCACTGCATCTACATCATTTGGGATGCTTTGGTTTATATCATAGGCTTCTGTTTCTCTATCATTACTCAAGCTCTGTAGGTGGTGTACTAGGTAGGGAGTAGAGACTGCCCATGTGATTAGTCCAAGAAATACAAGCTTAGCTCTGTGTTTTTTACAAAAAAGTGCCAAAAGAGCAAAAATCACCACAAATATACCAGGTGGAAGTATGAAATGAGCTAATAGCTTTGAGATGATAAAAGATATGTCCATGCAATCTCTTTTTAACCGTAAATATATCAAATACCAGATAAAATACGCCAAAAACTTCATGGGGTGAACTTTGGAACAAGAGTATAAAAGAGTAGAAGAGGATGAGATTGATCTAAGGGAGCTTTTTAAAACCATCTGGAAAAAGAGGTTTTTTATCGTTGGATTTACGGCTGTAGTTACTATCATAGCACTTATATATGCATTCTTCATAGCAAAGCCTGTGTATGAAGGGCGAGCAGTTCTAGAGATGGGCTATATGACTAAGTATAAAAACACTCCAGATGGGTATGTAGCAGTACAAGAGCCACTTGATAGTGTAAGGCGTCTATCCAAAGAGCTTGAGATACTATATATAGAAGTGCCAAAAACGCAAAAAGGCGATCCTGATGCTAAAGGCTTTGTCTCAGTAGCGAGTGTGGGAGCTATGAAGGGGCAGGATAACTTCCTGGAGATAGTTCTAAATGCTAGTGATAATAATATGATAACTTCACGGGTAGATGAGATACTAGCATATATAAACAAAAAAGAGAAAGAGAAAATAGACAATCAGCTTCAAGCTATGAATGGGAAGCTAAAACTAATAGATGAACAGATAAAAATCATAGAGAAGAGTCAAGGTAGTGGCATACCAGATGGTGCCAAAAGTGATATAGAGGAATCAATAGAAGCCATAGACAAGATAGAAGCACTAAGTACGAGATATCCAGGAAAGATAAACCTAAACATAGACTCAGCAATGCTTGAGTATGTCACAAGCTCAAAGTTGGAGTCTATAGAGCTACTAAAACTCAAAGAGCAAAGAGAGAATCTTGTAAAAACAATATCAGATGATGGCTTCAAGCAGACAGAGATAGTTGGTCAGATACTACTTAATGACCATCCAATAAAGCCCAAAAAGAAGCTAATAGTTGTTGTGGCTTTTGTCACTGGCTTTATACTTTCTATATTTCTAGTGTTTTTTATGGAGTTTATCAAGGGCTTCAAGGAGGAGGAGGATAAAGAGCCTTCTAAAGTCTCTTAGCCTAACAGCCTTTTCTGAGGCTGTTTTTAGGGGGAGTAACTTTCTTATATCTATCTATCTAGCTAGAAAGCTTGGAGTTGATAACTTTGGGCTTTGGGCTTTTTATACTACTATCTTCATGTATCTAAATATCATAAACAACTTCGGACTTGATATGTATGGTGTAAAAAAAATCGCCAATGGAAGTGAAAAGTCATATGTGTTTACTAATGTGATGGTGTTTAAGTTTTTGGTTTATATCTTGATAGCTTTTGTCTCAAGCTTCTTGATGTTTTTTGTCTTGGAATGTGATGTGCATATATATCTTTTGGGATTTTTGCTACTAGCACTCATAGGATATGATATAGCTTCTGTATGGATGGCTCAAGGCTTGGAGGAGTTTAGGCTTATTGCATCTGCTAAGATTATCTATTCTCTGGTGTATGTTGGGTTTGTTATTGTGGCTATAGATTCTTCGGATGATATTGTCTTACTTGGTCTACTATTTGCTATTTCACATTTTGTCTTAGCTCTTTTTTATATAAAGCCTCACCTTTTAAAGTATTTTGACTTGAAGCAGTTAGATATAAAAAAATGGAAACCTATGCTTATCACTGGTGGGGTGCTTTTTCTATCAATTTTATTTGCAGGCGCATATGCAAATATAGATAGAGTGATGATAATGGGTTTTTTAGGAGATAGAAGTCTTGGTGAGTATGAGGCTGCATTTAAGATATACTCATTGGTTGTGATGTTTGTTCAGCTTCTATGGATAGTGTTTGCTCCAAAGATAGCTAAAAAAGAGTCAAAAAGCTTACTCCTTTTCGCCGGAATAATTTTATATTTTTCTATAATTTTTTCTACAATCATTATATTTTATGGTGATAATATGCTTTACTATATATTCGGAAATGAATATATGGGTGGGCGTGATGTACTTTTTTTGTATGGAATAATAACTATTATTTCTGGTGTTAAGCTAGCAATAGGTATGCCACTTATACTTTTGGGATATGAAAAATTATGGCTAACAATTGGAATAGTTGCTACTTTTTTAAATATAGTTTTGAATTTTCTGCTCATTCCTGTGTTTGGAATAGTTGGTGCTACTTTTGGTACTTTGGTTGTTGAGGTGATTATCGCTTGCATACTTAT
>CAZAFM010000101.1:0-6673 GCA_964484395.1 uncultured Campylobacterales bacterium | reverse complement strand
ACAGACAAGACTTTAGAGCCTACAATAATGGGTGATGTTATTGATAGCATGAGTGTGGTTTGTGAAGAGGTTTTTGCGCCTATAGTTAGCCTCATAAAGGTAAAAAACTATGATGATGCACTGCCTAAGATAAACAACTCTCCTTATGGGCTACAGTTCTCTATGTTTTCAAACTCTTTAGAGCTTACTAAAAGAGCCATTGATGAGTTTGAGTGCGGTGGAGTTGTGATAAATGATATGCCAACACTTAGATTTGATGCTCAGCCTTATGGAGGAGTAAAATATAGTGGTATAGGAAAAGAGGGTCCTATGTTTGCCATGGAAGAGTTTACAGAGATAAAGTCCGTGGTGATAGTGTAGAGATATAGCTCTCTACATCCACCTCATCTATCTACTCTTCATCTTTATCACACTTTTTGCTTCAACCACTTCTATAGAATCCCTATAAAAACTCTTATCATTACTCACTATGAGTTCGCACATCTCTTTTTTGGCACATACATACTGTAGCACATCCTCTAAGTCACCACCTCTCTCTTTGGCTATCTCTATGGATTCTTTGATTACCTTTATATCTATGGGGATGACATTGACAAGCAGGAGTATCTTCTCTAGCTCTTCTAATATCACTTTTGACTCTATATGCTTAGAAGTCACATAGTAGACCGTAGTAAAAATATCACAACTTGTATAGAGCTCATAAGAGTTTTGTATCAAGTGTGCAATGGCTTCTTTGGTGCTATCTACGCTTTTTCTATCTCTATCTATCAAATCCAAAATGATATTTGCATCCAAAAAGGCTCTCACTCAATCTCACCTTTTATCTCTCTAAAATCCTTCCCACCTAGAGAAAATGAAGAGAGGCTTTTGAGTACCTCTAGTTTTTTTGCGATGCTTTTGCCTTTTGCTTCACTTACAAGCGTATTGTACTTATCAAAATCCACAATCACCGCGAAAGGCTTATCCCTCTTGGTGACAACTATCTCTTCCTCTTTTAGGTGGTTAAGCACATTTATTTGCTGTTTGAGCTGTGTCGATGTGATATTCATAACCACTCCTTTTGTCTATTTGCACAATTATACATAAAACAGACCATTATGGCAACTCTAGTTTTAGTAGACAATCTGGATAGAGACATAACTCTCTACATCCACCTCATCTATCTGCTCCTCGTTTAGATACTCTCTTCCAAACTCTAGATAAGCACCTGAGCTAAGGAAGAGTTTGAAGACATCCTCATCTATATGCTTGTCTTTGACCATAAAACTCAAAATCTTGATAGCTTCAGAGAGTGTTTTTGGTTTTTTGTATGGTCTATCTGAGGCTGTTAGTGCTTCAAAAACATCCGCTACTGCCATAATCCTAGCAGGCAGTGACATCTGCTCTTTTGTAAGCCCTCTAGGATAGCCTGTACCTATAAGCGTCTCATGGTGCGACCCTGCAAACTCTGGAACTCTTTTTAATGCCTCTGGAAATGGAAGCTGGCTTAGCATCTTGATAGTCATAATGCTGTGTTCGTTTATCTTAAACCTATCCTCTTCACTAAGAGTGCCTCTTGAGATAGATAGGTTGTATATCTCACCTAGGTTATAGAGATGCTTTGGTGGTCGTATCTTAAACCCAAACCTCTCATACTCCTCCTCACTAAAACCAACTCTCTCTATTATGTGCTCAGATCTATCATCTAGTAGCTTCTCTTTTGCAGGGGGAGGTGCTACCTCTTTTAGTCTTTCGCTCTCTTCATGTGATAGTCCTATGGAGTTATCAAAGTAGCGAGTCCACTCTTGCTTGGCTATCTCTTGAAGCTTTTGCTTACTCTCCTCACTCATAAACTCACCCCCAACATTACACTCTGCTACAAAGGCAAACTCATCTCTTAGTGTTTCTAACCTACTTTCTATATAGTACTCAGCGGTCTCTTTTGTTATATCTCCGCTTAGAACTGATTTAAGAGCTGTTATGATTGCATCTCTATATAACACCTCAAACCTCAATCTAACTTCATGGATACGGTTATATATAGTTTCAAGCTTTGTTGCCTTATCCACTATATACTCTGGCATCACTATCTTTCCACAATCATGAAGCCATGCAGCTATCTCTATCTCTCTTCTTTCATCTTCACTACTTAAAGTAAACTTCTCAAAAACACCATCTTTAGAATCACTTGCCTTTTGAGCTATAAGAGTTGCTAGCTCTGCTACTCTTTTGTTATGCCCTCCAGTGTAGGCTGACTTAGCATCAATAGCACTTCCTAAAAGCCTTATAAAAGAGTCCATCAGCTCCTTTTGAGCCTCCTCATATGCTTGTATATCTTTTGACATAGAGACTAGTGAATCTGAGAGCTCTTTTATCTCGACTATATTTGTCTCTACTGGCTTTACTTTATCAAACTCTCTTCTTCTTATGTACTCATTCTCTCTTGAGATTTTCTGTATAGGTCTTGTTACTAGATTGCTAGCATAGTATATAATAGGCATAGCTATGAGAAATGCCATAAACATCGTGAAGATAAATGAGTAATAGAGGTTTTTGTAGTATGGTGCTAATAAAGTATCCATAGGAGCTACTACCCCTAGATACTCTCCATCACTATTTTTTATATTTGAGCGGAAGATAAAATAGCTCTCATTGTCTATACTCTTAATACCTTGAACGCCACCATCTCCAAATGCTTTTTTGAAAAACTCATCACTGCTTTGAGTATTTGTTGCTATGATGTTTTTTTTATCATCATATAAAAATATATGTTCATCAAGATTAAATGATTGTCTTTTAATAAACTCATCAAGACTACCAAGTACAACATCCACCCCTACTACAAACTCACCACTTTTTGACTCTTTTGCATAAGTCACACCTCTTTGGTCTATGTTGCTAAACCTATAGGGTGCTGTTTTTATGACCCTCTTTTCCTCTTTTGCCTTTTTATACCATGGTCTAGCTCTTGGGTCATAAGTTGCATCTTTTTTTACGGCTCTTTTTATTTTTAGATTACTATCCAAAAAAAGTTCAAGCCTCTCTCTTCTCCCATCTTTTTCAAATATCTTTATAACAAGCCATCGTTCATCACTGCTAGAGCTATATCTACTCCTAAGCTCTGGGTCAATCTCAAGGTTGATTAGCTCATAAAAATCACCATTTGAGTAGCCTGTATAGAGTGCATATAGATAGTCGCTATCTTGAAGTATCGTAGCAAAAAGATTAAGTAGTGGATGTTTACTATCCTCACTAGGTAGAGCGTCTGCTCCATCTATTTGTAGTATTATTTTTGCTATGTTTTTACCTTGCATATCAAATGACTCTACCTTCTCCTCTAGTGTGCTTGATAGATTTTCAAACATAGTAGATGCACTATCTGTGGCTTGAGTTTTGCTGAAGTAAAACAGCATCCCAAGAGTTGTCAAAGTCATGAATACACCTATAAATGTAAAAAGTACCAACACTGTTGGTCTTATCTTAAAAGGAAGCCTAATAATCTTGCCCATAACTAACTCCTATTACCTTTTGTATCAACTTTTAGTTCTATGATAAAGCAAGCTCCATTTTCAAGATTTTTTGCCTCTATCTTGCCATTCATGTGCTCTTCTATGATTGTTTTTGTCATATATAGTCCTATTCCTGTGCCACCTTCATCCTCTTTTGTTGTCACATATGGCTCAAAAACCTTTGAGAGTATACTTGGCTCTATTCCTCCCCCATTGTCGTAAAATGAGATTACTATATGACCATTTTTTCTTTTCATATCTATCTCTATCTCTTTTTTATCATCTATGTTTTTTAGTGCATCTTTTGAGTTTTGGAGGATATTTATAAAGCACTGACCTAAGTCATTTGGATATCCATATATGTAGGCATCACAAATTCCCCCTAACTTAATATCAATCTGCTCTTTTAAAAAACTACTATCTATAAGCTCGATTGAATCTAGTAACACATCTTTTGGTCTGAAACGCGTGATGTCTTTGGAGGGCTTAAAAAAATCTCTAAAATCATCTATAGTCTGAGACATCTGGCTTATGAGTTTTTCGCTTTTTTTGTTTAGTCTTTCTATGTTTTCATCTTTTATATCACTATTAGCAAGTATCATCTTGTAGTTTTGAAAAACAACATAGAGAGTATTTAGAGGCTGCCTCCACTGGTGAGCTATAGCACTTAGCATCTCTCCCATAATTGCATGTCGCGATTGGATAAGCATCTTTTTTTCTATCTCTTTTAACTTTTTATCCCTTAGCATTAGTAGTATTAGCATAACTACTACCACAAATAGCAGTCCAGTAATTATAGATGCAAATATACTCTCCCTTGGATACTCCTCCCACACTGGGATTGGTCTGTTGATATATACTACATCTTCTGGATGGTTTTTGGCATCTATTCCAAAGTGCTTCATAACATCCCAGTTTATAATCGTAGAGGATAGGTTATCACTGATTGTGTAGCTACCTGCATCTATGTATTGCAGTAGTGATTCTGCCGTTGCTTTTGCAGTCTTGCTTCCATCATGTACTACCCCTCCTACAGCACCGCTATCTAACATAGAACTATAAAAGACATACATAGGAACACTTGAGTTTTGCGCAGTCTCTTTGGCTAACTCTTTTGGTATAAACTTCTCTCCACTGCTATCTTTAAAGATGATAGTGAATAAAAGAGCGCTATCTTTTGGGAGTTTTTTCACCTGTTCTAAGAGTGAATTTTTAGTGAAGTTTTGTATATTTATCACCTCTAATCCTCTTGTCTCACTCTCTTTTTTTATTTTCTTATTTAGTTCTACTCCTTCTATGTAGTCAGTATCGATTAGATAGATTTTTTTTAGATTTTTGTTGTGCATAAGAGCCATCTCTATAGTCTTGGAGGTGGTCATATCTTTATCAAATCTTACGCGTATATCCCCAACTTCAAGAGTGTCTGAAATAACTATAGAGGGTATATCTGGATATAGTCTATCTTCTATTTTCATAAAAAGTTTTGAAGCCATGTCAGACTCGACCAATATCCCATCAAAAGAGATACTTTTATACTTCTCCTTGATATAGCTAACCCATATATCTTCACTACCTGCGCCATCAAGCCTAAAAGCATCCGTCTCCTCTATAAAAAACTCGACTCTGTTTGGATGCTCTTTTGAAAACTCCTCAAGCCCACTTACAAACTGCTTTGTCCAAGGCATAGCGGTATGAAAGCTAAGCAGGACTAATATGTTTTTCTTTTGATTTGCCTCTAGTGCTTGCATGGTAAAGATTGTTAGTAAAAAAGATAGAACTAAAGCTCTCATTTTGGCTCTGGTCTTCCAAAGTAGTATCCTTGAGCGTAGTCAACTCCTAGCTTTTTTATTGTCTCAAATATCTCTTTGGTACTTACAAACTCTGCTATAGTCTTTATCTCTAGTCTTTTTGCAAGCTGAACTATCGCATCTATGATTTGCTGTTTTTCTATTGAACTATCACATCCTTGAACAAACACTCCATCTATCTTTATGTAGTCACTTTTTATACTCAAAAACCTAGAAAAGTTACTCCTATCACTTCCAAAGTCATCAATTGCAATTTTGTATCCATTGTTATGTAGTTTTTTTAGTGTATCTGAGATTGTGGTGCTATCTTTTGAAATTGTTAGGTTTTCAAGAATTTCAAATGTGACATTAGAAGGAGTGATATTATATTTTTTGGCTTTATACTCTATAAACTCAGGTAGATACCCATCTATTAAGTCATCCTCTGTGATATTTATAGAAAACATAATCTCTGAGTTACTAAAGCACTGAAATGTTCTATTTATCATACTTTTTGTTATGGTTGTTAGAAGTCCTAATCGTTTAGCTTCATTTAGAAATTTATCAGGTGATAATATACTATCACCATCTACTATCCTAGCTAAAGATTCATATTTGTATATTTTTTCTGTTCTCACATCAACTATTGGTTGATACCAAGCTTTTAGCATATCTTTACAAATGTACTCTCGTACTTTGTACAGCTTTTTGATAAACTCTTTTTCTTCTTTAAACTCATCTATATCTTTGTGATAGATAACAAAAAATCTTCTGCCTTGCTTCTTTGACCTATCTAGTGCAAACTCTGCATCTATGATTACATCCCTACTCTTCTCTATCATAGCAGCTCCTATGCTAAAAGATATGCTAATCTCAATCATATCAACCTCAATCTCAGCACTATCAAAATAAGCAAATATCTGATTTGATAGATTTTCTATATCACGATCTAGAAAACTCTCTTTTAAAATAGCAAACCTATCTCCACTTAGTTTGTAGAGTTTATCTTTTTTGGTAAGTGTGTGCTTTAGATGGTCTCCGACCTCTTTTAGAACCATATCTCCAAAGTAAAAACCGTGTAGTTTGTTCAATACATTAAAGTTATTTATATCAAGTAGCAAAAGAGTTCCATCTTCTCTTCTTTGAAGCTCTCTTTTTAGTGCAAGTACATTTGAAAGCCCTGTTGCCTCATCTTTGAGTAACATATCTATCATCTTTTTTGAGTTAGCTATAGCTATGCTCTCGTTTTTTCTAGCAACATCTTGGAGTGAGATATTGTGGGTATGCATTTTTGTGATGTCATATCTTAGGGCTATGTATTCGTAGATATTGTTCTCTTCATCTAATATAGGGATGATAGTAGATTCTACTGTATAAGAGCTACCATCCTTTTTACGG
>CAZAFM010000100.1:1365-6710 GCA_964484395.1 uncultured Campylobacterales bacterium | reverse complement strand
TTTCTAGTATCACACCACTCTCTATGTGCTCAGTCCATGGGAACTGATCAAAAAGTGCGGCTTTTTTTATCCTAAATCCTTCAAGCATATCAAGGTCTCTTTTTAGGGTTTTTGGATTGCAGGATATGTAGATTATCTGAGAGAAATTATTAGAAAACTCAACTACACTCTGGCTAAGTCCACTTCTAGGTGGGTCAACTAAGAGAGTTTGAAAGTTATAATCTTCCATGTTTACATGCTCTAGGCGTTTGAACTCTCTTTTTTTGTTTAGAGCTTCTATAAGCTCATCAGCACTAAGCCTTCCAAACTCTATGTTTTTTATATCTGCATCATTTTTAGTAGTCTCTGCATCTTTGATGGAGGCTTTTGAGATTTCTGTAGCAAAGATATTTTTGTACTTATCACTTAGGGCAAAACTAAAGTTTCCATTGCCACAGTATAGCTCTAATAGGTCACCTTTTGGAGTAGTACTTCTTGCAAACTCAAGCATTTTTTTGTTCATATAGAAGTTTGGCTGGAAAAAAGCCCCCTCTCTAAGAAGCAAGGAGTAGGGCTTTTTGGCTTCAAACTCCTCTAGCAAAGTCTCTTTTTTTAAGACTAGCTTCTGTTTTCTTGAACGCCCTATGATGTTTATGGAGGTTTTTTCTTGTAGGAGTTCTGCTTCACTCTCCCACTTCTTATCTAGTGGTTTATGATATATAAGTGTGGCTACCACTTCATCTTTGGAGTTTGTAAACAAATCAAGCCCATAGAGCTTATATGATAGGGTTTGGTTTTTAGATATCTCCTCTAGAAGTTGCTTTGAGGCAGATTCTAGAGCTTGCGCTATAATATGACACTCCTGAATTGGTATGAGATTTTTATTAAAGTCAAACATACCTCTTTTTAACCCATTCTCTGTATGTAGTATTCTAAACTCAGCTCTATTGCGAAACCCTACCTCTTTTGAAGAAAAGACTTCAACCTCACATCCTAAAAGGTTTTTTAGGTATGAGTGTTTCTCTTCTAATTGATGTTGATAACTTTTATCATAAATTCGACAGCTACCGCAGTTCCCAAGGTGTTCACATGTCATCTAAAGCTCTCTACAAGATTCCCTGTTAGTAGATTAAATCCATCTACCATAACAAATATAAGTATCTTAAAAGGAAGGGAGATCATAATAGGTGGAAGCATCATCATACCCATAGACATAAGGATAGAAGCAACTATCATATCTACAACCAAAAATGGTAAAAATATCAAAAAACCTATTTGAAAAGCAGTCTTAAGCTCACTTATCATGAAAGCTGGTATGGCTATAGTTAGAGGAACCTCCTCCATATTTTGCGGGTTTTCCATATTTCGTATCCGATAAAAAAGAGCAAGGTCTTTCTCTCTTGTATTCCGAAGCATAAACTCCTTAAAAGGCTTACTCCCTCTAATAAACGCTTCATCATATCCTATTTGGTTGTCTATATATGGCTTGATGCCCTCATCATAGGCTTTAGTAGCAACTGGCTCCATAATAAAAAAAGTCAAAACAAGAGAGAGGCTAACAAGTATTTGTGTAGGAGGTGATTGTTGTGTTCCTAGAGCAATTCTTAAAAAAGCAAAAACCACCAATATTCTCGTAAAACTAGTAGCAACAAGTATAAGAGAGGGTGCTAGAACAAGCAGTGTAAGGATGATAACAATATTAAGAGTTGTAACTAAATCTCTAGGCTCATTAGGTACACCTAAGGTAAGGTTTACAGTAGGTATAGTCGGTTCAGCTCCAAAAGCTGATATGACAAAAAGTAAGAAAAAGATAAATAGTCTAAACATCAGCTATCACTATCAAGCACACTTTTTCCAAAGCCAATATCCTCTGGCTTCGTAGCTTCAAACCTAACCTCTATACGGTTGTTTTTCTCTCTTCCCGTTTTTGTGTCGTTTGTTGCTATTGGGTTACTTGAGCCTTCACCTGAGACTTGTATCATGGATGGATTCACCCCATCTTCTAGCAGAAGTCTTCCTACACTTAGTGCTCTGTTGGCTGAAAGAGATAGGTTGTCTTTATATTGGGAGTTAGCAGGAAGTGGAGTGTTATCAGTAAAGCCTATAATATTTGCTTTTATATCTTTTGGCATGCGCTCCATGATGTCTGCTATTCTTTTGACAAAAACCTTCACATCTTCATTTCTAAGTACTGCACTTTTATCCTCAAAAAGAGCGGAGGTAGGAAGTCTAAGGACAAATCCATCATCTCCTTTTTCAAGAACTTTTGCAGGTCCTTGGGCTACTGAAGTCATCTCATTAAAATCCATAGTTTCAGATTCAATCCTTCGCACTCGATCTGTAGTCTCCTCTTCTGTTACCATAGGGGTTTGGAGTTGTACTCTCTCTCGACTAGGCTCAAACCTAATACCACCAGGAAGTATACTCATTGCACCTTGCAAAGACCCTTCAGCCTCAAGAAGCTTTTTTGCATCAAATGTTGCCATAGATAGAAGAAGTACAAAAAAGGTCAGCAGAAGACTCATAAGGTCACCAAAAGTCCCTAGCCATATAGGAAGACCCTTTTTACAGTTACATTTGCACTTTCTTGCCATTATTCAAACTGACTTACTCTCTCCTTTGGAGGGAGGAATGATAGTAGTTTTGCCTCTAGAGTTCTAGGGTTATCACCTGCTTGAATAGACATGATACCCTCAAGAATAAGGGTTTTTACAAGCTCCTCATCAGCAGCTCTTATACCAAGTATATTAGCTATTGGTGCTCCAAGAGTGTTACCAATAACAGCCCCATAAAAAGTAGTAATAAGCGCCACAGCCATAGCAGGACCAATAGCACTAGGATCAGCCATATTTAGAAGCATTGCCACAAGACCAATAAGTGTACCAATCATACCAAATGCCCCAGCAATTGCCGCCCACTGATCAAATATAGCAGCATTCCCCCTATGTCTATTTGCAGTTTGCTCCATATCTACTTCAAGAAGCTCTCGAATAGTGTCAGGCTCATTTCCATCAACTGCCATTGATAGACCTTTTCTCAAAAAGTCATTCTCTTCAGCATTTGCAGCTTGTTCAAGTGAGAGAATACCATCTCTTCTTGCTTGAGTAGCATACTCAACTAGCTTTTTTATAAGATCAGGAATATCATACTTTGGGGGCTTTATGGCAATCATAAAGAGTTTGCCAAAGTTCTTCATCTGCTCAATTTTAAAAGCTATAAAAAGTGCAGAAATAGACCCACCCACAACAATAAGCAAGGATATAACATCAATATATGGTCCAACTCCCACACCTAATGTCATAGCTCCGGCTAAAAGACCAAAAACAGCTATTAAGCCAACGACGGTACCTAAATCCATCAAAATCCTCTTTGTGGTAATATGAAAACCATTTTAATAGTTTTTGCGTTAAAATTTGTTTAGTTTAAACATTATAGCATATTAAGGAGTTTTATGAGTTTAGAGGTTGTGATATTAGCAGCAGGCTTTGGGACTAGGATGAGGTCAGAAAAAGCAAAGGTTTTGCATAAAATATCTGGAAAAGAGATGATATATCACATCATAAAAGAGTCAAAAAAACTAACAGATAATATAACTGTCATATTAGGATATCAAAACCAAGAGGTCAAAGCTGTAATAGATAGCTACTTTGAGGGTATAAAAACAGTTATTCAAGATATAGATAACTACCCAGGAACTGGTGGAGCTATACTAGGAGTAGAGTTTAGTGCTAATAGAGTATTGGTTCTAAATGGAGATATGCCACTAGTTTGCAAAGAGGAGCTAGAGGGCTTTTTAGCTTATAAAGCAGAGGTTGTAGCAAGTGTGATAGAGCTTGATAATCCTAGTGGATATGGAAGAGCTATATTAGAATCAGGAAAACTAAAAAAAATAGTAGAGCAAAAAGATGCAGATAAAGATGAGCTAAATGTCAAAACAGTAAATGCAGGTGTCTATCTTTTTACAAAAAGCTTTTTAGAGGAGTTTTTGCCAAAGCTTGATAATGCTAACAAACAAAAAGAGTACTACATCACAGACCTAATAGAGTTTGCCAATGCTAAGAGAATAGCTGTAGATGCTATAGTAGTAGATGAAAAAAGCTTCAAAGGCGTAAACTCAAAACTAGACCTAAGTGAGGCTGAAGAGATACTAAATGAGAAAATAATATCTTCATGGGCAAAAAAAGGAGTAAAGTTCACACTTCCAAAAACCACATTAGTAGAAGAGGGTGTTGTGTTTGAAGGTGAGTGTGAGGTAGAACCAAACTGTGTTCTAAAAGCCCCTTTAACTATCAAAAACTCAACCATAAAAAGTGGCTCAGTAGTAGAACAAAGCATAATAGAAGATAGTATCATAGGACCTCTAGCTCACATCCGCCCAAACTCAGTGATAAAATCTTCTCATATAGGAAACTTCACAGAGGTTAAAAAGTCCACCCTAAAAGGAGTTAAAGCAAATCATCTAAGCTACATAGGTGATGCTGAAATAGATGAGGGTACAAACATAGGAGCTGGAACCATTACTTGTAACTATGATGGAAAGAGTAAACATAAAACCAAAATAGGAAAAAATGTCTTCATAGGAAGTGATACTCAGTTAGTAGCTCCTATAAGCTTAGAAGATGATGTGATAATAGGAGCAGGAAGCACGATAACTAAAGATGTAAAAAAAGGCGAACTAGCACTGAGTAGAACACAGCAAAAAAACATAGCGAACTTTTTTTATAGGTTTTTTGGTAAGTAATCTAGTATGACTTGCCAATAGCCTACAATAAGGGCTTTTGGCACTATCTTTTTTAAGCACCTACAAGGGGGTGCGTATCTACTATTTCAAACTCTAGTATATGTCTTTGATATTCACTTGTTCTATGACCTCTTGCAAGTTTGTCAGCTAATGCATCATCTATAAAATCTCTTTTGAGTTTTAAGACCATTCTAATACCTTCATATCCCTCTTTTTCCTCTTTGAACAGATAGTATGCGTTTGGGTTCTCTTTTAGGTTTTGTAGGTTTTTGCGCTCTATGGTTACAAAAAGAGCTGTAGAACTCTCCACATGTGGTCTAGCAAAAAGCGCACTATTTACCTCTCCATCCCTACTTGCAGTTGAAAGAACTCCAATACCATCTTTTTCTTCAAAATACCTGCTTAAATCCATTTTATACCTCTCTATCTTTCTTTTTTGCCTACTTAGGCTTTTTTAGATGCAAGCTTTATACCAAAACCAACTCTTCACTTTTTTCATCATATCGATATCTTACTATTTCGCCCATTATAATTAGCTCAATAGCTTGCTCAATAACCTCCAAAGGCAAAACAAACCACTCTCTTAGTTCAATTTGAAGCCCTAACTCGAACTATAAAAATCCTT
>CAZAFM010000100.1:0-1265 GCA_964484395.1 uncultured Campylobacterales bacterium | reverse complement strand
TTCTGCGTGGGAATGCATATATATACAAACCATCAAAAAACCTTCTCTATTTCAATGAGTCCATCACTACCTTCGTAATTTCTAGCACTACTATAACGCCAATGCTTTGCTTCATCGACATAGCCTCGTTTTACTGGGTTGTTGTGAATATAGTTTATTCTCTCTATCATCATCTGCTCACTTTGTATGAGTTTAGGCTGGATGCCTTCTTGCCATAGCTGAAACTCTCTATCAACTTTGTGAGCTTTTTTATAAAACTTTAGTTGCTCTAAAATGGTTTTGATACCTCTTTTTTGTAGCAAATTTATCATCTCTCTGGCTGTGTAGCTTTTGAGCCGTGCCATATCTTTAGCTATATCGTCACTGCTTGCTACAAGGTGCAAATGGTTCTCTAGTATCACATAAGCATAGAGTTTTAAGTTATGCTTAGTTTGCAAGTATTTTAAACTATCTAGGATGATTTGCACGCTCTCTTGATTTGTAAAAATAGGTATCCAGTGAAGCACGGTACATGTCATAAAATGTGGATGAGTTGGTTCGTATATTTTGTATCTGCTTCTACCCATTTGCTGATCCTCCTACTTGTTCTCATGCTCTGCGTGGAACATATATATTTTTAGTCATCATAGGTTCTTTTTGTTTCTATGCATTCCCACGCGGAGCGTGGGAACGAGGGTAATCTTTTATGTTCATCTCAGCATCTTTCCCTTCGCTCTTGCACACTGTGTAAGAGCGAAATTTTATACCTCTCTATCTTTTTTCTCCCACACTGTTCCTTCTGGGGTGTCCATTATTGTGATACTCATACTTTCTAGCTCATCTCTTAGGGCATCAGCTTTTGTAAAATCTTTTTGCTTTTTAGCCTCTAACCTTTGCTCTATTAGACTCTCTATTTTAGCCCTCTCTTCACTACTTACTCCTCTTTGGAAGTACTCATAAGCATCACTACCTCCAAAGCCTAGTACATCTTCTATAAACTCTATATTTGAGACTATGTGAGCTCTTCTTTTACTATCTTTTTCTCTTGTGTCCAAAAACTCATTTGATAGCTTGATAAACTCATCTATGACACTTAGGGCTACTGATATGTTTAGATCATCACTCAGAGGCTCTAGAAGTAGCTCTTTAAACTTCTCATCTACGCCTTTTCCCTTTACTCCGTACACTCTTTTTTTGAGGCGGTAGAGTTTATCTAGTCTTTTTTTGGCACTCATCATATCTTCATGGTTGAAGTTTAGTGGTGCTCTATAGTGTGTGCTTATTAG
>CAZAFM010000099.1:0-6752 GCA_964484395.1 uncultured Campylobacterales bacterium | reverse complement strand
CTCACCAGAAAAAATTAGATCATGGTCAAGTGGTGAGGTTAAGAAGCCAGAAACCAGCAACTATAGAACTTTAAAGCCAGAGAGAGATGTGCTTTTCTGCGTTAAAAGATGTGGTCCAGTAAGAAACTATGAGTGTCTATGTGGTAAGTATAAAAAGATGAGATATAAAGGACTTGTGTGTGAGAAGTGTGGAGTTGAAGTCACCTCAAGCAAAGTTAGACGCTCTAGAATGGGGCATATAGACCTAGTAACCCCAGTAGCTCATATATGGTATGTAAGCTCACTTCCTAGTAGAATTGGTACACTACTTGGTGTGAAAATGAAAGACCTTGAAAGAGTTCTATACTATGAAGCATATATTGTAAAAACTCCGGGTGAGGCATTTTATGATAATGAAGGAACTACACCAGTAAGAAAGTTTGATATACTAAATGAAGAGCAGTATCAAAATATCCATCAGAGATTTGGTCATACTGGTTTTCATGCTGAAATGGGTGGCTCTGTAGTTAGAGAGCTACTTGGTGGACTTGATTTGGTAGAGATTTTGGCAGAACTAAAAGAGGATATCCAAAATACAAACTCTGAAGCTAAAAAGAAGACAATAGTTAAGAGATTAAAAGTCGTAGAAGCATTCGTACAATCAGGAAATGACCCTGCATGGATGATGTTAACTGCACTTCCTGTGCTACCACCAGATCTTAGACCTCTAGTTGCACTTGAAGGTGGTAAGTTTGCTGTTAGTGATGTGAATGATTTGTATAGAAGAGTAATAAACAGAAACCAGAGACTAAAAAGACTTATGGAGCTTGATGCACCAGAGATTATTATAAGAAATGAAAAAAGAATGCTTCAAGAATCAGTTGATGCTCTTTTTGATAATGGTAGAAACGCAAATGCAGTTAAAGGTGCTAATAAAAGACCTCTTAAGTCGCTCTCAGAAATTATCAAAGGTAAGCAAGGTAGATTTAGACAGAACCTACTTGGAAAAAGGGTTGACTTCTCAGGAAGAAGTGTTATTGTTGTAGGACCTAGCCTTAGGATGGATCAGTGCGGACTGCCAAAAACTATGGCTCTAGAGCTTTTTAAGCCACACTTGTTAGCGAAGCTTCAAGAAAAAGGGTATGCAACAACATTAAAGCAAGCTAACAGAATGATAGATTTGAGAACAAATGAAGTGTGGGAGTGTCTTGATGAAGTGGTTCACAACTATCCAATACTTCTAAATAGAGCACCAACACTACATAAGCAGTCTATTCAAGCTTTTCATCCAAAGCTAGTAGAAGGAAAAGCTATTCAGCTTCATCCACTTGCTTGTTCTGCATTTAACGCAGACTTTGATGGGGATCAGATGGCAGTTCACATCCCTCTATCCCAAGAAGCAATCACTGAGGCTAAGCTATTGATGCTAAGTTCTATGAACATACTTCTGCCAGCAACAGGGAAGGCAGTAACAGTACCAACTCAAGATATGGTACTAGGACTTTACTACCTAAGTCTCCCAAAAGCAGAGGCGAAAGGTGAGCATAAGCTTTTCTCGAGCATTGATGAGATTTTTATAGCACTTGATAGTGGTAAACTAGATATTAATGCAAAAATAAGAGTGGTCGATGAAGGTAGGATTATTCATACAACAAGTGGAAGAATGATAATAAAATCAATTCTTCCAGACTTCGTACCAGAAGATTTATGGAATAAAATCCTTAAGAAAAAGGCAATAGGTTCACTAGTAGATCATGTCTATAAACATGGTGGTATAGAGCATACGGCAAGCTTTTTAGATAAGCTTAAAAACATTGGTTTCCACTATGCTACTATGGCTGGTATATCAATATCAATAGATGATATTAGAGTCCCAGAACTAAAAGCTGGTGAGATTGACAAAGCAAAAACCAAAGTAAAAGAGATACAAAAGCAGTTTGCAGCAGGTCTTTTAACAGAACAAGAGAGATACAATAAAATTATAGATGTTTGGACAGATTCAAATAACAAAATTGCTAGTGATATGATGAAGCTTGTTGAGACTGACAAGGATGGTTTTAACTCTATCTATATGATGTCCGATTCTGGTGCTAGAGGTAGTGCTCAGCAGATAAGACAGCTTGCAGGTATGAGAGGGCTTATGGCTAAGCCTGATGGAACTATTATTGAGACACCTATTATCTCAAACTTCCGTGAAGGTCTAAATGTTCTTGAATACTTTATCTCAACTCACGGTGCTAGAAAAGGGCTTGCAGATACTGCACTTAAAACTGCCAATGCCGGGTATCTAACAAGAAAACTAATAGATGTTAGCCAAAATGCAAAAATCCTTATAGATGACTGTGGAACGCATGAAGGTATAGAGATAAATGATATAACAGTTGGTGGTGAGATGATAGAGACACTTGAAGAGAGGGTTTTTGGAAGATACGCTGCTGATGATGTTATTGACCCAGTTACAAATGAGATACTCATAACCGAGGGAAGTCTAATAGATGAGCCAAAAGTCAAACTTATAAGAGACTCAGGTGTTAAAGCAGTTACTATCAGAACACCTATTACTTGTAAAGCACCAAAAGGAATTTGTGCTAAGTGCTACGGAATAAATCTAGGTGAAGGGAAACCAGTTAAGCCAGGTGAGGCTGTAGGGATTATCGCAGCTCAGTCTATTGGTGAACCTGGAACTCAGCTAACTCTTAGAACCTTCCATGTTGGTGGAACAGCTAGTAGATCAGCAGAAGAGAGACAGATAAGTGTAAGTAAAGAGGGCTTTATTAGGTACTATAACTTAAAAACTTATAAAAATAGGGATGGAAAGCTAATAGTATCAAACAGACGAAATGCAGCAGTTCTTCTAGTGGAGCCAAAAATAAAGGCACCATTTGATGGTAAGGTCAGTGTAGATGTAGGACATGAAGAGGTCTATGTAGTAGTTAAAGGAAAGAGTGAAACAGTTAAGTTTACTCTTAGACGAACAGATGTCGCAAAACCAAATGAGCTTGCAGGTGTTAGTGGCAAGATAGAGGGTAAACTCTATATACCTTATCAAGATGGTGTGAGTGTCAAGAATAATGAGAGTATAGTTGAGTTCATAAAAGATGGCTGGAATGTTCCATCAAGGATTCCTTATGCAGCAGAGCTAAAAGTAGAAGATGGAGCACCAATTACTCAGAAAATTATCTCAAATGATAGTGGTGTTATAAAATACTACAAGCTAAATGGAGATCATCTTGAAAGATATGAGAATATCAAAAAGGGTGATAAGATTAATGAAAAAGGGATATTTGCAGTTGTTGTAGATAGTGAAAATAGAGAAGCTATTAGGCACTATATCGCTAGGGGCTCTGTTATTGAGGTTGATGATAATGGAAGTGTAGAGAGTAGTAGCATAATAGCTATGCCAAAAAGCTCAGAGCAGATAGTTGTCGCTGAGTGGGATCCATACTCAACTCCGGTAATTGCACAAGATGGTGGTAAAGTAAGATTTGAAGACATTATAGGTGGAGTTAGTGCGGTTGAACAAGTAGATGAGCTAACAGGACAGAGTAGACTTGTGATAAATGAGTATATCCCAGCAGGGCTAAAACCTACAATAGTGGTTGAAGTAGGCAAGGGTGATGAGCTAAGATATGTCCTAGAGCCAGAAAGTACTGTGGTTATCCAAGATGGAGCAGAAGTAGAGATAGCTGATGTACTAGCTAGAACACCAAAAGCTGTTGCAAAATCAAAAGATATTACAGGTGGTCTTCCAAGAGTTACTGAGTTATTTGAAGCTAGAAAGCCAAAAGACCCTGCTATTTTAGCTGAGATAGATGGGACAGTTAGCTTCGGGAAGCCTCTAAGAGGTAAGCAAAGAGTCGTTATAACATCTATTGATGGAAGAGTAGTAGAGTATCTAGTGGATAAAAACAAACAAATCCTAGTGCACCAAGGCGAGTATATTCACTCAGGTGAAAGAGTGAGTGATGGTATTGTTTCAAGCCAGGATATACTGAGGATATTAGGTGAAAAAGCACTACATAACTTCATTGTTAGTGAGGTTCAGCAAGTCTATAGACGACAAGGTGTTGCGATAGCTGATAAACATATTGAGGTTATTTTCTCTCAGATGCTAAGACAGGTAAAAATCCTTGAGAGTGGGAATACTAAGTTTATCGTAGGTGATATGGTTAGTAAGAAGATTTTTAATGAAGAGAATGAGAGAATACTAAAACTAGGTGGTAAGCCAGCAATTGCAGAGCCACTACTTCTAGGTATTACAAGAGCGGCTCTTGGAAGTGATAGTATCATCTCAGCTGCCTCTTTCCAAGAGACAACAAAGGTTCTAACAGAAGCTAGTATATCAGGAAAGATGGATATGCTAGAGGATTTGAAAGAGAATGTTGTACTAGGTAGAGTTATACCTGTAGGAACAGGACTTTACAAAGATACAAAAGTTAGATTAAAAGAGCTTAATCCAAAAGTGTAGTTTAAAATATGCTTAAATTAAGTTAAAAAAAAGGATTGTTTTGGTACAATCCGCAAATTCAAAAATTTAGTTTATAAGGAAAGAATGTGCCAACTATAAACCAGCTGGTAAGAAATGAGAGAAAAAAGGTTATAAAAAAGTCTAAATCACCTGCGCTTGTTAAGTGCCCACAAAGAAGAGGTGTTTGTACAAGAGTGTACACTACAACTCCTAAGAAGCCAAACTCGGCTCTTAGGAAAGTTGCAAAAGTTAGACTAACAAGCGGTTTTGAAGTGATAAGCTATATCCCAGGTGAGGGACATAACCTTCAAGAGCACTCAATAGTGCTTATTCGTGGTGGTAGGGTAAAAGACCTTCCGGGTGTGAAATACCACATCGTAAGAGGTGCTTTAGATACAGCAGGTGTTCAGAAAAGAACTGTTTCCAGAAGTAAATATGGTACAAAAAAATCAAAATCTTAATTAAGGGTATATAGATGAGAAGAAGAAGAGCTCCTGTTAGAGAGGTTCTAGGAGATCCTGTTCACAAAAGTAAAGTGGTTACAAAATTCGTAAATAGACTTATGTTTGATGGCAAAAAGAGTGTTGCTGAAAAACTACTATATAGTGCACTAGAAAAAATAGAAGCTAAAGCAAAAGATTCAAGTAGTATTGATATATTTGAAAAAGCTATAGAAAATGTGAAACCTCAAGTAGAGGTAAAAAGCAGAAGAGTTGGTGGTGCAACTTATCAGGTTCCAGTAGAGGTTAGACCTGTAAGACAGCAGTCACTTTCAATTAGATGGCTAATAGACGCTTCTAGAAAAAGAAACGAAAGATCTATGATAGATAAGCTTGCAAATGAGCTTATGGATGCAGCTGATTCAAAAGGTTCTGCATTTAAGAAAAAAGAAGATATGCACAAAATGGCTGAAGCTAACAAAGCTTTTGCTCACTATAGATGGTAGAAGAGATTACCAAAGGGTAACCCCTCTTCGCTATACTCCCCCAAATTCTACATTAAGAGGTTATATAAATGGCTAGAAAAACACCGATGAACAAAATCAGAAATATTGGTATTGCTGCTCATATTGATGCAGGTAAGACTACTACAACTGAGAGAATTCTTTTTTATACAGGTATAAGTCACAAAATAGGTGAGGTACATGATGGTGCTGCTACTATGGACTGGATGGATCAAGAAAAAGAGAGAGGAATTACTATCACCTCTGCTGCGACTACTTGCTTCTGGCATGATACTCAAATAAACATTATTGATACTCCAGGTCATGTTGACTTTACTATTGAAGTTGAGAGATCTATGAGAGTTCTTGATGGTGCTGTTGCAGTCTTTTGTGCAGTTGGTGGTGTTCAGCCTCAGTCTGAAACAGTCTGGAGACAAGCAAACAAGTATGAGGTGCCAAGAATCGTATATGTAAACAAGATGGATAGGATAGGTGCTAACTTCTTCTATGTTGAAAATCAGATAGAGGAGAGACTAAAAGCTAGACCAGTTCCTTTGCAGATACCAATAGGTGCAGAGGATGATTTCAAAGGTGTAATAGACCTAGTTGAGATGAAGGCAATTGTCTGGAATGATGAATCTATGGGTGCAAAGTATGATGTAGAAGATATTCCTGCAGAGCTTCAAGAAAAAGCTGATGAGTATAGAGAGAAGCTACTAGAAGCAGCTGCTGAGATGGATGATGATGTAATGGAGAAGTATCTAGGTGGTGAAGAGCTAACTACTGAGGAGATTAAAAAATGCATCAAAAAGGGCTGTTTAGATATGGAAATCGTCCCTATGATACTTGGTAGCTCTTTTAAAAACAAGGGTGTTCAGACTATGCTTGATGCGGTTTGTGACTACTTGCCAAATCCAACTGAGGTTCATGCCAAAGATGAAAGCAAAGAGGTAAAAGTAGAATCAAGTGATGATGGTGGATTTGCCTCACTTGCTTTTAAGATCATGACAGACCCATTTGTTGGACAAATAGCATTTATCAGAGTCTATAGAGGGCAGATAGAGAGTGGAAGCTATGTTGTAAACTCAACTAAAGGCAAAAAAGAGAGAGTCGGAAGACTTCTAAAGATGCACTCAAACAAAAGAGAAGAGGTAAAAACCCTCTATGCTGGTGAGATAGGTGCAGTTGTTGGTCTTAAGGATACTCTAACAGGTGATACTCTGTGTGATGATAAAGATCAAGTAATCCTAGAGCGAATGGAGTTCCCAGAGCCAGTTATTTCAATTGCAGTTGAGCCAAAAACTAAGGCTGATCAAGAAAAGATGTCTTTAGCACTAGGTAAACTAGCAGAGGAGGATCCAA
>CAZAFM010000098.1:0-6786 GCA_964484395.1 uncultured Campylobacterales bacterium | reverse complement strand
CCATCTATAGTAGATAGGATAAAAACAACTCCAAATATAGAACTTGTACTAGACTCAGAAGTCTTAGAGGCTATGGGTGATATGAGTGGACTAAACTCACTAAAAGTAAGAAACAAAACTTCAAAAGTAGAGAGAGTACTAGATGTGCCCGGTGCCTTTGTTTTTGTAGGGTATGATGTAAATAATGAGCTACTAAAAGATGATAGTGGAAGCTTTATGTGTGCTGTAAATGAGGCTGGAGAGGTTATAGTTGACTTATCTATGAGAACATCAGTAGAAGGACTTTATGCAGCAGGAGATATGACAAACTTTGCACCAAAGCAGGTAGTTTGTGCAGCAAGTGATGGTACAATAGCTGCACTTCAGGCAATTGCCTATGTTGATAGCAAGAAAGAGGGATAATAATAAATAGAGATTTAAAAGTGAAACGATCGGTTCAGAAAACACAAATAACAATAAAAACCATGAGCGTTTTACAGAGCGACCAAAAGTCGCGAGGGCGCTCCGCCGAGGAGAACCTAGTGTTAGCGTAGTCCTTAGGAATTCACTTCCTAAGGGCGTATAAATAGTAAAAAAAGGAGAGTAGAAAGTGAATATTTCAGTTTTTGGAGCTACAGGTAGGGTTGGAAGACTATTAGTAGATATCATATCAAATGATGACTCCTTAAGATTAGCATCCATATATGCAAGAAATGAGCTTGATTTTTCAGCTCCTAGTTCAGCGCTTATAACTAGCTCTTATAAGACATTTTTGGATTCAAGTGAGATTATTATAGATTTCACCCTTCCAGATGCTACTCAAGCACTTATAGAATCAGCCCTAGAAGGAAGCTACAAACCAATAGTCATAGGTACAACAGGGCTTAGCTCACATCAGCAAAACCTACTAAAAGAAGCCTCAAAAAGGATGCCAATACTCTATGCTACAAATATGTCAGCAGGTGTAGCAGTCCTCAAAAAACTCTCCTCCATAGCATCATCTGCTCTAAAAGGGTATGATATAGAGATAGTTGAGATGCATCATGGAAAGAAAAAAGATGCTCCAAGTGGTACTGCTCTTACTCTAGCTAATGCTGTTGCTGATGCAAGGGAGCTTAACTTAGATGAGAAAAGAGTTAGTGGAAGAAATGGAAACATAGGTGAGCGAGATAGAGAAGAGATAGGAGTGATGTCACTTCGTGGAGGTGATATAGTTGGTAAGCATACTGTTGGTTTTTATGGTGATGGAGAGTATATTGAGTTAACTCATGTTGCAACAAATAGAGAGACTTTTGCTAGAGGCGCTATTAGAGCAGCTCTTTGGCTAAAAGATAAACCAGCAGGTCTTTATACCATAGAAGACTCTTTGAATCTCTACTAAGGTTTATGATGAATAGCCTACAAGAGAAATGTGCAGTTGTTGGGGTTTATGGGGTTCCTAACTCCTCAATCTATGCTTACTACGCACTTTTTAGTATGCAGCATAGAGGTCAAGAAGCCTCAGGTATAAGCTCAGCGAACAAACAGAGACTCTACACAATAAAAGATAGAGGATTAGTTACATCTATATTCACAGATGATAAGCTAAAAACACTTCAAGGTGATAATGCTATAGGTCACAATCGTTACTCAACCGCAGGAGAGGACTCTATTCTTGATGCCCAACCGGTTTTTGCTAGATATGATTTGGGTGAGATGGCAATAGTTCATAATGGAAACTTGACTAATGCTAAAAAAATAAGGGATGAGCTTATCCAAAATGGTGCTATTTTTCAGAGCTTCATGGATACAGAAAACCTAATACACCTAATAGCCAAAAGCCAAAAGCCAAAACTACTTGATAGAGTGGTAGATGCTATAAAAAAAATAGAGGGTGCTTACTCATTGGTGATAATGAGTAGAAACAAGATGTTTGCTATAAGAGATCCATACGGCTTTAGACCTCTAAGTCTTGCAAAGCTAAAAGATGGATATATAGTAGCTAGTGAGACTTGTGCTTTTGATCTTGTAGGGGCAGAGTTTATTAGGGATGTTGAACCGGGTGAAATGCTTGTGTTTGAGCGCGACAAAGAGCCAAAAAGCTATAAACTATATGAGCCAACACCAAAAAAATGTATATTTGAGTATATATATTTTGCAAGACCTGATAGCTCAGTTTTTGGTCAGAATGTGTATGAGGCTAGAAAGAGGCTAGGAGAGGAGTTAGCTAGTGAGTATCCAGTGGATGCTGATATGGTAGTACCTGTTCCAGATAGTGGAATAAGTGCAGCTCTTGGCTACTCCAAAGCAAGTGGTATACCTTTTGAGTTAGGGATTATTAGGAACCACTATGTAGGTAGGACTTTTATAGAACCACTCCAGCAGAGTCGTGAGACTAAGGTAAAAATGAAGCTAAGCCCTATAAAAGAAGTGATTAAAGGAAAAAAACTAGTTATTATAGATGATAGTATAGTTAGAGGAACTACTTCAAGGTCTATTGTTAGAATGCTAAAAGATGCTGGAGCAAAAGAGGTTCATGTAAGAATATCAGCTCCTCCTACTATCTCACCTTGTTATTATGGAGTTGATACTCCTTCAAAAGAGGAGCTTATAAGTGCAGGGTCTACGGCTTCTGAGGTGGCTAACTTTATTGAGGCTGATAGTCTGTCTTTTTTGAGTATTGAAGGAATGAATAGAGCTATTGGGAATGAGGCTGAGTACTGTAAAGCCTGTTTTGATGGTGAATACTTTCATGAAAGCTGAGGTAAGTTGAAAGAGATTTTAACATTTGGTCGATATCTAAAGTCTAGATTTAAAACTAAAGTTTCAAAGGTTCCTATAAGTATAGAAGGCTTCACATGCCCAAATATAGATGGTAAAAAGGCTAGAGGAGGCTGTAGCTACTGTCAGAATGAGTCTTTTAGTCCGAATATCTCATTTAAAAACGAGTTTAAGCTAAATAACAACTCCCAAAACCACCATCTAGACTATCAGCTAAAGATGCTTGAAGATGAGTATAGAAGCTACTCTAGGTTTTTAAAAAACGATAGAGATGCAAAAAAATTCATTACCTACTTTCAGTCATTTAGTAACACATACGCACCAGTTAATACTCTTAGAGCGCTATATACTAGGGCTTTAGAATTTGAAGACTGTGTTGGACTATCTATTGGTACAAGGGCTGATTGTGTAGATAGTGAAAAGCTAGACTTATTAGAAGAGATGAGCCAAGTATCTGAGATATGGATAGAGTATGGAGTCCAATCAGTTCACAATGTAACACTTGAGAAAATAAACAGGGCTGAGAAGATAGAAGATATAAAAAAAGTAGTCATAGATAGTAAAAAAAGAGGATTAAAAGTCTGTGTACACCTTATATTTGGACTTCCTGATGAGAGTGATGAGATGATGTTGGAGAGTGTTAAGGAGGTCTATGCTTTAGGTATAGACTCTATAAAGTTCCATCCTCTCTATGTTGTAGAGAACACAAAACTAGCTAAGCAGTATAAAAACAGAGAGTTTGAGACTATCTCCAAAAAAAGATATATAGACCTACTAATTCAAAGCCTTAAACTACTCCCAGAAGGTATAAGTGTACAAAGAGTAAGTGCAGGAGTAGATGAAAAAATGCTCATTTCTCCACAGTGGTGTAGAAATAAAAACTCATTTATGGCTGAACTTAGACAAATTTTGGTAAAAAATGGTATTATATACTGATTAAGTTATGAACCTTTGAATATAGTTTCGTAGGTTATGCTAATACTTAGTTTTGTTTGTTTATATCATTAGAGTTCTTACAGAGCTCTAGATGTGTCTTACTGTATTGGGAGATTGTTGTTTCTCTTGGAATTTAGCAGTAGGTTTATGCACTTATTGAAGTGTGAGTAGTAAATTAAGGATATCTATGAGACTCCTGTTTGTTTTGCTTGTTTTTCCACTTTTGCTTTTTGCTAAAGAGTATAGAGTTGGTGTTCTTTTTTGGTCGGAGAGTATACCTGGTCAAGTTGCAATGAAGAAGGGTTTAGAGTCTCAAATAGAGGAGCTAAACAAAGAGGCGTTAAAAAGCGATAAACCTCTTGTTGTTCCCTACTTTTTCATAGCGGGTGATGGTAATAGAGGGATAGAAAGGCAGATAGAGCAATTCTATAAACTCATAGATATGGATGTAGATATTATTATAGTTCAACCAACTGATGGGGCAGCCTTGATAGACCCACTCTTAGTAGCGAACAAAAAAGGCATACCTGTTATAGCCTATGATCAGTACATTAAGGCAGGAAAACTACACTCTTTTATTACTAGTGATAACTTCCAAGCAGGATATCTAAATGGAGAGTATATATCATGGTACTTCAAAAAAGATGTTATTAATATAGTTCTTGTTGATTATCCCCATGTCTCATCTACTGTTCATAGAGTGGAGGGCTTTTTGCAGGCGCTTGAGGACTATGGACAAAACTACAACATAATAAAAAACTACAAAGCAGTAGAGCCAGTAGGTGGTAAAAAAGTAGCTAAAAAGATACTGTCTGAACTTGATGCAAGTGAGGTTGATGCTGTTTTTTGTGTAAATGATGGGGGAGGATATGTGATTGCAAAAGAGCTTTTAGATGCGGAGTTTGATGCAGTTGTTACTACTGTAGATGGGCAACCAGAGAGTGTTGATATTATAAGAGAGTCTGGGAATATAAAGATAGATAGTGCTCAGTTTTGTGGAGAGATGGGTAGGGTGGCTATGAGTGAGGCGTATGCTATTCTTGAAGGTAAGAAGTCTGATAGTATGATTATTATCCCAACCTTTCCAATAACAAAAGATAGTTTAAAAGAGTACAACGGTTGGCTTGGAAAGCCTCCTATATCTTATAAAAAAACATGGTATAGCAACACTCCAATATGGAGATATGAGCTGAGGGTAGAGTAGTGTCAAGAGCTAGATATATGCATAAAGGCAGAGGAAAATCACTCTCAAAAACTTTGATGTTTGCTTATAGTCTTATGTATGTTGTTTTTATTATTATTGTGGCATCACTTGGGTACTACTACTATCAAAAAATAATAGTAGAAGAGAAAAATAACCTCTATGAAGTAATATCCTCACTAGTTAGCGAGTCTATAGATAAAGTTAGCTACTCAGGTAGATACCATTCGAAGCTTCTTATAGAAGAGCTTGTAGACAAAAATAGTGAGATTGTTTATATTGTACTTTATGACCAACAAGAAAACCCAATAGCAAGTGCTGGAATTAATCCAGACAAAGTAGAGCTAAATCAAACTCAGAGTAATAGCGTGACTAGAGGGCTTGATATAGAGAATGGAGAAGAGACAATAGCTATAGAAGAGATAAGTGTGGACTTTAGTGGTGGCTTTATGGATAGAGATAAGGGCTATATTAGAGTGGGTATCTCAAAAGAGGGTCTAAGTCACTCTTTAAATGAGGGAATTGTTGTTTTTGGTACTGTTTTTCTGCTTCTTTTAGTGTTTGGTCTTTATGTACTCTATGTAATATCAAGATATTATGGTGATCCTATAAAAAGACTAGCTTATGAGTTTGAGGGTGTTTTGGAGTTTTCTCCACTGCTTATTGTTTTTTATGGAAGAGATGGGAAGGTTGTTGAGGCTAGTAGGAACTTTATTAGTAGCTTCTCTCTTGAGCTTGAAGAGGAGAGTATATATGAGATTATGCAAAGATATAGTGTGGGTGATTTTGCTAAAGAGGATGAGAGTGTTTTTTTAGATGAACAGATACTCAGATCTCAGAGTGTTTTTTATACAGATGAAGAAGAAAAGGTTTTTCAAGTTATTAAGTTTCCAGCTTTAAAGAGTGAAAATGGAGTTGAGTTAGTAGGGGCGATACTAAATGATATAACTTCACTCATCCAAAGAGAGGATGAGCTAAAAAAGAACAAAGAGGCACTTGAAGAGCTAAATACTTCACTTGAGAAGAGGGTTGAAGACGAACTACTCAAAAACAGAGAAAAAGATGAACTAGTAATCCGACAGAGTAAGCTAGCTGCTATGGGTGAGATGAGTAGTAATATTGCTCATAATTGGAGGCAACCTCTAGCAGTCCTTGGTGGTGTTTTTTTGAACCTATCTGATGCTTATGAGGATGGAAGTCTTAGCTCTGATTACTTTAAAAAAGAGATAGATATAGGTGAGAGTACACTTAGGGGTCTTTCTAAAACCATAGACAATTTTAGGGATTTTTTCAAACCTGAAGGTGCTAAAAGCGCATTTGTAATCCATAAAGAGATAGATAAGGCGCTTGATTTTATAGGTAGCTCATTGCAAGATAATAGTATAGAGATTGAGTATGAGCCATCTTTGGAGCTTGCTTCATTTGGTTATCCAGCTGAATTTTCACAAGTGGTACTAAATATCCTTACAAATGCTAAAGAGGCATTAAAGAGTAGAGGGATAAAAAACCCCAATATCAAAATAAGAGTTTTTAAAGAGGATAATGTAAATGTCATAGAGATAGAGGATAATGCAGGAGGGGTTGAGCCTGAAAATGTAGATAGAATATTTGAGCCATATTTTTCTACAAAATCAGTAGAATCTGGAGCAGGTTTTGGTCTTTTTATGTCTAAAATAATGATTGAAAAGAATATGGGTGGTACACTATCATACATAAAAGGAAGTAGTGGAGCTATTTTTAGAATAGAGGTTGTGGATAATGAGCAGTAAAGGTAAATATTTAGATATGAGTGTTTTGTATGTAGAGGATGATTCAGTAATTAGAGAGACATTTGCAGAGTTTCTAAAAAGACGCTTCAAAGCAGTCTATCGAGGAGTAGATGGGCAAGAAGGACGTGAACTTTATGCAGG
>CAZAFM010000097.1:0-6794 GCA_964484395.1 uncultured Campylobacterales bacterium | reverse complement strand
TATATCAGAGTCTAAGTGGCTCAACCCTAGAAGACTCTGAATCACTGATGATAAAAAGATACCCACTTCAAAAAGAGCAAGATAGGGATGTAGAAAAAGTTTTTGACTCAGTTATAGATGCTGTTGTAGCCACAAGACGGCTAAAAGCACTTCTTGATATGCCTGCTAGCCTCATAGAGAAGGTATATGTAAAAACAGATACAGATGAAGCAAAAGAGCTTATCTTGGACTATTTACCAAAGCTTGCTAGGGTAAATAGTGTTGTTTTTGTAGAGAGAAGAGAGGATAATACTGTTGCTGATATTGGTGAGTTTTGTGAGGTTTTTTTATCAAAAGAGGGTATAGAACTTAAGCCAATAGTTGATAGACTTAGAAATCAAGAGAAAAAACTACAAAAAGAGACACAAAAGTTGGAGAGTATGTTGGGAAATGATAAATTTGTAAAAAATGCGCCAAAAGAAGTGATAGAGCAGCAAAAAGCTCAGCTTTTATCATCAAAAAACAAACTAGACAAAACAATACTACAACTAAAGCAATTAGATGGATAGTCTGCGTTCTACTTTTTTTACCCAAGCTACTACTCTAATAGTTGATGATGATAATCTAGTTAGAAAAAGCCTCTACTTCAGCCTAAAAGAGCAACTAGGATTAAAGGAGGTCTATACTGCTAGAGATGGAAACGAAGCAGTTGAGCTATATCAAGACTTTAGACCTGATGTGGTTATAACTGATATAACCATGCCTAATATGGATGGCTTGGAGCTTGTACATAAGCTAAAAGAGATAGATGATGAAGTAGCTATTATTATTCTTACAGCTTATGATGACTCTGAACTAGTTATTAAAGCCATAAATAGTGGAGTAAATAATTTTTTAGTAAAGCCACTAAATATGAATATGCTAAAAAAGAGTCTAAATAAAATACTTGAAGATATTTTTGGTAGGCGAAGATATAGGAAGACAAACTCTATCTTAGAGCACTACAAAAAGATAGTAGATGCTAGTAATATAGTCTCAATGACAGATGGGAAGGGGGTAATCACATATGTTAATGAGAAGTTCTGCCAGACTTCAAAATATAGTGCCAATGAACTAATAGGAAAGCCACACAATATAGTAAGACACCCTGAGACGCCAAAAGAGGCTTTTAGAGATATGTGGGCTACTATAAAGTCCGGGAATATATGGCATGGGGTCTTAAAAAACAGAGCAAAAGATGGTACAACATACATAGTAGATTCAACAATATCCCCTATATATAATTATGATGGAGAGTTTGAGGGTTATCTTGCTATTAGGCATGACCTTACTGATATGTTCTTACAAGAGGAGACTATTAAGAGACAAACTCATGATGCACTAACAGGACTTGCTAATAGAGTGAAGCTTATAGATGATATAAAAGTTGCTAAAGAGCCATATTTGTCTATTATTAATATAGATGACTTTAGCTCAATAAATGAGACTTTTGGTACATATTTAGGTGATGAGCTCATAAAAGATGTAGGTAAAAGGATTGTAGCACTACTTCCTAATAGTAATCTCATACCATATAGAGTTTATGCTGATGAGTTTGCTATCTTGTGTGATTTGGATAGTGAGACCTTAGAAGATGACTTTTTTGAAACATTTATCAAAAGATTAGGAGGAGCTCCGTATTTTATAGAGTCTCAAGAGATAAGCCTATCTTTTACTGCAGGAATAGCTCAAGACCACATAAACCTCATAAATAGAGCCAACTTCGCATATAAGTACGCAAAACAAAACAAACTATCAATATACAAATATGATGAGCATCTAAAAAAGCTTGATAGAGATAGAGAGGCAAATATAAAGTGGATAATAGAACTAAAAAGAGCTATAAATGAAGGCGATATTATTGCTTTTTTTCAGCCTATAAGAAGCATAGAAGGTGACAAGGTAGAGAAGTATGAATCACTAGTTAGGCTAAGGAAGAGTGATAAGAGTATAGTTTCGCCGTTTTTCTTTCTAGATATTGCAAAGGGAGCTAAACTATACTCGCATATTACAAGAATAATGTTTGATAGAGTTTTGGATGCTTTACAAAAACATAAACAATATGAGTTCTCAATAAACCTCTCAATGCTAGATATAGCAAATAAAGACATAATGGACTATATATACAAGAAGCTTGAATTAGTAGATGCAGAAGATAGTAAAAGACTAGTTTTTGAGCTAACAGAGCAAGAGTCACTTGATTATGATGCTATATCTCACTTCTCAAAAAAGATAAAGTGTGAGTTTGGCTCTAAAATAGCTATAGATGACTTTGGAAGTGGCTACTCAAACTTTGAGCATCTAATAGAGCTTGATATAGACTATCTAAAAATAGATGGCTCAATTATCAAAAAAATAGCACAAAATGATGAGTCAAAAATACTAGCAGAAGCCATAGTTGGTTTTAGTAAAAAGCTAGCAATAAAGACTATAGCAGAGTTTGTGAGCTCTCAAGAGATATTTGATACATTAGAAAACATCGGTGTGGACTATGTACAAGGCTTCCATAATAGTGGAGAGCCAAAAGAGGATATTTCTAGCTCTTAGCTTTTTTGAAGTATGGATTTAGAAGTAGCAAAACTGTATCAGCAATGATATTTCCTAGAAGTGTCAAAAAAGCTCCAATAATAAGTATCCCCATAATAACAGGATAGTCACGAGATAGAGCACTATTATAAAAAAGCAACCCCATTCCATCTATGGCAAATATAGTCTCTAAGATAACACTTCCTCCAATGAGGGCTGGAAGTGAAAGTCCTAGCATTGTAATAATAGGTGGAGCAAGGTTTGGATAGACATATCTTCTTCTTATAAGCTTAGAGCTTAGCCCTCTAGCTTTTGCAAAAAAATAGTAGTCGCTTTTTATAATCTCTTTTGTAAGAGAGCGGATATATAGTGTAAGTGACCCAAATCCCCCAAAAACTATAACAAATATAGGAAGAGCAAGATGCCAAAGCATATCAGTATAGTAGAGCCAAAAACTCTCTTTACTCACTCCTTGAGAGTGGAGCCCATTAATGGGAAATACAGAAAAGTAGTAGGAGAAGATAAGTACAAGCAGTATAGCTAGATAAAAACCCGGAAATGCAAAGCTTATAAGTGATATTCTTTTTACATTTTCTTCATAAGTGGGTGAGTTTTTTAGGGCTGAAGTTACCCCAAGATAGATAGAGAGAAAAAATATCAAAACCATACCAGTAATATTCATAAAAAGAGTAATAGGAAGCCTAGCAAGTATCTCATCACTTACATCTTTTCCACTTGTAAATGAGACACCAAAATCAAGTGTAACTATAGAGCCTAGCCAGCTAATGTATTGGTCAAATAGTGACTTGTTTAGTCCATATATCTCTTCTAGTCGCTCTAAGGCTTCAGGTGTGATGTTTGGGTTTAGATTACCAGCACTTAGAAAGCTATGTGGTGCAGCGTTTATGGCAAGAAAGCTTATAACTGATATAATAAAAAGCATAAAAACAGTATAAAGTGTTTTGTTTATAAAGGTTCTCAAATCTACACCCTTGTGGTAAAAATATGTTAATATTATATTAGATAAAACAAAAGGTTGAGCTTATTATGATGAGTGTTAGAGATAGTCTAAAAAAAATGGCATCAAATTTTACTGTCTTGTTCGTAGAAGATGATGGTGCTATAAGGGAAGAGTTTAAAGAGCTTTTGGAACGCTTTTTTAAGACAGTAGCGCTAGCTACAAACGGAGAAGAGGGATTAAATCTTTATAAAGAATGCCACTACGACATAATTATTACAGATGTTAGGATGCCTAAACTAGATGGGTTTGATATGATAAAAGAGATAAAAAAAATATCTCCTTTTCAGAAGGTAGTTGTAGTGTCAGCTTATTCAGATAGTAGTAAGCTTATGGAGTTCATAAATATAGGAGTGGATGGGTTTTTGCAAAAACCAATAAAATATGAGCAGTTCTTAGTGATGCTTCACAAAGTAGCCCTCCAATTAGATGCTAAGCTAAAAGAAGAAACCATCAAAAGACAGACACATGATGAGCTAACAGGACTAGCTAATAGGGTAAAACTCATAGATGATATTAAAGAGGCCAAATCCCCAATTCTTGCTATCATAAATATAGATGACTTCAGCTCAATTAATGAAACATTTGGAACAAGCTTAGGAGATGAGGTAATACATGAAGTAGGAAAAAGAGTAGTCTCCATCCTTCCAAATTCAAACACTGTTCCATATAGAGTATATGCAGATGAGTTTGCAATACTAGTTGATTTGGATAAAGAGAGTATAGATGATGACTTCTTTGAGATAATAATAAAAAGACTAAGTGGAGCACCATACTTTATTGAAAACCAAGAGATAAGTCTATCTTTTACAGCAGGAGTAGCTAGAGAACACATAAATCTCATAAATAGAGCAAGCTTTGCATATAAGTATGCAAAACAGAATAAAAAATCCATATATGAGTATGATGAGTATCTAAAGAAGCAAGACAGAGATAGAGAGGGAAATATCAAATGGATAATAGAGCTAAAAAGAGCTATTAATGAGGGTGATATAGTAGCCTTCTTCCAGCCAATAAGAAACCTAAAAACTGGAAAAGTAGAGAAGTATGAATCACTTGTAAGATTAAGAAAGAGTGATGGAACTATCGTTTCGCCATTTTTCTTCTTAGATATAGCAAAGGGAGCTAAGCTATACTCAAGCATCACAAGAATAATGTTTGATAAAGTTCTAGAAGCTCTACACAATCATAGAGACTATCAGTTCTCTATAAACCTCTCAATGCTGGATATAGCAAACAGAGATATTATGGACTACATATACAAAAATCTAGAGCTACTAGAAAAAGAGCATAGTAAAAGAATAGTCTTTGAGCTAACAGAGCAAGAATCACTAGATTATGCTGCAATATGTGAGTTCTCCAAAAAGATAAAACAAGATTATGGATGCAAAATAGCCATAGATGACTTTGGAAGTGGTTACTCAAACTTTGAGCATCTAATTGAGCTTGATTTGGACTATCTAAAAATAGATGGCTCTATTATCAAAAAAATAGCACAAAATGATGAGTCAACAATACTAACAGAAGCCATAGCTGGCTTTAGTAGAAAACTAGGGCTTAAAACCATAGCAGAGTTTGTAAGCTCTAAAGAGATAAATGATAAGCTAAAAGCTATAGATATAGATTATACTCAAGGCTTTTATAATAATGGTGAGCCAAAAGAGAGGATAGAAGATGGATAGAATTATGGATGATTACATACATAGTGTAGGAGGAGGCTCTATAAATATACTATACGCAGAAGATGACAAAGAGATATCTGAATCTTTTTCAAAATCTCTAAAAAGAGATAGAAACTACAATATATTAATAGCAGAAGATGGAAAAGAGGGTGAGAGAATATATAGAGAAAACAGCATAGATGTTATTATTTGTGATTTAGAGATGCCCAAGCATAGTGGTACGCAGATGATAAGAAAGATAAGAGAGATTGATAAAGATATACCTATTATTATCACTACTGCTTATAATGATAGAGAGCATTTAGAGGATTTGGTAGACTTAAAAATAGATGCTTTTTTTGAAAAACCTTTTAATATGGCAGAGGTTATAAAAAAATTAGATGAGTGTGTAGAGTATGAGAGAGAGAAAAAGGGAGTTGCTAAAGAGATAAACTTCAACAAACAACTTCTTGAGCGACTTTTGACAGTGATAAAAGTAGGTATATGTATCACTGATAAAGATGGTAAGTTTGTTTTTGTCAACAAGCACTACACAAAGATATATGGATACAAAAAAGAGGAGCTTTTAGGTAATAGCTTTTTGATGATGCTTCCTGAGGATAGAAGAGAGGAGTTTGACAAGCTACATAAAGACTTCATTGATAATAAAGTGAGTGAGATACCTTTTAGAGCAAATGTAGTAGATAAATACGGCAAAAAGCTTGACATAATTGCCACAGGAAGTAGGTTAGTAGATAGTGATGGAAATATTTTTAAAGTCACCTCAGTAGAGGATATAACTGAAATCATAAAGATGGAAGAGGATAAAAAAGAGTATGAAAGACAGCTTTTTCAGCAAAGCAAGATGGCAGCTATGGGAGAGATGCTAGGGGCCATTGCTCATCAGTGGAGACAGCCTCTAAATGTATTGGGTATACTAAATATAACACTTGAAGAGAACTTCTTAGATGGTAAACTAACTGAAGAAAAGATGGAGAAACATATCTCAAAAACCGTTGACCAAATAGACTTTATGTCAAAAACTATTGATGATTTTAAGAATTTTTTAATGCCTGATAAGGTTAAGGAGAGTTTCTCACTAAAGCCAGCAGTTCAAAATGTCCTAGATATACTAAATGCAAGTTTTGATAATAACAAAATTTCATACACCTATGATGATAGTAGTGTAGAAAATGATAGAGTTTATGGTCTTAAAAATGAAATTAAACAGGTTTTTTTAAATATACTAAATAACGCCAAAGATGCTATCAAAGAGCGTGAGAAAAAAGAGGATATAGAGGGTAGGATAGATATTAAGATACTAGATGATGATAGGAATGTTATAGCTTTGATAAAAGATAATGGAGGTGGGATAGAGCAGTCAATATTGGATAGGATATTTGAGCCTTATTTTACAACAAAAGCAGAAGGAGAGGGTACAGGTATAGGTCTGTATATGTCAAAGATGATAGTAGAGAGAAGTGCTGAAGGCACACTTGAAGCCTACAATGAAGATGATGGAGCAGTATTTAAGATAGTTTTTAAGAAAGGAGATGAGTAGTTGAGACAGT
>CAZAFM010000096.1:0-7169 GCA_964484395.1 uncultured Campylobacterales bacterium | reverse complement strand
AGCATTGTTAAGACAATTGCCAATGACAAAATAACAGTAGCTAAAAACTTTGAAAGAAAACTCAACAAACAAATTGAAAACCTAGTTCATTTTCCCTATAAATTTAGACCCTCACACTACTTTGAAGACACTGCCTATAGAGATATGATTTTTCAAGGATATACAATTATCTACAAAGTGGAAGAAGAGAAAATTTTAATACTTGATATTTTCAAATGGCAAGACAGATAGTTTTAAAAGAGTTTGAATATCTTCAATACAAAGATGATTCTGAGAAAAACTATATCAAAAAAGAGGCTTTTGAAGCACTTGAAAAGTTTGTATTAGAAAATGAAGAGACAGCCCAGTATCTCAAAATAACCACTAAAAAAAGTTATGGAAAAGTTCTTCAAGCTCAAAATTATGTAGGAGTAATGCAAATTAAAGATGGAACAACAATAGAGATATTGCCTAAAATTTCATCTTTAAAAGATGATGAAATAACAGAAGAAAATCAAAAACCAAAAACAAAAGAAGATAAATCAAAAGAGATTTTAATAAAGATGTTAAAAACTCTTAAAAACTCACCTTTTAAAAACTTCAGTATGGCAAATCTAAAATCTTCAAAAATGCCTTTACTTGAAATATTTATTAGTATGTTTTTAGAAGAGTTAGCAAAACTTATTCAAAAAGGTATTAAAAGTGATTACATTACTAAAGAAGAGAATTTAAAGTTTCTAAAAGGAAAGCTGCTCATAGGTGAGCAGATAAAGCACAATTCTATCCACAAAGAGAGGTTTTTTGTTGAGCATCAAGAGTTTTTGAGTGATAGAGTAGAAAATAGGTTAATTAAAACAACTCTCAAATATTTGTACAAAAAATCAAAAACCAACAAAAACCAGCAACGAATAAGAGAGTTTTTGTTTGTCTTTGATGAGATAGGTCTATCTCACAATGTCAAAACAGACTTTTCAAAAGTAAAGCAAAATCGACAAATGAAGCAGTATGAACAAGTTCTTTTATGGTGCAAAACATTTTTGCTAGAAAATAGCTTTAGTCCTTACAAGGGTAGTGATGTAGCCTTTGCACTTCTTTTTGATATGAACATGCTTTTTGAGAGCTATGTGGGTCACTATCTAAAGAGAAAAGGTTTTGATGTGAGATTGCAGGATAGGGGAAAGTATCTTGTTGAGAGACCTAATAAATTTGCATTAAGACCTGATATCGTTATAGAAAGAAGACAATCTATCGTCATAGCTGACACAAAATGGAAGATAATCTGTGAAGAAAAAGAGATAAGCCAAAGTGATATGTATCAACTCTATGCTTATGGTAAAAAATATAAAAACAAAAAGCTCTACCTTATCTATCCAAAAGACTCAGATACACAACCACAAAAACTTAACTATCTTTATGAGGAGGGCTTATCCTTGCGCATTGTCTATTTTGATCTATTTGAAGATAAATTTAGCAACTGATATAAAACTAATTTTGACAAAGACTAATATATTAGCTACAATCTATCTATATATGTAGTAAAGGATAATATGTTATCTATAAATATTTTATCAAGTGATGAACTGCTAGATACCATCAAAGCAAATTTCAAACAAAGAAGGTTAGATGAGGCACTCACCCAAGAGGGGCTGGCAAACAAAAGTGGAGTTAGTTTAGGGAGTGTGAAAAGGTTTGAGCAGACAGGACAAATATCTTTGGAGTCCCTTCTAAAGATTGCTTTAGTCCTTGAGTGTTTAGATGAGTTTAAAAACCTAGGAAAAAAAGAAACTCAGCAGTACCACTCAATCAAAGAGCTAATGAAGAGTGAGAAGAAAAGAAAAAGAGGCAAAATCAAATGATACAGACTCTAAATGTTTATCTAAATCAATTCTTCTCTAAGCAACTAGTGGGGAAGCTAGCACTTAAAGAGAGAAAGATATATTTTGAGTATGATAGTGAGTTTTTAGATGAAGGGATTGAGCTATCCCCCTATATGCTTCCTGCAAAAAAGCAACTGCAGCTATGTGATGATGCTGTTTTTGGAGGACTGTTTGGGGTTTTTGCAGATAGTCTGCCTGATGGTTGGGGTAGATTGTTACTTGGTAGACATCTTGTCTCTAAAGGGGTGAATTTTAAAGATATAAGCGAGCTTGAGAGGCTATGCTATGTAGGTGAGTACGGGATGGGAGCATTGACTTATGAGACTCATTTAGGAGATGAGCAAAAACTACAAGATAGTATCATTTTGAATGATTTAGCACAAAGCTCTATGAGAATTTTAGGAGATGATGAAGATAGTAATCTTGAAACACTATTAGCCATAGAGGGAAGCAGTGGCGGTGCAAGACCTAAGATTATGGTGCAAATAGATAACAAAAACAATATCACCCACTCAAATCAAAAGCTAAAAGAGGGCTATGAGCATTATATAGTAAAATTTCCATCAAAAAACGACCCTTATGATGTAGGAAAATTAGAATATATCTATTCAAAAATGGCTCGTGATGCTAAAATAGATATACCACAAACAAAACTTATAGAGGATGCCAAAGAGCACTATTTTGCGATAAAAAGATTTGATAGGTTACAAGATAGAAGAGTTCATATACACAGTGTCGCAGGGCTAGTTCATAGTGATTTTAGGGTGCCTGCACTTGATTATGATGATCTATTGAAGCTCACTTTTGCTCTGACAAAAGATTTTAGTGAAGTTGTGAAAATGTATAGACTAGCAGTGTTTAATCTTTTTGTACACAACAGAGATGACCATGGGAAAAATTTCTCTTTTTTACTCGATGAAAATAAAAACTGGAAACTAAGTCCAGCGTACGACCTAACATACTCAAGCGGACCAGGGGGTGAGCATAGCACAACTTACTTGGGTGAGGGAAGGAATCCTACGATATTGCACCTTGAAAAACTAGCCAAAAAGCACTCTATAAAACACTACAAAGAGGTTATCGATGATGTAAAAGATGCTGTATCAAGATTTGAGATATATGCAAAAGAGCTTGACATGCCAAAAAAAGAGATATGTAATATGAAAAAAATCATCTAACTAAATAATCCAGACATTACGCTTTCACTTCATTTGTAATAATACTCCCATAAAACAACCTTTGGAGATTATAGAGGATATAGAGAAGATGAGATATGCTATAGATAGTTTTGACTTTAAGCATGGTATATCCAAAAAAAGAAACTATCTAAGTCAGAAGAGAAGTTACCTAAAAACATTGACATCTTATAACCTCATGCAACACATGTATGAGACCTCTTTAGAAGATGTGATTGAAAAAATGGCTCTACTTAAAAAAAGTCGTTTTAGAGAGAATGAAGAGTTTAGCTTCAAGTATAAGTTCTGGGATAGTCATAGTATAAAACAGAAGATGTCAGCACTACAAAAAGAGACTTTGGAGCTAGAAGAAGAGATAGAGCAGATAAAAGCAAGAGAGAGCATTGAAGTAGAGCTTTTTGAGACTTCAATAGAGCTTCTTGGTATATCATAGGCTTGTTTATGATAGGGAGTAGGACTGAGGGTAGAGGAGACTCTATAGCTTTGAAAGCCAAAGAGGCTATGCTCAACTCTTCTGCTATTCTCATAACATCTGGTGCTGGTATGGGGGTAGATAGTGGGCTACCTGATTTTAGAGGAGATGAAGGCTTCTGGAAGGCATATCCACCTTTTAAAAAAAGAAATCTTAGATTCTCTAGTATGGCAAATCTAGAGCTTTTTTATCAAAACCCATCTTTAGCATGGGGCTTTTATGGACATAGGCTTCAGATGTATAGAGATACTACCCCACATATAGGCTTTACTCAACTACTAGAGATAGCAGAGAGTAAAAAAAATGGCTACTTTGTCTATACCTCTAATGTGGATGGACACTTTCAAAAAGCAGGCTTTTCAGAGGATAGGATAGTAGAGTGCCATGGAAGTATCCATATAAATCAGTGCGCATTTGAGTGCAAGGGAGGTATGTGGGCTAACAAAAAGAGCATAGAGATAGATAAAAACTTCATAGCAAAAAGCCCACTCCCTACCTGCCCATCATGTGGAGAGCTTGCACGACCAAATGTTTTGATGTTTGGGGATTGTAGATGGGATAGTAGCAGGAGTGATGCTCAAGAGGAGAGGTTTAGAGAGTGGCTAAAAGAGCTAAAAAACAAAAATACAAAACTAGTTATAGTAGAGATAGGAGCAGGGCTAGCAATACCAACTATCAGAAGAATAAGCGAAGGAGTTGCAACAAGACTTGATGCGAGCCTAATAAGGATAAATCCAAGAGACCATGAGGTACCAAAAGGAGCTATAGCTATAAAAGAGGGAGGCTTGAAAGGCATAGAGATTTTGTATAAACTAGCAAAAGTAGGAGCAAGATATGCAAAAGCATAAAAAGTTACCATCAGTCATCTTTTTAACAGGAGTAAGCATAAGCGCTGAGAGTGGGCTTAACACTTTTAGAGATAGTGGTGGACTATGGGAGCTTCTAGAGGAGAAGATGTGAGAGATGGGTAGTCTCTATATTGTAGGAGATGTCCACGGCTACTATAAGAGGCTCTACTTCGTTTTTTATCTGCTGAAAGAGGTTAAGATGTGTTAGGTAATTACAAGGAGCATTAGCATAGAATCTCTCTAGATAGCTTTAGATGGAAAAATTTTCTAAAACTATCAATGATAGATTATCCTCTCCTCCATTTTTCATGGCTTTTTTGAAAAGCTCTAGAGCTATCTGCTCTGCCTTATTGCCTTTTTGAAATAGAGCCTCTATGCTAGGCTCTTCTATCATATCAGTCACTCCATCTGTGCAGATGAGGAGTCTATCACCTTTTTTAAGCTCTAGGCTAAGAGTATGTATCTCAAAATCATCCGCCTCCTCATCAGCGACTATGGCACTATCTAGCATCTTGTAGATATTAGCACAATCTTCACTAGACTCCAACTCCCCTTTTTTGTGCATATTTCTAGCCACTGTATGATCTACACTCAGCCTCTGAAGCTTCATATCCCTATAGAGATAGACTCTACTATCTCCTACATTAAAGACTCTAGCTCTCCTATCCTCTATTAAAAGACCAGCAAGTGTTGCTCCCATTCCATAGTATTTGGGGTTTGTTGTTGATAAAAAAGCTAGTTTGTCTTGGGTGGTTTTTATGTGAGAGACTATACTTGAAAAGGAGCTATTTTTGGTATATAGCTCATATAGGTATTCTAAAATCTTTCTACTAGCCACCTCTCCATATATCATTCCTGCTATGCCATCACTTAGCGCAAATATAGACGGAATATCAAAGCTTTTACAAAGTGCTTTGTCAAAACTATCCTGTATAACTTCACCATCTATGAGTATGGAATCCTCTTGAGTTTTATTTACTTTTCCAGTGTGCATTATGTATGAGGTGGTTATCATTTCTATCCTTCGTTATGGTTAGTCTAAAATTATACCAATATCAAGGCGATCATCTAAACTAGACATTATGCTTTTACCTCAAGCCTTTATAGTCCTAAGCCTGAGAGATAAAGAGGCAGTATATTAATCATTAGACTTCAGAAGCTCAAGAAAGAGATAGTCTATTTTTGTTGACTCTATATGCCACTTATGGCATAATAATACAAAGGATAAGTCATGACTAGAGTAGAGTTAATAAGTAAAATAAAAGATCGCAGAGAAGAACTTCATATCTCAATAGAAAATCTTGCTAAGCTAAGTGGTGTGGGCATTAGAACCCTAAATCGCTTCTTTGCAGGAGATGATGTAAAGCTAAGTACAGTGGAGAAAATCACAAATATACTAGGTCTTGATTTTGCAGGAAATGAGATAGTATCACTAAAGGAGCTTAAAAAAAGAAGAGCAAAAGAGAAAGCTCTGCTTATGGCATCACTTGTGCAATCTGCATCAGCTCTAGAGATGCAAGGACTAGAGGATGACTCTCTTGGCAAGATAATATCCAACTTTGAAAAAGAGTTTTTAACTGGGGAGTATCAAGATAGGCTTTGGGTGCTGTAGTGATAGACTCCACAAAGCCAATAGACGATGCTACGCCACTTGATGATGTCTCAGGATTAAAGCTACCAAAAGATAAAGTATACTCTTTAAAAGAGATACATGAATATGAAGCACACAACATAGCAAAAGCTACTATCAAATATCTCTCAGCACCTCCATCTAAAAAAGAAGCACCTTTTACCTATGAGTGGATAATCAATCTACACAAAGAGATGTTTGGCGATGTGTGGGACTGGGCTGGAAAGCTAAGGCAGATAGAGCTCTCAATTGGCATAAAAGCCTATCTAGTGCCAATAGAGCTTAAAAACCTATGCGATGATATAGCATACTGGAATAAAAATAAAACATTTGATGTTTTTGAGAGTGCTACTAGAATACACCATAGAGCAGTTCAGATTCACCCTTTTACTAATGGCAATGGTAGATGGAGTAGAATGCTTGCAAATATATATCTACGACAACATAATAAGATGCCAGTGCGATGGCAAGAGGATCTGCTTGCAAGAGAGAACCCAAAAAGAAGTGACTATATCAAAGCTTTAAAAAAAGCAGATAATGGTGATTATAAAGAGCTTATAGATATGCACAAGATTACTTATTAGGCTTTGTAAACTGATTCAATAAATGGTATAAGTTTCGACAACTATATTTAGTGCCACATAAGCATGTGTAGACATCATATTTCAATTATCTAGTTTAAGGATTTACTCACTTTATGTTAAAACTCATTAGTGATAGGATAAAATAATCAAAAAAAGGTTAAAAATGTTATGCAGTATAGATGATAATGTTATAGAAAAAGTGTGGCATAGAGACTTCTTTATGGCTTGTAGAGGCAGACTATCAGAGTCAGAATATGGAGCTATGATAGATAGACTAAATGAAATCATTGATGAAAAATCAAACAACAAAGAGGATATAGTTGTTTCAAGCTTTATCCCTGGAAAAGATTGGAGTGATACTGTCTGGGATCCTATATATAGCAAAGCTTGCGGAAAAGATGTTGAACACTCTGCTATGTTTTTTGGTCTGCTTGTCTGTCAAGTTCTTATTGATAGAGATGAGAAGTGGTATTTCATTGATAGTGAGATAGCAAGTGGCATGACATATTTTCTAAGCAAAGAGGATGCAAATCGTATAGATAATGTAGAAGCCCCAGAAGTTAAACCAGCAACTAAAAATCAG
>CAZAFM010000095.1:0-7590 GCA_964484395.1 uncultured Campylobacterales bacterium | reverse complement strand
TAGGGCAGGAGAGCATGGCAGAGGGTTTGCAGTAGTTGCTGAGAATGTCAGGGAGTTAGCTGAAAAGACAAGAAAAGCAACATCTGAGATATCTATATCAATCCAGAGCATGCAACAAGAAGTGACTAATATAGAGGATAATTCTGAGACTGTAGCAACTATCGCTAAGGATGTAGGTGATAAGATACTCAACCTAAACAAAGTATTTGAGATTTTTGAAAAAGACTCTGTAGAGATTAACAAAGATGCAAACTCACTTGAAAACATCACCTTTATCACTCTTGCAAAAATAGACCACATAGTCTTCAAAGCTAATGCATACAATAGCTTCTCATCTCAAGACAGTGATTTTAATGTAGCAAGTGAAACTGAGTGCTTACTAGGGCGCTGGTATCATGCAGAGGGCAAAGAGAAATTTGGACACCTAAATGAGTTTACAGAGCTTCATGAGCCTCACAAAAATGTACACAACTACATAAAAGAAGCTCTAAGTTGCGTAAAGAACGGTAGCTGTATAGAAAACTCAGATATGGTTGTAGAAAATCTTCAGCAAATGGAGGATAACTCTAAGATACTTTTTGATCTGATGGATAAGATTTCACACCACAACTAGTAATGATAGGCTTACGAAGCAAATCTTCTTAAAGCTACGCTAACGCTGAGTTTTGTCCTCACTTCGTTGCGGAATTGTCGCTTCGCTCGAATCTTCAGCAGTAGGCTCTTTGCACCTTTGGTGCTTTAAAGTCAAAAGACATACCCCCAGTGGGTGTATCTAGGGGCTAAATCTGTGTATTTTGGCGACTAACGGTGAGATTTTATCATCTGAGTGTTAAGTATGTGTTAAGTCAGATTTTTTGAAGTAGCAGTAAACTCTTTTTTTTCTTCTCTTAGTTGATACTACCTCTTTGTACTTTCCAGCTTTAATCTCACCACTATAAAGTAGATAGAGTGTGCTAGGAGTGGAGATAGAGCTTGATATATCTAAAATAGTATCAATATCTCCAACAGCCCTTGAGATAATCATATCAAACTTCCCACTATGCTCCTCTACTCTTTTTTGAAGTACGGTTACATTTTTTAGCCCCATCTCTATTGAGGTGTTTAGTAAAAAAGAGGCCTTTTTACCAAGTGGCTCAAAAAGTGTAAAGTGAGACTCTGTAAGCTTAGAAGCTAGAGGCAGAGCAGGATAGCCAGCTCCACTTCCAATATCTGCTATGTTTTTTCCAAACTCTAAAAACTCTAGTGGATATAGTGAGTCCTCTATGTTTTCATCTATGGCTTTAGAGCTACTATCTGAAGTTAGAGAGTGTATCCTGCCCCACTTTTGCAAAGAGGCTTTAAAAATATCAAGCATCTAGTAACTCAACCTCTTTTTATCAAAAAAACTATCATCATGAATATTGCTAAATGCTTTTTGCATATAGGTAAACATATCTTTATGCTCCTCTTCTAGGCTTGCTAGAAGCTTTTTCATCTCTTCTCGCGCATGAGGCATCTTTGCTTCAAAGTTCATCCCAGGACACATCTCATCACCATATGTTGGCATCATGTTTTTTATAGCACTATCTCTTAAAGCTCTTTCACGCACTTTTATCATAGGGCGTATGACAAGTAGGTCATTATAGGCTCTATATATAGGTGGCATAGTTCTTAAAGAGCCATTGTAAAAAAGGTTCATAAAAAAACTCTCAGCTGCATCATCTAGGTGATGACCTAGGGCTACTTTATTAAAGCCATTTTCAAGTGCATAGGTGTACAAAGCACCTCTCCTCATACGCGAAAAAAAACTACAAAATGAGCTATTTTCTCGAATCTTCTCTTGAGCGGTTTGATAGATGTTTGTATCTACTATTTTGTGCGGTAGGTCATTCTCTTCACAGTGCCTTACAAGTTCTAAGTAGTCCTCACCCATCCCATAGACAATAGTCACAGCCTCCCACTCAAAAGAGAATGGAGAGCAAGAAGATAGATGCTTTAGCACATGAGCTAGGTTTAGCGAGTCTTTTCCACCACTAAGACCAAGTAGGACTTTGTCACCATCTTTTATTAGCTCATACTCATAGTTTGTTTTACCTATGGTTTTTAAAAGTTTTTTACTTAGAGTAACGCTCAAATCACAACCTTTGTCATATATATTTTTCTACAAATGCTCTGCTACTTAGTTTTTTGATATTTTTTGAAAAAAATGATTTGTCGTTAGTAACTATCACTTCACAGTTTTGTTCCATAGCTAAAGTGTATTGTAGATTGTCTTCTAAATCATCATTTTTTAGTAGTAGTGCTTTTGCTATCTGCTCATTTGAGCTACCTACTACTTGAAAATTTCTATTAACAAGTGTCAAAAAATCACTAATGTTTTTTACTTGCTTTTTTGCAATATAGTCTATATTTAAGACTGTTATATCCAAAATTACAGCATCAAATAGCTTCTTTTCTACTGCATTAAACAAAAGTAAGGCTTTATCAAAATCATCTCTTTTTAAAATCAAATCCAAAAATACATTAGTATCAACAAAAATCTTCATTTAACAATTTTCTTATATTTTTCATCATCACTTTTAAAATCTTTGCCCAAAATACCCACAAAATCATTAAAAGAGCCATTTTGCAAACTCTCTTTTGTGCTTGTCTGCTTTATGAGCTTCTCATACTCATCATATGGCATTATGACAGCTTTTTTTTGATGTGCTTTTTTATCAACTATAAAAACAGTTTGAGTGAGTAGCTTCGTAAACTGCGCTTGTGCTTGAGATATACCAAGTTCTAACATAGCTGACTCCTTTAGTTTTAAGCATTATATCATATATGTACTTGTTTTTTTATATGTATATATTTACTCCTCTTTATATTTCAAAGCTTCATATGTCTGTATAGTTGGATGGGCTTCTAGACAGTTTAAGCTCTGCCCTGATTTTTGACATAGATGAGCAAAAAAGAGATCAAAAGTTGGTAGTTGCTCCCACACTTGAGGTAGGAATGTGGCCTTATTATATCCATTTGTGAGTATCACTCCATGCTTATTGGGAATGATTTTAGACTTTAAATCCTCTATGTCACTATACTCAAGCTCTTTTGGAGGGGTTAGAACTGAGACTTCTATTTTTATATCTTCAAACTCCTCTTTGCTTAGAGGTCGAAACCTAGGGTCTCTAAAGGCTGCTGATTTGGCATTATGAGCTATATCTCTATATAGCGGACTAGTAGCAATAAGTGAGCCTATACATCCTCTTAGCTCTCCATTTTGAGTAATAGTTACAAATGATGCACCCTCATCCTTTAGTTCACTAGTAGCAAAAGACTCTAAATCAAACTTTTCACCAAACTCCTCTGCTATAGAGCCTCTAGCTAGTTTTATCAGTTGTTGCGCTTCCATTTTCCTCCTTTGTTTCTTTTATGTATATACTATTTAGTTTTGCACATAGTTTAAAGCCATATAGTAAAATCACCCATGAGAGATATATCCATAGCATCAAAAAGAGTATCATACTAAAAGAGCCGTATATACTGGCATAAGCTTTGTTATAAAGTACATAGTAGACAAAAAGGTTTTTCAGTATACCCCATATAAATGAGGCAGAAAAAGATGATATAAGGGCTGCTTTATTGCTTATTTTCGTATTTGCTGATATTCTAAAAACTACAAAAAAAAGCGCCCAGTTAATAGCGTATGGAAGGATACCAATAACATCAAAACTACTATCAAGTCGCTCATCAATAGCCACTTGAATATATCCACTCACATAGATAGACATCACAATACCTACAGGAATAAGCGTTATCATCGTCCAATAAGTACTAATACTCTCCCAAAAACCACGCCTTTTTGAGCCAAAAATCTTACTAACTATGTACTCGTAGTTTTTGAAAAACAAAACTGATGTAACTACAACATAACTAAGTCCCATGGCTCCAAGTTTGTTTGAGTTATCCATAAACTGATCTAGATACTCTGTGACTTGCTCAGTCTGTGCAGGTATGAGTGCATCAAAAATCATGCCCTTTAGTCTTCCATAGTACTCATCAAAGCTAGGAAGTGATGTAACAACAGATAGTGTAACTAACAAAAGAGGGATAATAGCAAATATAGTATAGAAGCTTAAAGAGGCTGCATAGTAGTTAGCCTCACTATCTAGCAAATCCTCAAAAAAATCTCTAACGACTACAAAATACTTTCTGCTTTTAGGTGGTAATTTACGCTCTATTGCATCCAATATCTTCATCAATCGATCTTTAGAACCGCCAAGAATGCCTCTTGTGGGAGGTCTATTTTACCAATTGATTTCATCCTCTTCTTCCCCTCTTTTTGCTTCTCTAGTAGCTTTCTCTTTCTTGTTATATCTCCACCATAGCACTTTGCTGTTACATTTTTACCCATAGACTTTACAGTCTCTCTTGCTATTATCTTACTTCCGATACTTGCTTGTATAGCTACTTCAAAAAGCTGTCTTGGCACTATCTCTTTCATGGATGAAACTAGCTCTCTTCCTCTCTCATAGGCCTTATCTTTTGGAACAATAATAGAGAGTGCATCTACTACCTCACCTGCGACTTTTATATCTAGCTTTATAAGCTCACCCTTTTTATACTCTATAGGCTCATAATCAAAGCTAGCATAGCCTTTAGTCGCACTTTTTAGCTTATCATAGAAGTCTCGGACAATCTCATTTGTAGGTATATCATACTCTAGTAAAACCCTCTCTTCATTGATGTAGTCCATCTTCTTTTGGATGCCTCGTCTGTTGTTTACTAGATTTATGATATTTCCTAGAAACTCATTTGGAGTGATGATAGTAGCCTTTACATATGGCTCCTCTATGCTCTCTATGTTTTGTACCTCTGGAAACTCTGTTGGGTTTTGTACATCAACTACTGCTCCATCTGTTTTGGTGACTTTGTAGATTACTGTTGGAGCTGTTGCTATTAGGTCGATGTTAAACTCTCTTTCAAGCCTCTCTTTAACAACCTCCATATGCAAAAGCCCCAAAAACCCTACCCTAAAGCCAAACCCAAGTGCTACAGAAGTCTCTGGTTCATAGTGGATACTTGAATCATTTAGACTTAGCTTATCAAGAGCATCCCTTAAGTCTTCAAACTTATCTGTCTCTATAGGATAGATACCAGCAAAGACAAATGGTTTAGCAGGTATATATCCAGCTATAGGCTCTGGTGTTGGATTTGCAAAGTCTGTAACTGTATCGCCAACTGCAATATCTGAAACCTCTTTTAGACCAAGAACTACTATCCCTACTTCACCAGCACTAAGACTATCAGTCTTAATAGGCGCTATAGGGTGTGGATATAGGAGTGAGTTTACTTCATGTGATTTTTTTGTTCCCATTACTAGTATTTTTTGCTTAACCCTTATCTCTCCTTCAAAAACCCTCACAAGAGCAAGAGCCCCTAAATAGTTATCAAACCAACTATCATAGATGATAGCTTTTGCAGGTTTTTCTGTCTCTATAGGAGATGGAGGAACTCGCTCTATGATAGCATCTACAATCTCCTCTATCCCTATCCCACTTTTTGCACTAGCTTTTATCGCACCGCTACAATCAAGTCCGATACTATGCTCTATCTCAGCGACAGTTTTATCAAAGTCCGCTGCAGGAAGGTCTATCTTGTTTATTACAGGGATTATCTCTAGGTCGTGCTCTAGGGCTATATATACATTAGCAATAGTCTGAGCCTCAACCCCTTGTGCAGCATCAACTACTAGCAAAGCCCCTTCACATGAAGCTAGAGAGCGACTAACTTCATAGCTAAAGTCAACATGACCTGGAGTGTCTATGAGGTTTAGTATATATTCTTTACCATCTTTTTTGTAGTTAAGTCTCACACTTTGAGCCTTGATAGTAATACCTCGCTCTTTTTCTATATCCATACTATCTAGGAGTTGCTCTTTTTTTTCTCTATCAGTTATCCCACCGCAAAACTCAATAAGTCTATCAGCTAGTGTGCTTTTACCGTGGTCTATGTGGGCTATTATGGAGAAGTTGCGAATGTTTTTCATTAAATCCTCTTACAAAGTTTTTGCAATATTGTAACACAATAGAGATTTAACAACTTATTTAAGAATTTTGACAATTAATTTTGTGTAGCATACTGCTAATAATTAAATTCTACAATGGTGGTGAATATGAAAGTTAAATTTAAGTTTATAGCAGTTTCACTTATAGCAAGTACACTTCTATATGCAGAAACTCCAAATAATGACAAACAAGTCCAAGAGGCGATAGATAACTATAGAAATAAGCAGTTTAGCAAGTCATACAATCTCTTCAATGAAGCCATATCAAGATATGGGCAAAACCCTCAGCTCTTTTTCTACTACGGAAGAAGTGCATTAGAGACCAAAAGATACGAGCAAGCCATAGAAGCTTTTGAAAAAGTCCTAATACTAAACCCTTCACACACTAGAACTAAGCTAGAACTAGCCAGAGCATACTATGAGATAGGACAGTATGATGAGGCAAAGAGGCTTTTAGAGAGCGCCCAAAGTGACCCCGCCCTACCTGCAAAGGTCAAAAAAAGCGTAAAAAACCTCCTAACAAACATCTCAATGAAGAAAAAAGAGTCTATTATCAATGGTTTTGCTATGATAGGGGTGAATTATGATAGTAATGTGTATGCAGATACTGGAGAGACAGAGTTTGGTGTTCCACTTCTCAACATCAATGTAACAGGAAATAAAGAGAGAGGAGACTACTACAACTCAAACATTATAGGAGTCAACCACATAAAAGATATTGGAGAAGTAGGTAGCTGGGTATGGAAGAGTAATGGTATACTACTAAACAACAACTACAAACAATATACTGATAAAAACCTCTTTGGTATAGTCCTAACAACTGGTCCTTCATACTTTGGCAAAGACTATGAACTATACTTTCCATTTTCAGTTAGTAAGATATGGCAAGGTGGATCATCATATGTAAACGACATAAGCCAAGGAGCTAGATGGACTAGAAAGGTAGATGAAACATTTACCTTCTCTGCTGGATATAAGTTCTCCAAAGTCTCTTATGCACAAGAGCAAAACAATGACAAAGACTATGTACAAAATGCATTTACACTAAGTGCTACGAAGTTTTTCACTCCAAAGTGGAACATTGCACTAGGTGCCAAACTAGCAAGCTCAAAAGGTACAAGACTACAGCCTGCAACTGAAGGAAATACTGGAAATAGTGAAAAAGAGGGTTCTATAAACACAACCTATCAAGTAACTGATAGTCTAAGCTTCACAGCTGGAGCACTCTTTAGAAATCTAAGTTATAATGAAGTAGATGTATTTTTTGGCAATACAAGAGAGGATAACTACCAGAGCTACTCACTCTCTACACTATATAGCTTAAGTGATAGTAGCTCCATAAAAGCAAGCGTTTCAGATATACAGAACCACTCAAACCATGGTCCTTATGACTATGACAAGAGAACTGCTGGCGTAAACTACATACTTACATTTTAAGGAGATATGAACTATGAGACTGATAAAGATACTTTTACTAATAGCAATTTTTTCACCCCTAACACTCCTAGCCTCCATAGCCAACTTCACAGCCCTAAGTGGAGATGTATCTATCATAGAGAATG
>CAZAFM010000094.1:0-7661 GCA_964484395.1 uncultured Campylobacterales bacterium | reverse complement strand
TTTTTCTATCATTTTATCTAGTTTTGAGATGCTTATGTTTCTTTGGTCTTCTATCTCTCTTAAATTCTGTGCTAATCCTTCCACATCCTCTTCACTACTATCTTGTGAAGGCAAAAATATAAAAAGTAAAATCACAAGTATAACCATCAAAAGAAGAACTACAGCACCTATGATGGTTAGTTTTTTTCTCTTTTTTAGAAATTCTAACTTGGAGAGTTTTGACTCTTTGGGACTCTCTTTTTCATCATCATCTTCTAAAATTATTACATCATCTTCAGGCATTTTCTCTCACTTAGATGTACTCTTTTAGCGCTTCTGGTATCTCTATCTCACCACTATCGTTTTGGAAGTTCTCCATAATCGCTACAAGTGTCCTTCCAACCGCTAGTGAGGAGCCATTTAGTGTGTGGGCTAATATGTTCTTCTTATCCTCTTTGTAGCGTATTTTGGCACGCCTTGCTTGAAAGTCTCTAGTGTTAGAAATAGAGCTTATCTCTCTATATGTTTCTTGCCCCGGTAGCCACACCTCTATATCTATGGTCTTTGCAGCTCCAAATCCTAAATCACCACTACATAACATCACAAGTCTATGGGGAAGTCCAAGAGAGGTTAGCAAATCACTCGCACACTCAACCATCTCTTCAAAAACCTCATCACTCTGCTCTTGCTTACAGATAGATACAATCTCTACTTTATCAAACTGATGTTGTCTTATTATCCCTCTTATGTCTCTCCCCCCACTTCCAGCTTCTCGTCTAAAGCAGTTTGTATATGAGGTCATCTTAAGAGGTAGGCTTGAGGCTTCAATAATCTCATCTCTGTACATATTTGTAAGAGTTACTTCAGCAGTTGGTATGAGATAAAACCCCTCATCTCCTTCAATCTTGTAGAGGTCGTTTTCAAACTTAGGTAACTGACCTGTACCAAACAAAGATGCAGAGTTTGCAATAACAGGTGTCATCACCTCAGCAAAGCCTCTTTTGGAGTTAAAATCAAGCATATAGTTAATAAGTGCTCTTACAAGCTTTGCTCCATCTTGTTTAAAAACACTAAAGCGACTTCCAGCAAGCTTAGCACCTCTGCTAAAGTCTATCCAACCATTTAGCTCAGCTAACTCCCAGTGCTCTTTTGGAGTAAAATCAAAACTAGTTGGCTCTAAAACCCTCTTTATCTCTACATTCTCCTCTTCACTCTCTCCATAAGGAACATCATCATCAGGTATGTTTGGTATAGTAGTTGTAAGCTCTAAAAACTCCTCTTCAATAGCTCTTGCTATCTCATCTTTTTCCTGGATACTCTGCTTAAGAGTGTTTAGCTCCTCTTTTAGCTCACTCTCTCTTCCTTGTTTTTTATACTCAGGAAATAGTTTGCTTTTTTTGTTCTGCTGGGCTTTTAGCTCATCAACAACCATCCTAGAGGCTACTAAGGTCTCTCTTTTGCTCCTAAGGTTTTTTAGTATCTCCTCATCTACCCCACGATTAATAAGCTTATCTGACATCACTTCAAAATTTTTTTGCAACTCTTTAGCATCTATCATTGTACAACCCTACTTAAAAATTATCATCTATTATCTGGCATATTATATGCCCTATAGTTATATGCATCTCTTGAATTCTAGGAGTATTTGAGCTTGGAATGACTATATTTACATCACTTGCTTCTTTCAAAGCTCCGCCCTCTTTGCCACTTAGTCCTATGCTTTTACAACCTATCTCTTTTCCTTTGTTTATCGCCTCTATAACATTTGGTGAGTTCCCACTAGTTGATATTCCTATTAGCAAATCACCACTATTTGCCAAAGCCTCTACTTGTCTGCTAAAAATAAAACTATACCCATAGTCATTCCCAATAGCAGTAAGTGCAGAAGTATCAGTAGTAAGTGCGATACAAGGAAGTCCTGCTCTCTCCTTTTTGTATCGTCCAGTTAGCTCTGCTGCTATATGTTGAGCATCGGCCGCACTTCCTCCATTTCCAAAAATGAGTATTTTGTTTCCTCTTTTTAGCGTCTCTACACATATTGATGCAGCTTTGCTTATATCATCTTTTAGCAGTTCAAAAGATTTTTGAGCAACCTCTATATGGCTTTCAAACTCACTAATTATAACTTTTTCCATTAATCTAACCCTTTATCTTTCCAATTATCTTAGTAGTACTTCTTCCTTCTAAAAACTCAACCAACACAGTCTCTTTGGCTATATCACTACCAACTACCTCTTTGCCTTCATAATCAGCTCCTTTAACAAGCACATCTGGCACAATAGACTTTATAAGCTCATAAGGGGTATCTTCACCAAACTCCACTACATAATCCACACTCTCTAACCCAGCTAGTACAACCGCTCTATCTTCAAGAGTGTTTATAGGTCGGCTTTTGCCTTTAAGGCGTGATACTGAAGCATCTGAGTTTAGCCCTACTATGAGCACATCTCCTAGCTCTTTTGCTTTTTGGAGGTACTTTATATGTCCTGCGTGGATTATATCAAAACAGCCATTTGTAAAGACTAGCTTTTTGTTTTGAGCTTTTAGCTTTTTACTACTTAGCTCTATTTGCTCCTGTGTTTTTATCTTTAGTTCTATGTGGGTTTTTTTTACATAGTGCTCATACTCCTCTATCTCTTCAGCCGTAGCAGTAGCACTTCCTATCTTGCCAACTACTACTGCTGCTGCTGAGTTTGCAAAGTGACAAGCCTCTATGATATCACATCCTTTAGCCAAAGAATAGCCCAGAGAGGCTAGAACAGTATCTCCTGCGCCTGTTACATCATAGACCTCTCTTGCGACAGTAGGGATTTTTATCATACTATCCCCAAAAATAGCCATTCCATCTTCTGAGAGTGTTATGAGTGATATATCAAGTTTAAGTTCGTTTTTTAACCAATATCCAGCCTCTTCTAGGCTCTTATCATCTACTATATCTATACTTGTTGCAATTGATGCCTCTTTTTTGTTTGGGGTGATAAGATAGCCACCTTTGTACTTACTATAGTCTTTTCCTTTTGGGTCTATGAGGACTTTTTTTCCGTTTTCTCTACATATTGATATGATGTTTTGGGTTAAGGAGTGTGTTAGGACACCTTTTCCATAGTCTGATAGGAGGCATATATCTATTTTATCAATGCTTTTTTTCAAAAACTTCATTATCTCCTCTTCAGAAGCTTTTGAAATCTCCTTTGCATCCTCTCTGTCAACTCTTATGACCTGCTGTCTTGAGGCTATTACACGACTTTTTTTGGTAGTCTGTCGCTCATCCTCCTCAGCTATTCCACTACAATCAACTCCATTTTTAAAAAGCATACTTTTTAGCATAAAGGCACTATCATCTTTTCCTACAACACCACAAGCTAGTACACTAGCCCCTAAATCCACTAGGTTGTTCATAACATTACAAGCTCCACCTAGTGCTAAGCTCTCACTCTGCACTCCTACAACCTGCACTGGAGCTTCAGGAGAGATACGATCACATTTACCCCAAAGATAGTGATCTATCATAAGATCACCAATAACCAATATCTTTGGACTACTCACTAGCTTCCTTTTTTGCCCACCTTTTTATCTCATCTACATACTCTAACACACCCTTTTCAAGCGGATAGTTTGGCTTGTATCCCAAAAACTCTTCACTCTTAGATATGTCTGCTTCTGTGTGGTTTTGATAGAATTTGTATGGATTATCAAAGTACTCTACCTCAAAACCATCTATGCCAGCTGCTTTTAATGAATCTACTATGTGGTTAAACTCTCTTGCTACTCCAAAGCCTACATTATACACACCACTTTTTTTAGTCTGCATAGCTTTTATATTTGCTTGGACTACATCTTCTATATGTACAAAGTCTCTTTTTTGCTCACCATACTTAAAGAGTCTGACTTTTCCCTTATTTAGCGCTTGGATACCTAACTGAAGTATCATAGAAGCAGTTGTTCCTTTGTAGTACTCTGAAGCTCCATATACATTGAAGTATCTAAGTCCAACTATGCCTATATCATATCTCTCCATATATTCATAAGCTAGATTATCCATCATAAGCTTGCTAAAGCCATATACATTCTCAGGCTCTTCTCCCTTTCCTACTATGTTTGGAGCAGATGAGTTTCCATAAGTTCCTGCTGAACTAGCATATATCATAGATGCATCCATCTCAACTGCCATTTTCAGAAGGTCTTTAAAAGCATTTACATTTGTTCTTAGCATTAGTTCTTGATCTAGCACTGTAGTATCACTAATAGCTGCTTCATGAAAGATATAGTCAAACTTGTAGTTCTTAAGCCTCTGGATGTCAGCTTGGTTGTTTATATCTCCACCTATAACCTCTCCTTCAAAGCCTATTAGGTTTTTGAAATGACCTAAACTTTTAAAATTCCCACTTGGAAACTTCTCATCACTTCTAAAACTATCAAAAACAACTACTCTTGCTTCTGGATGGTTTTTTTGAAAGTAAAAAGCCAAGTTACTTCCTATAAACCCAGCCCCTCCAGTTATTAAAATATTTTTTCCATTCAAATTATCATCAATATATCTCATAAATAGTCCTTAAAAACTCCATAAATTCTTCAAAATTATACTAATCCTTGCCTTTATATGACTTTGCATACTCTAGGGAGGATTTTATACTCTCTATCCTGTTCTTATCAGCTGGGTGGGTTGAGAGAAACTCTGGTACTCCCTTTTTCTCCTTTGAGTTCATCATGTTTTGCCAAAAGCCAACAGCAGCCTCTGGGTCATAACCTGCTTTGCTCATAAGTATAAGCCCTATCTCATCTGCCTCATACTCTTGGGTTCTAGAGTATGGAAGCATCACTCCATAGTTCATCCCTATTCCATACGCTTGGTTAAAAAGTGCCATCTGAGATGAACCCAACTGTGTACCTACAAGAGCGCCCACAATCTGCCCACCAACACTTGCAGCCTGTTGCATACTCATCCGCTCTGCTCCATGTCTAGCTATGACATGGGCTATCTCATGTCCAACTACCACCGCTAAGTCATCATCACTCTTAGCCACCTTAAAAAGTCCTGTATTTACAAAGACCTTCCCTCCTGGCAGGGCAAAAGCATTGACACTATCATCCTCTATCAAAAAAAACTCCCAATCATACTCCATACCACTTGCTTTTGCTATTCTCTCTCCTACCTCTTGTACGGATGCTTTTTTTTGTTTGTCATTAGAGAGCTTGACATCTTGGAGGATTTTGTTCTTAGCACTCTCTCCTAGCTTTGCTTCTTGGTCTTGTGATATGAGCATCATTCTTGATCTATCTGTATATGGTGTCTGAGATACCATACAGCCACTTAAGATAAAAACCATTAGTATCGGTGCTATAAATCTCATTTTCCTTCCTTTATCTTTTCTATCCACTCTTTTAGTTTTAGCTCAAAACCTTTTGCCCTATCCCACTCTACTAGCTCTACATCTTCTGATAGATAGCTCTGCTCTATCCATCCGCCATAGTCGTGTGGATATTTGTATCCCTCTTTGAAGTGTACTATATTTTTGGGGATTTCGTATATATCTCCACTCTCTACCATAGACACTGCTCTGTTTATTGCATTGTAGCTTAGGTTTGACTTTGGAGAGGAGGCTAGATACAACACTAGCTGAGAGAGGATTATCCTAGCTTCTGGATAGCCTATTTTTGCTACACTCTGCATAGCTGAGTTAGCTAGGACTAGAGCATTTGGGTTTGCATTTCCTATATCTTCACTAGCTAGTATGAGCATTCTTCTTGCTATATACTCTGGGTTTTCTCCTTCACTCACTAACCGTCCTAGATAGTAGATAGAGGCGTTCTCATCACTTCCTCGTACGCTTTTTATAAGTGCACTTATGAGGTTGTATGCTTCATCACTACTAGCTGAGCCTGCACTCATAGAGTATGGTCTTATCTGTCTAAGCATATCTGTGGTTATGGGCTTTGTATCTTGAGCAAGTGCGGCATCTATGAGGTTTAGCATAGCTCTTGCATCTCCGTTGCTGGTTTTTATCAAAAACTCTCTAGCGCCATCTGCTAGGTCTTTATCTACTCCGCTTTTTTTGATTATCTCTTCAAGGTCTAGGTTGCTTAGAGGCTTGAACTCAAAGAGCATAGAGCGTGACCTAATAGCAGAAGTCAGGCTAAAGTATGGGTTCTCAGTAGATGCACCAAAGACAAGGGCACTACCCTCCTCCATTATAGGTAGAAGCACTTCCTGCTGGGTTTTGCTAAGTCTGTGAACCTCATCTATAAATATCATAGGCTCTATAAACTCACCCCTATGCTTAGCGACTATCTTTCTTATTTCATCAATCTTTAGTGAAGTAGCATTTAGGGTATAAAAAACTCTATCTTGTAAAGAAGCTATGATAAAAGCTAGTGAGGTTTTGCCACTTCCAGGAGGTCCGTAGAAAAAGGAGTGAGACAAAGAGTCTGACTCTACTAGCCTCCTAAAAGGTGCTTGAGATGCTAACAGATGCTTCTGTCCTATAAAATCATCTAGTGTTTTTGGTCGCAAAGCTTGAGATAGACTACTCTTCACGCTTTCTCTCTTCACTTAGATAGTGGTATAGGGCTTTTACTTCACCATCTGTTAGGAAGTATTTGGGCATTATTCCATTTTCGCTTCCTAGGGCTTTTTTGAAATCCTTATACGCCATCGCCCAGATTGGGTTTGTTGCTAAGACCTTTTTTTTGTTGTTTTCATAATAACTTGCAATTATCATACCCTGCCCTCTCTCTCCATGGCACTTATCACATCCTATTCCTCTTGGGTTGCTATATAGTAGCTGCCCATACTCATACTCAGTGATAAAGTCATCTCCAAAAAGTGTAGCAATCACAGCCATCAGCAGAAAAAAACCTCTCAAAGATATCCTTCTTTTTTGATAGTCAAATCATACATTAATGGTGGTTAATTTTTGAATAAGTTGGATAGCTTGTAGATAGTGAAAAGCAGAGTTGTAAATGTATATGAACATTTACAATAAAGTAGAAAAAGTCATTCTGAGCGAATGCGAAGAATCTATCTTTTAATGCTTTTGTTCAATAGTAGAAATCTCAATACATCTCATGTAGTCGGTAGCTGAGTCTAAATTTTCAATATTGTTGATATGTAAAACTATTTCAATACATCTCATGTAGTCGGTAGCTGTCTTATCGCTTATGTGTTCTTTGTGATTAAATCTAATTTCAATACATCTCATGTAGTCGGTAGCTTCTAGGCTAAAGACAAGTCTTTTAGATTTTCCTACGTTTCAATACATCTCATGTAGTCGGTAGCTAAGTCTTTAACTACGCCATTGTTGATAGTTGCAAAGTTTCAATACATCTCATGTAGTCGGTAGCTCAAAAGATAGACTATCTAATAAAAAAGGATAGTCTAGTTTCAATACATCTCATGTAGTCGGTAGCTACTTGCTAAAAGTGCTGATATCATCACTCTTGATATGTTTCAATACATCTCATGTAGTCGGTAGCTTTATCGCAAAAAAGCTAATGACATAGTAGGAGTAAGGTTTCAATACATCTCATGTAGTCGGTAGCTCTAAGTTTCAAAAAGAGAGCGAGCCTAGTGCTTTTAGTTTCAATACATCTCATGTAGTCGGTAGCTTTACTCCATATCCCTCCGCCACCTCTCTACTAGTCAGTTTCAATACATCTCATGTAGTCGGTAGCTTGAGTATTCT
>CAZAFM010000093.1:0-7768 GCA_964484395.1 uncultured Campylobacterales bacterium | reverse complement strand
ATCTTCTTCCATCTGCTTATCAAAAAGATCAGGTCGTTCTTTTTTCATGGTGTTTATCATGTTCTGAAAAACAAGTAGGTGAGTTACCTCATCTCTTTGGATAAATCTAATCATCTGCGCACTTCCTAGCATTTTTCCACTTCTTGCAAGGGTGTAGATGTAGGTAAAGCCAGCATAGAAGTAGATACCTTCAAGTATCTGGTTGGCATACATAGCCTTTATCATCCCTCTATCAGTTGGGTTTTCGGCTAGCTCTTTATAGACTGCGGCTATGTAGTCGTTTTTGCTCTTTAGTTGCATATCTACTCGCCACATCTCATATATCTCATCTGTATTTGCACTGATGGATTCTACCATTACAGCGTAGCTCTGAGAGTGAAGTGCCTCTTCAAAGGCCTGTCTTACAAGGATAAGGTTCAGCTCTGGACTTGTGATATATGGGTTTACATTATCTATTAGGTTGTTTGTCTGCAAAGAGTCCATAAAGATAAGCTGAGCTAAGACCCTATCATAAGCGATCTTCTCAGCAGGAGTCAAACCTCCATTATAGTCTCGCTTATCAGGACTCATATTTACCTCTTCAGGAAACCATGTGTTTGCAAGCATGAGCTTCCAGAGGTTGTATGCCCATTGATACTTTATTTTGTTTAGCTCAAACATAGCGGTTGGATTACCGCCAAAAATCTTTCTATCATTTACACTCTCTCTTGATTCTGGATTGTAAATATCTTTTCTGTGTAGCATTTTTAGCCTTTGGTAACATATTTCAAGAAGAAATTTCTAAGATAAATGATACATCAAAATAGGATAAAAGGAGTTGAAATGGTTAGCAAAACCCATTTAGGTAGTCCTCTTTTGTAATGACAAGATATATTGCTTTTTTGTCCTCTGAAGTTAGTGTTAGCTCATTAGTTATGTTGGTGAACATAATGTTACTCAACATAATGTTTTGTAACATAATACTCTACAACAGTATATTTTAGATGTGGACTAAAAGAGTTAGTCTGATTTGCTCTTTGCTACTGTCTTGTATTGCTTAGATTTCTTGTAGTTTTGAAGTAGTTAAAAGTAAAGCTCTGAACCTATTTTTAACTTTTTCAGAAGTTTTAGTTTCGGCGATTTTGTACTTAGACAATGGTGTAATCACCATTTTTAAAATCATTCAAGCCATCCATTAGGTTCTGAACTAATTCTTTGTCATTCATTATTTCAGCCATTTCATCATTCTCTACAAATTGCGAAGATGTCAGGTATTGCATTGTTGCAAACTCTATGAAGTTTGAAAGATTTCTTTTTTGTCCATCAGCTGCTAACTTTATCATATCGTAAACTGAATCATCTACTCTCATGGTCACTGTTTTCATAACATATCCTTTGAATATTTATTAACACTGTTATATTCAAATTTATTCAGGTTGTCAAAGGGGCAGGGTCAGAGATTTACTTTTAACCTAAGATACCACCTTTATTATCATGCAATAAATAGTTTATAGCCAAACCCTAAAGCGTGATGTTTTCTATCCTTTTTCTGATAATCTCAGGGTACTCCACCTCATCTACCAAAAAATCACAGAGTTTTCTATAGTCACCATTTAAGATTATCTTTTTAACTATCTCTCTATCAAAATTCATATAGTCATGAACTAGAGCATTTCTAAAACCAAGTATTTTTCTGAAAAAAGAGCTATCTTCATCACTTATCGCCCCTATGTTTCTTAGTATCTCCACCGCATCATATCCACTATCTGGAACTACAGGGGAGTTGTAGTGTTGAAGTATTTTTTTGAGTTTACCTATGAGGTTTTCTGATAGTATCTGAAGGCTTCGCTCAGCTGCCCTTTCATCTATCAAGTCAGCACTTCCATCTTTAAACTTCATAACCAGAGAGTCAAGAAGTCCCCTCTCGATGTTGGTGCTAGCTTTGGTGGTTTCTAAGTACTTCTGAAAGTTCATCTTGACTACCTTTTAGCAAAATATGTTTTTTAGAGATAGTATGTGACAAGGATGGGCTTAGAGATGATAGATTGATGATATCATAGTCACACTCTTTTAGCCCAAAGGCGCTGTTTATATCAGCATAGGCTCTAGCTAACATCCCCCAGCTCTCATCTCCTAAATCCTCCATCAAAAAAGCAAAGTCATAGTCGCTTCTCTCTCCATAACTATCACTAGCTCTACTACCAAAAAGAAGTGCTATTTTTATGTATGCAAACATAGGTGAGTTTAAAATTCTTTTTAGCTCTTCTGTTGAAATCTGTTTGGTTTTTCCATAGATTCTTTTTTTGTAGTTTAGCAAACACAACCCTAGTTTTTTGTTGATTATAGCATAGGATAAAGAAGATATAAAAGTTTCTCTATATCCTGTAGTTCTCACTAGACACTTGTTTTTTGCCTGAGTTTTGTGAGTTTTTGAATGTTTTCTATCAAAATAGAGTATCCCAAAACTGTAATCATAGGAAAAATAGAAGCAAATGCAATAAGTCCAAACCCATCACTTAAGACATTTCTACCCTCAATATTCGTAGCTAGATATACTCCAAAAGCAGTAACTATAGGAACTGTTATCTCAGAAGTAGTAACTCCACCTAAATCAAATGCAAAAGCGACCATTCTTGAAGGAGCAAATATTGTCAAAAAAACTACAAAAGAGTAGAGAATAGTAATTAGAAGCCATATATCATATCCTTGAACAATCTTATAAGTTCCTAGTAGTATCCCAAAACCCACACCAATAGCAACTAGTATTCTAATAATCTTAACATTTAAAGCTACCTCAGAGTAGCGACTTGCTTGCTTAATAACTGCTACTAGTGCTGGCTCTGCCATAGTAGTACCAAACCCTATCAAAAATGCAAAAAGATAGATAAAAAAGTGACTTTGAAGCTCCACAAGGCTTGAAGCAATAGATTCACCAATAGGAAAAAGCCCAAGCTTAATACCAACAATAAACCCATAAAGACCAATAACTAAAAAAACAAAACCCAAAAATACACGAAAAGGCGCAGGGAGATGTTTTCTAAGAACTACATACTGAAATATGAGTATAGTCAAGATAATTGGTAAGATGTTTTTTAGTGTATCAAGTAGTCCTAGCATAACATCTAATACACCTAATTCAACCTTTTTTGCTGCAACTTCAGTTGTATCTACCACCTCTTTTGAGGCATCAATCACAAGACCATCAGGTAAAGCAATCATCCCATATAGCTGAATGCTTATCATAGGAGTAATAGCTGCTAATGCTACAAATCCAAACCCATCTTTTAGCACGCTTCTACCTTGAAGAGATGAGGCTATACCAATTCCAAGTGCCACTATCAAAGGAACAGTAGCAACATTTGTAGCTACCCCTCCAGAGTCATAGGCAAGTCCAACAATATCTCTAGGTGCAAAGTATGTAATAACTAAGACTATGATGTAGCCACCAATAAGTATTTTTGCAATAGGCCAGCCTAGAAGTGAGCGCAAAATACCAAATCCAGTAATAAGTCCAACAGAAGTAGCAATAATAAGCCTTAAAGTAAAAGCATCAAGTTGCCCACCTGTAATATCCTCAGCTTGTGTAGCCACAGCTATAATAGCAGGCTCTGCTATAGAGGCAGAAAACCCTAGCGCAAACCCAAAAACAGTGAAAATAACAATTGATCTTTGCTCCAAAAACTCATTAGAGAGACTATTACCAAGAGGAAAAACCCCAATCTCTAGACCCATTAAGAAAAAGGCAACCCCAACAACTACAATCACCATTCCTAAAACAATACTACCTACATCCCCAGGCACACTCTGGAATACAAAGAGCTGGAAGCCCACAATAATAAGTAGTATAGGTATTAAATTATTAAGCGATTCTAGTAGTGTTAATCTAAACTGGGTGATAATCTCTCTCATCTACATTTACACCCTATTCGACCATAGATATTAGATAATCAGTAAGGTCTGTTACAGAAAGAACGCCCTTTAGCTCATTGTTATCAGAAACAATTACTCTTTTTATGTCATGTTCTATCATGATTTTAGCTGCATATTTGACATCTAGCTTGGCTGAGACAAAGAAGGCTGGTTTTTTGTATACATCATATACATTTAGAAGCTCTATATCCCCATCTTCTGCTAATATCATTTTTAGAATCTGAGTATTTGTGATAATCCCATAAGCATCACTACTACTTCTCTTATCAACCACTAGGGATTTAAGCCCTTTTTGTTTCATCATCCTCATGGCTTCTTTTAGTGTGGCGTATGGTTTTATTGTAGCCACATCTTTTTTCATAATGTTTTCAACTAGTACTTGTTCCATCAAAGCTCCTCTGTTTTTATGTTTTCTTCAAAACTATTTAAAAGATTTTGATCTAGTCCAACAATGTCATTTATAGGCATCGTAAATGCCACTACACTGCTTTTGTCACCATCAACATCTTTTTTTATAGCCTTTAGAACGCTTTTTGACATCTTTTTTTCTAAAAGATATAGAAGTATTGTGTGGTTTCCTTCAAAAGTCAAAGAGAAAAAGCTTTTCTTCTCCTCATATCCGCTTCCTCTTGCCTGTATGATTGTAGCTCCAGTAGCTCCTGCCTCTTTTGCTATTTTTTTCATTTTATCCTCATGCTCGCTTGAGGTAATGATGGCTAATGCGACAAACTTCATAGATAAGCCTTTTTTTGAAAAATTGTAGCTTAATTATTTTAAAGCTATCTTTTTAAGGAGATTGTGTACACTAAAATAATACAAAATGTAGGAGCAGATATGCAAAATCTAAAAATACTAATAGCCACAGATCTCTCAGATAGTACTTTAGGTGTGATTTCTAAAACCCTAGACTTTGCTAAAAAAACAGATTCAGAGGTAGATATACTACACATTGTTGAGAGTGGGTTTTTTGGTGGTACAAAGGACATTGATGCGATACATAAAAATGCACTAGAATATCTAGATAAACACATTCCCGAAGTAGATAGAAGTAGAATGCATGTCATTGAGGGAGTTGTGAAGAGAGATGTAGCTCTGAAATCAGAAGAGATGGGAGCTAATCTTGTTGTTGTTGGGAGCAGTGGCGAGAGTGGCTTGATTGAGGAGTTTTTTTTAGGCTCTAGTACTAAAGAGATAGTTAGAAGCACTAAAGCCCCAGTACTTGTTGTCAAAAATAGTAATGAGATAAAAGTCAAAAAAATCCTAGCCATTAGTGATTTCTCAGAGGCATCTAAAGAAGCACTTGAAGCTACTTCAAGACTCTTTCCTGAAGCAAGTTTCACACTGTATCACTCATATACTCTTCCGTTTGAAAGTAGATTAAATGTATATGGACTAGACCATAGTGAAGCCCAAGAGTACCAAAGCAGTATAGTAAATGCCACTAAAGATAGTGCTAATGAGTTTATAAGAACTCTTGAAGGGGGTGATTCAAGGTATAGGTATGTACTAAAGCGAGATGGAATAGAGACACATAATTTTAAAGATGCTAATGAGTGCTCTACACACGACCTAGTCCTAATTCACACAACTGGGAACTTTAGCTTCATAGCATTTGATATTCTTGAGGCCTCAAAACTAGATGTACTGATTATAAGCACCCAATGATACTCTACTCTAACCTATATTCAAGCCTATCTACCATAGAATTGTGAACTTATTTTGATGTTAAAGGTTAGTTTTGGAAAGAATACTTGATATTGTAGATTCTATAGCTTATGAAAAAGGGCTTGAGCCTGATAGCGTAAAAGAAGCGCTAAATGAAGCTATGCTTAGAACTTGTAGGAATACATTTGGTAGAGATTTGAACTTTGAAACAGAGTTGGATGAAAAAAGTAAAAATATAAAAGTTTTTCAGATAGTTACTGTTGTAGAAGATGGTAGTGATGAGGCAGAGGATAGAGATATTTATATTACTCTAGAAGAGGCCAGAAAGATAGATCCAGATATGGCTATAGGTGATGAGCTAAAGTATGAGATGTCTATAGATAATATGGGAAGAGGTGCAGTAAATGACCTCTATAAAAACATAGAGTATCAGATACAAAGGATGCTAGAGAACCACCTTTTTCAGAAGTTTGTTTCTATGAAGGGAAAAATAGTCTCAGGAAGTGTAGTTAGGGTGGATGACTTTGAAAACACATACATAGAGATAGATGAGATAAGAGCCATAATGCCTATGAAAAACCGCATTAAAGGGGAGAGTTTCAAAGTAGGAAGTGTGGTAAAATCAGTCCTACGACATGTAACTTTTGATAAAAAAGCGGGGATTATGGTAGAGCTATCTCGTACAACCCCGAAATTTTTAGAAGAGCTACTAAAGCTTGAAGTGCCTGAGATAAAAGATGGTGAGGTAGAGATAGTAAAATCAGCAAGAATTCCAGGTGAGAGAGCAAAAATAGCTCTAAAATCAGACTCAGCAAAGGTTGACCCAGTAGGAGCTACAGTTGGTGTAAAAGGTGTAAGAATAAGTGCTGTTAGTAGTGAGCTAAAAAACGAAAACATAGACTGCATAGAGTATTCTGAGACTCCAGAGATATTTATATCAAGATCGCTTAGTCCAGCACTTATAAATAGTGTAAAAATCGAAGAAGACCAAGAAAATGAAGATAGAAAAATAGCAAAAGTTGTCATCCCAGCAGGCGAAAAAGCAAAAGCAATAGGTAAAAAAGGAACAAATATAAAACTAGCTTCAATGCTAACAGGCTATGATATTGAGATTACAGAAAAAGAGAGCTCCATATCAAGAGATGCAGATGGTGGTGACACATCTAGTACAGAGAAAAAAGATATATCCTCACTTGCTTCACTATTTAAAAACTAATTCCACATATTAAGTAAGAATTTTCCTTTTTTTATGTTATAATCACTCAAAAATTAGGAGTGATTATGGCATACATAGATAACAAAATGCCCATTATTGCTTTAAGCACTGCTGCTGATATACTCAATATAAAGCAGAGAACTCTTCGTATGTATGAAGAGAAAAAACTGCTTCCAAGCCACAACGGAACAGTGAAGAAACTCTATTCACTAAATGATATGAGACTTATTGGACTTGTTCACTACCTAGCAGCTTATAAACGGATAAATGCAAATGGTGTGAGGTTTATTATTGATGAGCTTTTTCCAAAGCTAAAAGAGTCTGAAAAAGAGGAGTATTATAAAGAAGCTGAAATGGAGTTAGGCTCAAAAGAGGACTCCCAAGAGATAGAGCTTGAAAAATTTTAGTGTAAATTTATTACATATATTGTGTAATCAAAATGAAATAAATTTGACATTATAAAATATTTATACTATACTATTTAAAAACATAAAAAAGGAACTTTTTGGACACCATAGATTTGGATTTTCCTACAAAGAATGATGCAAAAGAAATACATAGATTGATAAAAAACTCTCCACCTCTTGATCTAAACTCCCTATATGCGTATGCCGTAATAGCTGAGCATTTTGGTAAGACCTCCTGTATTGCAACAAAAGATAATAGGGTTGTTGGTTTTACTTCAGCTTACAAGGTACCTGCAATAGAGCATAGACTTTTTGTTTGGCAGGTTGTAGTTAGTGAGCTTGCAAGAGGTCAGGGGGTTGCAAAGAAGATGTTGAAATTTATTATTGAGAAAAACCCAGATATAATGGAGATAGAGACAACAATTAATCCTAGCAATAAAGCCTCTTTTAGACTTTTTGAGAGTTTTAGCACTTCACTTGGTGGAGGATTGAAAGAGGAGAGTCTCTTTCTTGGTGAAGAGGCGTTTGAGGATGCTCATGAGATTGAGCAGAAGTATATATTTAGTTTAGG
>CAZAFM010000092.1:0-7867 GCA_964484395.1 uncultured Campylobacterales bacterium | reverse complement strand
AAAAACGAACAACAGTAGAGTACGCACTCAAAGAGAGCAATCAACCAATAGGAGTGGCAACTTATAAACTTACGGAATCATTGCCCAATGATTTAAAAGGACTTTTGCCTACTCCAGCCGAGATAAGCCAAAGGCTAGAAATACTGTTGGAGGGTGAAAATGTTTAAACTAATCCCTAGACTTAAACCAAACTACACTTTTAGTGATTGGATAGCAGTTTTTGATGTATTTCAAAAAAATCCAATAGAATTATTTGAAAGCAAGACTCTGAAATGAAGATAGCTATTGTGACAACTAATGATTTTTACTCAAAAATAGCAATGAGTGATTTGATTTTATCAAACCGTATAAGCTACTATGTAAAAGCAAATGTGCCTACAAGATATAAACTAAAGATGTTTTTTAAAGGGCTAGTAAAGTCTCCTCTCTATGTTACATATATGATTGGCGAGATGCTCTATCTATCGCTTCACCAAAAGAAACTACTAAAAGGTATAGCCACAATTGATAGATTTGATATGAAAGTAAGCAATATAAATGATATAGCCCTAACAAATGAACTAAAAAAACAAAAAATAGATATGGTACTGTTTATCAGACCGCTACTGATAGTCAAAAAAAGTTTTTTAGAGAGTTTTCCCGAGAGCTACAATATTCACAACACGGCACTGCCTAAATATAGAGGTTTGGGTGGGATATTTCAGACGATGCGACATGGTGAAAAGATACTTGGTATCACCGTGCATAAGATGACATCAAAACTTGATGCAGGCGATATAGCTATACAAAAGATGATAGAGATACCAAATGGTGCTAGCCTACTAGGCTTGACCATCAATAGCTATTTTGAGGCAAATAAAGTGTTGGCGGAGTTTGTCGATAAGTGTAGCCAAGATGATGTAAAGCTAAAACCTCAGGATGAGAGCGTGGCATCAATTTTTAGTTGGCCAAAAATTGGTGATTTTTTAGAGTTTTATAGGTGTGGTTTTATGCTTTTTAGAAAAATACAATACTAGGGGTTGAGGTGGTGGAAAATTTTGATAAAAAATGCGAGTGTGAGAAAGGTTGGGGAGAATGCTTTTTTGGAAAAGAAAAAAGCATTATGAAAAATTATTTCTCACCTCAGGCTATTAGGGCATTTTTGCTTAATGAGTATTCAAGTAATAAACATAAGCTTTTGATAGAGATACTTAATGAGGTTCTGATAATATCTGTTTCTCAGTTAGTTGAAGAACAGCTTAAGCTAGACAAAACATTGAATAAGTTTAAAATAACAAAAAAACCACTTGCAAAAACAATCCAAAATCATCTATCAACTGCTGGCCTTCTAAGCAGAAAGGAATCTAATTCAAATTCTGATTCCAGTATTGGAAAGATTATTCAGTTATTAGGTTCATCAAACAATCAAGATCTTATTCAATGGGAGAAAAAATTCACCATTGAAATATCCAAAGATGACAAACTATATGAAAGAATAAAAACTTATAATTTCCATCGCTTAGAAAAATGTCTTTATAAAGATTTCGCAGAAATATTATTAAGAGAATTTCGTTATAACACAGAAGACTTAGATGATGAAATTTCCTCAAAAATTCAAATATTTACACCTAGTACACAAAAAGGCAAAGGCAGATGGTCAAATCCAGATGTGATTGCTGAAGTGTCTGTGTGTGGTACGGTTGAATACTATACCTATGAGATAAAAAGATGGCTGGATATGTCACCCGTAGCTCCTCATGAGGCTAGAAATCATGCTAGGATTATCTCAAACTACCCTTATGTAGCGATACATGCTCCTAAAGCACTTTTTGAGTTTATCGTCGAGTATAATTATGACTTTCAGATCATCAAAGAGGACTGCAGAGAACGAGGGGTTGGGCTTATACTTTTTGATGCTCAAGATAAACATTTTTTTAAAATACTTAATGCTAGCTATTTTAAACCAGATATATTCAGAAAAAAGGATTATATAAAAGATAATAAAGATTTTAAAGGTCATATCAAGATACAAAGGGAGAAAAATGAGCAATAAATTATTTTTGCAGAAATACACAACAAAATACCCAAACTATGGTGTTGTGCCACAAAAAGAGAATTTTAAAATTGCTGTAATAGGACTCCCAAAATCAGGAAATAATTGGTTACATCTGCTGTTAAAGGGTATTTTCTCTTTAGAAACAATTGACTACATGGATAAAGATATAAGCTATGGCATAGTTAATTGGCACAATAAAATTGAGACTCATTTAGACAGGAGCGACATATCTCACGCAGTTTATATTATGAGAGATATAAGGGATATAGTAGTGTCCTATTATCACTATTCACAAACGGACTTCTACAGAGAGAGGGTTAATCCATCATCTTATTACACGCTAAAAAAATTTTATTATGAATACTTTTTATCCATTCTTATATATCAGTATGATTGGTTGAACCATGCAGAAAAATATTCTTCCTGCTGTATTCCCATAATTAAATATGAGGACTTACTAATTGATGCCTATGGTGAGGTAGATAGACTGTTAAAATTTTGGGGTATTAGACATTTAGTAAAAGACGAGGCTATAGAAAAAGCCATATATGAAAATCGATTTGACAAACTTCATAAAGAAGGTGCAAATACTTATGGAAAGCTGCCCCCAACACATTTTAGAAAAGGGATATCTGGTGAGTACAAAACAGAGCTTGTCGAGGAAGTTTTGAAAGATATCAATAAAAGATTTGCAGCTTATATGGAAAGATGGGGTTACACCATAGATGATTAAGCAGGAGGTAAAATTTGAAAATCTTAGATGAGAAAAAAATAGATTTCCTAAAAAAAGATATAGAACACTTTGAGAGATTTGAAGCGATGGTACAACTACTTGGAAAACCATTTTATTTTAACCCTTTGCGTTCTGCTTACAGCGAGCTGATGGGGGCATCAGGGCTTCAAAAAATGCTTGATAGCGACAACTATGGTCTGAAGTTTATAAAAGATGAAGAACCTATCATTTTAGATATAGGCTCTCATGTGGGTATCTTTCCTAGAGTTATAAACTATAGATTCCCAAAAGGCACTATCTATTCTCTAGAGCCAGATAGAGAAAATTTCTACTTTCTACAAAAAAACAATGCCGTAATAGATAATACATATAGTTTTCAATTAGGAGTATATGATAAAAAGTCAACCACTACATTAAGAGAGTCCGACATAAATAGCTGGAGAAGTACAATAAAAGATGCAGGTAAATTTTTTGATAGCGATATGATTGGTAGTGATAGCTTTGATTATGGAAGCTATGAAGTGGAGCTAGTAGATATAGATAGTTTTGTGAGTGAAAATAACATAAATAAGCTTTCACTGCTTGGTATCACAGTGCCAGGAGAGATAGAGCTAAAAGTTTTAGAGGGTGCGGTAAATACACTAAAAAATCTAAAACCACTGCTATCGGTTGTTATTTATGATAGTCAAAAGGAAAAAGTTATTGATTTTCTAAAATCAAATGATTATATCTCAATAGGCTATAGTCACGGTATGATGGAGACATTTTCCCATATTGACCATAAAGTCCAAATATGATGTTTCCAAAAGGACTTCACGGATTTGATAAACCAACCATTCTTTTATCAAAAGGAGAAGCAAGCACATGGGAAGAGTGCGGTGTACGCGACCCTGCCATCCTTATGGACACTGATGGAAATCCAGTTCTTATAGATGGAAAAATGGTGATGTACTACACAGGTAGTCGTGATAAATGCTCCATCCAAAGCACGGGATGCGCTTTCTCATCAGATAAAGGCGAAACTTGGTTTAAGTATGAAAATAATCCTATCTTATCTCCTATCTCAAACTCATGGGAATCAAAAATAACATCCACACCTTGGGCAATAAAACTTGATGATGGTCGGATATGCATGTACTACAGAGGCTCTACTGGCTATCCTGGAGGGGCTGATTCTATAGGTTTGGCAATTAGTAGAGATGGTGTTAGTTTTGAAAGATACGAGACCAATCCCATAATCACATCAAAACTGTTTCAAGACATAGCAGATGAAAATCCAGTTATGGGTGTTATAAACTGCGTGATTTTGAAAAATGGGAATTTGATTTTAACTTTTGAATCTAAATCAATAAAATATGGTTGTGTACAAATATATGGGGCTGAGTCTTCTGATGGCATTCTCTGGAAAGCCCTCAATGACGGATACCCATTTTTTAGTGCTGATAATATTGGCGTCTGGAGTGTTGAGAAGGTTGCAAATCCTAGATTAACAGTATTTGATGATGGACTTCTATTGGGGTACAACGCTCATCTTAGGAATGGTCATTATGCGATAGGTTTTTCCTTTACAAGAGACCTCAAAAAATGGACTGATTACCCATATAGTCCGATACTTGTTCCAACTATGTTAGATAAAAATAGCAGTTTTTCAGGTAGACTTGAAGGTCCTGTTGTTCTGTATGAGAATAGCTTAAAAAAAAGAGTTAAAGAAATAATTTTTATGTCTATACCTACGAGGGCTTACTCCCATACTGGTGCAGTAATAGCATCAGTAAAACCTTCTAAAAATAGTGACTGTTTGCCTTATTTCATCAAGAGTGATTGTTTGTCTGATATTGAATATGAAGAGACTGAAGATGGCTGGATAGTGTTAAGTACATCTAAAAAGGCTATATTCTACACAGTTTTTGATGTGAAGATCGTAATACAGATGAAATTCGATGTGGCTTTTGTGGAAATATATTTGGTAGATGAAATATGTTCTGATGGTAAAAAATTGAACTTTAATTTTAGAGGTGATTATCTTGAAAGAAATTGTGAAAAAGGAGAGATTTTAAAAATTGTCATGAATAAAGGAAATATCAAGTTAAAATCTAGAGTAGTTAATCCGTGAAAGAAGCACTTATCACCATATCTGAAATCCCAAAAAATTCTAAAGTATGTATAGCTGGGTATGGATTTTATGGAAAAAAACTAGAAAGAGATATACTTAAAAACAGAGCAGATATAGAAATAATTTGCATAGTAGATGATGCGAGAGATGGTGGAAGTTCATTTATGTCTTTTGTTGATATTATATCTTTTGTAAAGCTAAAATCTTTCATAAGTCAAACCAGTGATATGATAGTTATTAATGGTGCATTAGAAGATAATGTCGCAGAGGCAATAAGAAAAAATTTAGAAAGTATGAATATAGATTCCTTTAGGGTTCCGCATAGAGAAGATAAACACTTTAGTAGCCATAGTTCGTTTGTTAGTAGTGTAATAATTTCTCCGTTTATTCAATTGATTATGAATCCAGTGGTTATTTTTCACACTATTAAAAATTTAAAAGTTTTGCTCAGAGGTCAATGGAGTAAATACTCTAGGCTGAATGCACATCGTAGCTTTAACTCTAGGGCTCATTTTCTATATGATACATTTATGGAGCGGTATGGATTTGGCGGATATTGTTATGATGTAAGTATTGGGCAGTCATTAAAAGACAGGTTTTACTATTCTAAACTATCAATGAAACTCTACAGTAGTGCTGAAGCTCTTGTGCCATGGTTTGGTATGATTGTATTTTTAGTAGGTCAATGGTTTTTAATACACTATCTCTCGGGCGATAATCTAGCCTGGGTAGTGATAATTCTGACTTTCTTTTCTTCTATTTACTACTTTGTTACATTTGAAGCCATCAAATATGATTCTCTTGGATGGGCGTTTGTTCCTTTTGTTTTAATCTCATTTTTATCTCAGAGTTACTATATTTTTGCATTTCTACTCTTAATAATTGCACTTTTATCTATTTCTGTTTTTGTACCTCTATTTGTATTGTTGTTTATCTTAATTGTGTTTACCTCTCCATATAATATAATTTTTTTGCTTCCAGCGTTTGTAAAATTTTTATTTACAAACATGAAATACATTATTTCAGATATAAAACTTTTGTTTAAAATAACTGACTTTATAGGTATGACAAAGAGTAAAAAAGAGTCGAATAGAACTTTGATGTTAGGGAAATATGGTAAATATTTGCTTGGAGTATGGATTGCATCTTCTTTTGGTTTTATTTTAAGTTCTATAGATTCTCCTAGTCTTGGCGCTGTAATACTCTTTTCTTTTTTTCCAACTGTGTTGTTCTTTATCAACAAAAAGATATCTAGGTTTGCAGATGAGCAGACAATTTATGCCTTTATTATATTTTGTTTTACGCTAGCAGTAGGATATTCGGATACATTTTTCTCATTGGTATTTTTGTTTATTGCACTATACCCCTTTCCAAAGTTGCTACCTTTTACTAATAATGGTAAAAACCCACTCTATGTACCAGAAAGAAGACCTTTTTTTATAGAAGACCCCATTGAAAAAGTAAATATATTTTTTAATAATATAGAATCTCAAGATAGAATATTTTTTCATTTTGACTATTGGGCTAAAAAATATCCTAACTTTGATGGATTGCGTGCAGTTAAAGAGTTGCTACAATATGTTGCAATAGAAAAAAATTCGCTAATTATTCCTGATTATTATCTATTTGCAGATTCTTTCAGTAAAATTTTCCCACTTGATAGGCTTTATAGTTATAAAAATATTGACGAAATGATAGAAAAATGTAGGGATGTTGGAGCTAAATTTGTTATATTTCCCTGTGTTAGAGAAAAAAAAATAAACATCTCCAAAAGCTTAGAGCATGTCTCAGTTTTATGTGTAGATGATTTATACGACAAGAAAGATAACGGAGGACGAAATCTATTTACAGACGACTTAAAATATCTACATTTATTTAGAATTAATGACATAATTAGTAGCTCAACTCTTGTTTTAGATGGAAATGCTTTGTCATTTTCTCCAAACTATATGAAGATACTTATTGGAAATAGTGGCAAAACTATCATTAAGTATATATATGATGAGGGTTGGAAATCCAAAGAAGAAAACTGCATAGTAAAAAAATCAGAGAGTGCATATCCATGGATTTGTATTCAAGCAGAACCAAATTCTATTGTGGAACTTGTTTATGAATAGTGAAAAAATAATATTTTTCCTCTCAACAGGCAGAACAGGAACTCAGTTTTTTACTGAACTGATAGATGCTCACTTTGGCTCTAGTGTAGTGAAACACGCCCCCTCTCCTGAGCTCATAGCAGAGGGCAAGATGGCTTATGAGCTGTATAAAAAATACGGAATGGATGATGAAAGGCTCAATGCTTCATTTTCGGTATTGATAAAATTAGCTAGAGAAAAGATGGTTAAAGATTCCATTGATAAATATCGTATTTATATTGAGACAAACAACCGAATATCTTTTTTTGCCCCAGCTCTAAAAACCTTTTTCCCAAATGCAAGATTTGTTTTTTTATATAGACATCCAGGAGAGTTTGTTAGATCTGGAATTAGACGCGATTGGTATTGTGGTACACTCCGCCATGACAAAGGTCGCATAGTGCCAATAGGTAGTGATTCATACCATGATAAATGGAATAGCTTTAGCTTGCTTCAAAAGATAAGTTGGTTATGGATGGAAACAAATAGATTTATCTTGGATTTTAAAGCACTACATCCAGATAGTGTTTGTGAGTTTTACTTTAACGCTTTATCTGAAAAAAACTGCTCAGAGCTTTTGAAGTGGATAGGTGTTGAGCCTAATCATAAGATAATAAAAGATTTCATGCCAAAAAAAATCAATGCTCAGACTTATGGAGAATGCCCAATTTATGAGGAATGGGAGTATGAAAATAAAAAAGCTATGATTGAAATAGTTGAAGAAGTAGCAAGTAGGCTTAACATACCCCTATGAAGTTAACAATTAAAACTAGTGATTCTTTTAGACCTGAAAAGGAGTATATATTCAGGGTTATTTTTGATGAGTTTATGGGGATTGAGTATGCGTTGGA
>CAZAFM010000091.1:0-8287 GCA_964484395.1 uncultured Campylobacterales bacterium | reverse complement strand
AAAACATACTAAAGCATACACTAGATAAGATCAAAAACTTTTTTGAAACCTACAAAATGCTAGAGCCAAACAAGTGGGTAAAAGTAAAAGAGTACAAAGACAAAGCTGAAGCTACTAGACTACTAGATGAGGCAATAAAAAACTACAAATAAACCACAACCACTATCCCTACTCGCCTGAGCAGGGATAGGTTGTTTACTTTATTCCTCTATATATGCTCTACCATCATTGACTTTCAAGAAGCCTTTTATGAGCCTAATAAGTGTCCAGATGAACACACCTATAAGAATAAACCACCCGATAACAAAAGCAAGAGTAGCCCCACCGATAATAATACCTACTAGATTTACCCAAAAAACTGTGATTATGTTTTCAAAATGACTTCTTGAAGCTTTGTTTTCAGCATCACCCTTTTTGATAAACGCCAAAATAACACCGATAATCCAAGTGATACCGATAACATAACCTGCAAACATCAACACATAGTTGATAGTTAAGATACTCTTATCCTTGACTATACTCTCACTTGAGATAGTTGTATTTTCTTCCATTGCGACCCCTTGTTTTATGATTTGTTTAGATTATATGGAAAGGTTTATTATGTGTAGCTGTAAAAGTTACAAAAACATCCCAAAAGGTATGGCAACCAAATCCTCACTAAACTCTACCACCATATTTCCACTGTAAAACACCACTCCAAGGCATTTTTTATCATATCTACTCTGGAGGTCAACGATATGTTTAAAGTCATCTTTCTTTACACTATGGCTCTGCTTTACCTCACAAGCCAAAAGCTCATCTCCTACCTCTATGATAAAGTCACACTCCTTTTTATCGCTTGTCCTGTAGTGAAATATCTGAGCTTGTCTTTGCAGGTATGAGATATGTTTTTGAAGCTCACCAAATACATAGGTCTCAAAGATTTGACCACTGTAGTTTGAGCTTAAAAGCTGCTCTTTAGAGTTTATACGAAGAAGACTACATAGCACCCCTGTATCATTGAAAAAAAGCTTAGGTGATTTTACAAACTGCTTGCCTATGTTTGCAAAATATGGCTTTAGCAGTGTGGCTTGATAGATTCTTGTTATGATGGATAGGTAGTTTTCAGTAGTGATGTCTTTTATTCCTATATCATTACTGAGGCTCGATTTGTTTAGAAGTGTGCCACTTCTTGATGCTAGTATATTTACAAACTTGATAAAACTATCTATATCCCTTATATCAGCTAACTCTCTTGCGTCTCGTTCTATGTATGTCGCTATGTATGATTTAAACCACAGCTCTTTTTGTAGTCCTTTGAGCTCCAAAATCTCAGGATACCCACCATCTAATATGTGCTGGCATACCTCATCATAAAAATCTTTTCTAGGAAGCTTGAAATCTCTGCTTAGAAGCTTTTCTATGACATTTTCATCTGGTTTGTTATTTTTCTCTTTTGAGCTTAGTGGATGAAGCCTTAGCTCACAAAGCCTACCTGCTAGTGTGTCTTTGCTATCCTTGTGATCTAGTACATTACTACTTCCAGTAAGCAAAAAGCTTCCATTAGCTCTGTTGGCATCTATGTGTATTTTGATATACTCTAGCAGTGATGGCACTTTTTGTATCTCATCAAGGCAGATAGGCAACTCTAGACTTTTTAAAAAACCTTTTGGATTTTCCTTGGCATAGAGCCGAAACTCCCCATCATCAAAAGTAAGATAGTTCTTGAAGTTTTGCAGTGCTAGAGTTGATTTACCCACTTGTCTAGCACCATTTAGAAGTACCACAGGAAATGTATCAAGGGCTATTTCTAGTATATCTTCTAGTGTTCTTTTTTTCACCTATAAATCCTAATTTTACCACTTTGATAGTATATTTTTTACTAGTATACTATATAATTTATAAAATTACTACCTTGTGGTGATGGGTTTACAGATAACCCTTCCCATCATTTACTCTCAGTATGCCTTTAAGAAGTCTAACCATTGTCCATATAAAAAGCACTCATATAATACATTCCATTAGCCACCCCTAGGAGGTGTCCTTAACCTTGAAAATTTTTCAATTATCAAGATAGCCAAAGCCCATCAAAATCTATGAGGGTGGTTTGTTTTGTTTAAATATACTCAATATAAAAATTGTTTTTTCTTTTAAATCTATTTCATAGATTATGGTGTGCTTTTTGAAAGTCATATCTCTTATATTCTAGCTATCGAAGTATATAGACTTTTTGTATTTATAGGGAAAATCAGATAGCTTGGCAATATGGGCATTTAGATCTGCTCTAAAATTTCTACTTGCACCGATTTTGTCTTGAGCAATGTAGACTAAAATAGCTTTTAACTCTTTTTGAAAGCCTTCAGTTTTTAGAATTTTCATTAGCTTTTTCTAGACTATCCAAAAACTCATCAATCTCTTTGTCTGATTCTTCTTGTGTCAGAAGCTTCATCTTGCCATTGTGCACTTCTTCTCTGATTTGGCGTAGCTTTTCTTGACGATGAAAGAAAAAAGGGTCATCTTGGAGCTTGTCATCATTTGCAACAGTGATGCTCTCTTTATGGCTTCTGATATAGTCCATAAAGCTATCTATAAAGTTATCCTCTACCTGCACTGCTAAAGTCTGCATATTATACTCCAGTTGCTAATATAGATATATTGTATCAAAATTTAAAGCACTTTCTTTTTAATACATTGTTTTCTTTATTTGTTAAATTTCTATTGTGTTTTGGATATTTCTTTCTCATTGCCTTATCATAGTTAAAATGCAGTGAAAGGCAAGAGTCTACACATACGCCCTGCCATCATTTACTCTCAGTATACCTTTAAGAAGTCTAACCATAGTCCAGATAAAAAGCACCACCAAGATAAGCCATCCTATGAGTATAACGGTGGTTATGAAGCCTATGAAGCCAAAGATAAGGTTTACCCAAAAAACAGTGATGATGTTTTGAAAGTGGCTTGCTGAGAGTGAGTTTTCTGCATCATCTTTTTTGATGTAGGCTATAATAACTGCTATTAGCCCTAGTAGTGGTATACCTAGTATCCATGTCATTGAGGGAATGATAGAGCCAATTAGCATCATTATGTAGAGGATAAGGAGTAGTGTTTTATCCCTCTGTATGCCCTCTTCTACTATCTCAACTTCTATCTCATTTGATCTATCTTGCATATTTTCTCACTTGTTTCTTGATATTATATCCTTTAGTGTTTAAGCTACTCTTATGGTTTGATTTAGTATCCTTCCATCCAAATTTTACAAAAGGTTTATTATGGCTAGAAGATGTCAAAGAAGTGGCAAAGGTCCTATGACTGGGTTTAACATAAGCCATGCGCACAACAAAACAAAAAAGAGACAGCTACCTAATCTAAGAAGAGTAAAAGTAACTCTAGAAGATGGCACAGTAAAAAGAATCAAAGTAGCGGCTTCAACTCTTAGATCTATGAGAAAAGAAGCTTAATTTCACTCCTTTTTCCCGCCCATGCACAAAGGCGGGTTGTCTCTATCTCCTTATAGCTTTTAAGAGAGTATTTTGGTTCCCTCTGTTAATATCCTTAACCCCAAATAAATAAAAGGTTTGTCTATGCTTAAGGTCATGGTGTGACTTTAAAAGAGAGGATTAAAAAGTTTCTCCACTGGGAAACAGCAAAAAAACCAGAAGTTAGCATTTCCTCAGAAATATATGAGCAACTAAAGCCTTTTAGACTTCCATTTATTCTGCTTCAGCTAGTCATGCTAGTAGGTACACTTGGCTACATATATATAGAAGACTACTCCATAATGGAGGCGGTTTTTCAGACTGCATATACATTTTCTACTACTGGATTTGGCTCACTTAGAGAAGAGAGCTTTAGTGACTGGGCTATAGTTTTTACCACTACTCTTATTATTACAGGGTTTGTTGTTTTTACATTTTCTATAGGGATACTGCTTGAGGTTGTAAACCGAGGTACACTGTTTAAGCTACTAAAGGAGAGAAAGATGCTTTATAAAATCGCAAGGCTCAAAAACCATTTTGTCATCTGCTATCACAATGAGTACACTATCGAGCTATCTCGAGAGCTTCGAGAAAACCACATCCCTTTTGCAGTCATTGATCCCAATGAGGGTTTTGAAGAGATAGCACAAAAGTACAAATATCCATACTACATAAACGAAGAACCACATACCCAAACAGCGATGCTAAAAGCTCATCTCTCAGCTGCAAAAGGTGTTATTACCTTTTCAAAAAACATAGCTGATAATATAGCTCAGATAAGCTCAGTGAGACTATATGAAAAAGAGCTTCAAAGACAACCCTACTACATTATAAGCACTGCTGAAAACCAAAATGACATAGAGAAGCTAAAAAAACTAGGTGCAGATAGTGTTATCTCCCCTACAAAGCTTATGAGCCAGAGGGTAAGTGCGATGGCAGTTCGCCCAGATATGGAGAACCTCCTAGAGAAATTCGTCTACAAAAAAGACACCCCACTAGACCTAGAAGAGCTATATGTGCCAAAGTATAGCTGGATGGTACTAAAGCGCTTAAAGGAGACACACATAAGAGATATAGCAAGTGTAAGTATTGTAGGGGTAACTCAAAAAGATGGAAAGTTCATACCTATGCCAAGAGGTGATACACTAGTAACAAGTGAGTGTAACTTACTAGTAATAGGAACTTCGCAAAATATCAAACTAACAAAAAGCATAATCTTAAAAAGAGAAAAACCACAGGAGTTAAAATATGTTTAATATCTTACCCATTCAAGGCGGTGTTTGCGCAAGTGAAGGCTTCTATGCAGATGCTAGAAGTGCTGGCTTAAAGCCTGATGGAAAGCCTGATATCGCATTTATCTACTCAGATGAGCTCTTTAGAGTTGATGCTGTTTTTACAGATAACCGCTTCAAAGCTGCGCCTCTAAGACATTTTTTAAAAAACGAGATAATTGAGAGTAACTTTTTTCTTCTAAATGCAAAAAATGCAAATGCAATGACTGGTGATAAGGGACTTGATGATATAGAAAACCTCCTAAATGAACTCAAGCAGAAGCATCCAAGGATATACAATCCTATAATGAGCTCAACAGGTGTCATAGGTGTAAGACTTCCAATTCAAAAACTCCAACATAGTGCAGGACTTTTTGATCTAGAAGTAAAAAATCCAAAAGCAGCAGCTGAAGCTATAATGACTACAGATAGCTACCCAAAAGAGATTGCTCTGAGAGTAGAAGTAGATGGAAAAGGAAGCTTTAACATAGGAGCTATGGCAAAGGGAGCTGGCATGATAGAACCAAGCCTAGCGACCATGCTATGCTTCATAACAACAGATGCTGATGTACCAAGAGGTGATATAAAACCTCTTCTTTTAGAGTGTAGCGAGGAGAGCTTTAATGCCATAAGTGTAGATGGAGATACCTCTACAAATGATAGTGTATTTTTGGCTGCAAACAGTAAGAGTGGCGTCTATGATAGAGATGCTTTCAAAGAGGCTCTAAGAATTGTGATGCAAAAGCTAGCAATTGATATAGTAAAAGATGGAGAGGGCGCTAAAAAGGTCGCTCTTTTTAGTGTAAAAGGAGCAAAAGACAAAGATGAAGCCAAAAAGGCTGCAAAAGCTCTATCAAACTCACTTCTAGTAAAAACCGCTCTATTTGGAGAAGACCCAAACTGGGGAAGGATAGCAAGCACCATAGGCTCAAGTGGAGTAGAGTGCTATGAAGAGAGGCTTAGTATATGGTTTGATGAAGTCTGTGTTTATGATAGAGGGGAGATACTTTTTACCGAAGAGATAGAAGAAAAAGCCGCCTTTGCTCTAAAAAAAGATAGTCTAAAAATCATATGTGACCTAGGAGTAGATGAAGGTGAGTTTAGTGCTTATGGATGTGACTTGGGATATGAGCATGTGAAGATAAATGCTGATTATAGGACATAAACCAACAAAGGAGAAAAGTAGATGCTAGCAAAACTAAGAGAGAAAAATGACGCCCTAAAGCCGATGTATGCAAGAAGAGGTATGAGTGAGGATGTAGAGAAGTATAGGTTAGCACAAAGCTCTATGAGTCCAGATGTGGCAGCTAGTATCATAAGAGATGAGCTTATGCTTGATGGAAATGCAAAGCTAAACCTAGCTACTTTTGTCACCACATGGATGGAGCCTGAGGCAAAAGAGCTTATGGCTGAGTCTTTTGAAAAAAATATGATAGATAAAGATGAGTATCCTCAGACCGCTGAGATAGAGGAGAGATGTGTAAATATCATTTCAGATCTTTTTCATGCACCACAAGAGGGCGTAGGAGTGTCAGCCATAGGCTCTAGTGAAGCGGTCATGCTTGCAGGGCTTGCTTGTAAGTGGAGATGGAGACAGAGATGTGAGAAAGAGGGCAAAGACACTACAAGACCAAATATTGTTCTAGGAAGCAATGTTCAAGTTGTTTGGGAGAAGTTTTGTCGCTACTTTGATGTAGAGCCAAAGTACATAAAGATGAAAAAAGGAAAGTATGTCATCACACCAGAAGAGGTTGAAGAGATCTGTGATGAAAACACTATCTGTGTAGTAGCCATTCTTGGGACAACTTTTACAGGTGAGTTTGAGCCAATAGAGGCGATAAATGAAACCATAAAAAAGATAAATAAAAAAAACAGCTGGTATATACCGCTTCATGTAGATGCTGCAAGTGGTGGTTTTGTAGCGCCTTTTATCCATCCTCATCTAAAGTGGGACTTTAGACTCTCAGAAGTCAAATCCATAAATGTATCAGGTCATAAGTATGGGCTTGTGTATCCGGGTGTCGGATGGGTTTTGTGGAGAGATAAAGAGGAGCTTCCAGAGGAGCTTGTTTTTCATGTAAACTATCTAGGTGGAGATATGCCAACCTTCACGCTGAATTTCTCTCGCCCTGGAAATCAGATAATAGGACAGTACTACAACTTCTTAAGACTTGGATTTGAGGGCTATAGAGATATTATGAGTACACTTAGTAAGATAGCTCAGCATACAGCCAAAAGCATAGAGAAGATGGGATGCTTTGAGCTTCTGAGTGATGGAAGTGCTATACCTGTATTTGCTTTTAAGCTAGTAGATGGGATGGGCTATAGTGTCTATGATATAAGTGATAGACTTAGAATGCATGGATGGCAAGTACCAGCTTATACAATGCCAGAAGATGCTACAGATGTAGAGGTACTAAGGGCTGTGATAAGAGAGGGCTTTAACTATGATATGTCAGAGATGCTTTTGGAGCACATAAAAGAGTGCGTTGAGTACTTTGAAAAAAGAGAGACAAAAGAGAAAAAAGCCTTCTCTCACTAAAGGTTAAGCAGATTCTCTCTAGGCTTATCTACTAACACATATCTACTAGGGCTGTAAAGAGGTTGTTTCTATTTACTGGCTTAATGATGATTGCATCAGCTTTTGAGGCTTTGTGCGCTTCATCCGAAAAGGCAGTGACTACCACTACTGGCTTTGTTGGTTCAATCTCTTTTATCTTCTCTAGTAGTTTTAGCCCATTCATCACAGGCATCTCTATATCTGTTATGACAATATCTGGCTTTTGGGCTTCAAAAACCTCAAATCCTTCTTTACCATTTTTTGCTAAGTAAACTTCTTTAAATCTTCTTGATAGAGTACTATTCATAACTTCTCTTGTGGTTTCATCATCATCTACAAACAAAACCCTTTTATCAAGTAAGACTGTTAGATTTAGTTCACTCATGGGGTATCCTTATGGTAAATTTTGCGCCATTTTCACTGTTTTGAGCATCTATAGTTCCATTTAGCCGATAGACTACTATGTTGTATATGGAGTATAGACCTAATCCTTTGTCGCGACTTTTAAATTCAGTAGTCGAATAGGGCTCAAAAAGCTTGTGTGGCAGAAGTGATTTCTCAATCCCTCCTGCATTATCACTAAGTACTATCTCATACTCCTCTTTTTTGCTTGCGGATATTTTAACAAAAACATCTTCAATATCCCTTTTTGATGATATATTTTTTACATTTAGCATCATACCTGAGAGTATCTCAACCCAAAACTCTGCTGGCATTTTGAAATCAAAGTCATCATCTACCTCTGTTATTATATCTACTTTTGATAACTTTAGGCTACCGCCAATTAGTTCATCTGTCAATACTAGAGCTTTTGATATGTCTATTATCTCACTAGAGCCTTTTTCATAGAAATTTGTGAGGCGCGATATGGTGTTTGATAGCTTAGATAGCTCATTTACAGAAAATCTTATCTTCTTTTTTACCTCATCTTTGTCATCTAGTACATCTTGTATGTTTTGTATACCCATAGAACAGGAGTTTAGTGGCTGTCTCCATTGATG
>CAZAFM010000090.1:0-8419 GCA_964484395.1 uncultured Campylobacterales bacterium | reverse complement strand
GGGATAATCATAAAGTGTCCGGGCGTATAAGGGTATCTATTCATCACCATAAAGCAGTTTTTATCCCTATAAAAAACACCCTGCTTTTCATCTAAAGATGGGTTTTGTGATATAGAGCAAAAAACACAACCCTCTTTTTTTTCACTAAAATACTCACTTCTCCATGGTGCATATATGTACTCCATAAGGCTCCCTATATAAAATTTGGAGCATCATTTGCAAAAAGTATCAAATCTCCCTCTTTTGAGTAGGCTTTTAGTATCTCTTGTAGATTTGATTTATCTTTTAAGACTATTTTTTGTGTATTTGTTATGTTTGAAGAGAGTAGTTTTGAGTTTAGACTACCTGTAATAATAGCAATATCAAAAACCTTATCTATCTCTTTTGCTAACTGGATGTTTAGCTCATCTCTACTCTCTACTAGTCCTGGGGTTATGATGATTTTTCTTCCTTTATAAAGACTTGCTAGCCTTACTCCTTCAAGCATGCCCTCTATATTTCCATTAAAACTATCATCTATTATGAGCTTCCCGCCTGACTCGATTTTTTGGAGTCTGTGAGGTATGGGCTCAAGTGTTTTTACTCTCTTTTTTATACTCTCTATATCAACACCCATATCAAAGGCTATTTTAATTGCTAAGTAGATATTTTCTATATTGAAGCGTCCCAAGATAGGGGCACTAAATTCTACATGCTTCTCTTTTAATCTCATTACAAACGATAACCCTTCAAGGTTAGCTCTTTTTTCTACAAGCTCACCTGGAAACTTCTCTATATAGACACTACTATTAACCTCTGTATCTTTGTAAATATAGGCTTTTACTATTCTGCTACTCTCAAGTAGTTCTAGCTTTGTCTTTCTTATGTTTTCTATACTCTTGAAGTACTCTAGATGCTGCGGTCCTATTCTGCCTACTACTGCGTATTGGTGGTTTATAAGCTCAGCTATCTCTTTTATATTACCAACTTCTCTAGCTCCTGCTTCGACTATATAGAACTCTACATCATCTTTTAGGTTGTTGTTTATGTCAGCTACTATACCTGCAAATGTATTTACACTCCTAGGAGTTGAGTAGACTCTAAAGCTATCTTGAAGCATGTGAGCTATGAAGTTTTTCATACTTGTTTTTCCATAGCTTCCTGTAATAGCTACTATTCTTAGCTTTGGCATAGACTCTAGCTTCTCTTTTGCTAGTTTTGCGTACTTGACTAGAAGTGTTTTTTCAAGCAGGCTTGTAATAACTACAGTAAAAATAAGTGGCGGAATAACAGGATAAAATCCACAATCAAAAAGCAAGAAGCAAACCACATCCCCACCAGCTATTAGAGTAGAAAATATCAGTAATGCTCTAATAATCCGACCTGTAAAAACTAGCTTTTTATCAAGTCTAAAGTACCATATCAAAAGAGCTGGAGCATATATGAGATATAGATAAAAAACAAAATAGTCATAAGCAAAGCAGTAAACAACCACAGGTAGCAAGAAGTAGAGTATGTGCCAATGTATTTTGTGGTGCTTAAAAAGAACCCTACTAACCCTATACCCATACCATTGGAGATTGGTATATGTATAAAGAAAAATCAAAAATGCAAAAAATATGTGGGAAACCAATATAAAAATATCTAACCAAAAAAACAAATTAATACCTTATTTCAAAATCTATAAATTCTTGAAAATCAACTACTTCATTTTCAACACTATCTACCCTAGAACCAATAGGTCCCTTTTTTAGTCCTTCTATAAAAAACTCAAGACTTGTATCTTTTAGATTTGCTACAACCTCAACACTTCCATCTTCTAGGTTTTTAACATATCCTTTTATATCAAGATTTTTTGCAAAGTTTTGAGTGAAGTTTCTAAACCCAACTCCTTGAACTTTTCCTTTTACAACAAACCTATAACTCTTCAAACTACAACTCCTTAAACTCTCTATATTTTCCGCCAATTTTTGGCGTATTATATCGCCTTTTCTTAAAAAAAAGAAGTGATCCCCCTCAAGTGCATAGAACTTTGAATCCTCTATTATACTAGCTATTCTCTCTCCACAGTCTAAAGGTGTAGCACTGTCCTCTTCTCCCCAGAAGATAAATGCCCTACCCTTATATCTAGCAAACTCTGCACTAAAATCCTCATCAACAACTTTTTTAAAAGTCTCATACATAACTTCACTCATCTGCCTTACATCACTACTTCTAAAAAGCCTCAAAAAAGAGCTTGGAGCTACTCTTTTTAGGAGTTTTGTAAGGGCTATTTTGCTTTTTACCTTGAGGCTTTTTTGCTTCGGTATGCCAGCTGAAGATAGAAGCACAAGATACTCTGGTGCTAAGAGTGTCGCTATCTTCCCACCAAAAGAGTGTGCTACTATCATAGAGGGACTAAAACTTATAGTTTCTAAAAACTCCTTAACAACATCACTTAGCTCAAAACTATCATAAGAGCTACCAATACTGCTACCACCAAATCCTAAAAGGTCTAGATATAGAGTGTCAAACTCACAAAAGTTCTTCTCAAAGGCTTGTTTCATCATCTCTTTATTTGCACCCCATCCATGCAAGAAAAGTATCTTAAACTCTATAGAGCCCTTTAGGCGCTCATAGCTTATTTCTAAGCTTTCATTATTGAGATTAAGTAGCTTTTTTGCCACTACTTACCTTTTGCATTTTTGATTTTGTTTATGTATAGGTAGTCTATTTTTATATCTCTACACTCTTTTAGTGAGTTTGATGCCTTTTTTAGAGCAGTATTAAAGTCTTCATAGAGGTAGTTTGCCAAACTTCCCGGAATAGGGTTTATCTCATTAATAAACACCTCTTTATCTTGCACAAAAAAGTCACACCTTATCATCGCCCCTTCAAACATATCAGCATACAAAGCCTCAAAAGCCTCTCTCAAAGAGCTTTTAAGCCCCTCATCCACTCCACTTTCATCAACAACAGAGCTTCTACTAAAATCACAATACTTCTTATCAAAATCTAAATAGGCCTCCTTCTTAACCTCCTCTACTTTTGAAAAAACAAACTCTCCCTTTGAGTTAAAACCAGATAGATTATACTCTTTTATCCCCTCTACAAAAGGCTCAATCAGCACATCACTATCAAACTCAAAGGCAACATCTAAGCCGTACTCAAGCTCATCTTTAGACTTTATGATACTAACTCCTATAGAGCTTCCAAGTCTCAAGGGCTTTAGTATAAGTGGATATTCTATGCTTTTTATGCTTTCACCTCTTTTTACTATCTCAAAAGGAAGTGTTTTTACACCTCTTATATTTGCATACTGTTTTGTTAACAGCTTGTTGTAGCTAATAGCACTTGCTTCAAGTGATGGAGTTAGTGCATCTATGTCATAAAACTCAAACAAAGAGGCTAGCTTCCCATCCTCTCCATCTCTTCCATGGATGAGGTTTATAGCTACATCAAACTCTACTGTTTTTGAAAAAAGCTTTTTTTCACTCTCAAGTCCACCCTTTTTAAAACGGAGCTTAGGGGCTTTTTTGTATGCAAATGAACTAAAATATGTTGACTTCATATCTTTAGCATCTATCAAGTAGAGCTCTCTTTCTTGATCTATAAAAACAAATTCACATCTATCTATAATAATATCTTTTAAAACAATAGCACTAACTATACTTATCTCATGCTCATAACTAGAGCCACCAAAAAAAATCGCATAGGTCATCTTTTTATCCTTTTTAACGCCTCTTTGATTATTGATGCAGTATCAGTTGCATCTATATCTTTTAGAAGTTTTGTAATGTCATCTTTTTTGAATCCAAGATTTATAAGCGCCCCCTCAGCCTCTGCATACTTTGAAGGGGTTGAGTTCATAGCAGCAAATGTTACTTCATAGCCTTGAAGCTCCACAAGTATCCTGCCTGCACTCTTAGCTCCAATACCTGGAACTTTTTGGAGTGCTTTTTGATCACTCTGTGCTAGTGTATCTATAAACTGCGATGGACTAAAGGTTGAGAGTATTGCTAAGGCTGTTTTTGCTCCCACTCCGCTTATTTTGATTAGCTTTTCAAAAAGCTCTTTTTCACCCCTATCTACAAACCCATACAACTCCCTGCAGTCATCTCTAATAATCTCTTTTGTATACAAAAAAACACTTTTTGTGTCTATAGCAGAGCTACTATTTAGCGATATGTTTATCTCATACACTATACCACTACACTTTAGGTAGAGCTTTGTTGGCTCCTTTTTATACACATCTCCTTCAATAGCAGCTATCACTTATAAACTCCTCTAATGTATGGCTTTCCATCTAAATCCTCATCAAGCACTATCTCTTTATCACTAACCCTTGGCTTATATGTAAGGTCTATGTTTTTTAGTAGCAGGTTGAACTTTACTTCATTATAGCCTGTCCATGAGTTATCATTCTCTATTTTTGCATCTTTAATTTTTGAATCATATACCACAAGCTCTTTTTCTATATCTTGATACCTTTGGGTTAGCTCTTTTATGCTTGTATTTAGGTTTCTAGCATTGGTTATAAAATGACCGTATTCTATCATCTTTTCTTTTAGCACTTTTGGAATCTGGCCACCCTTTTTTTTGATATCACCTATCTCTTGTTTTAGCTCTTTTGCCATCTTGATACTTGTTTTTAAAAAAGAGGACTTCTGCTTCATCTCTTGTTTATACTTAACTATCTTTTTTTGTACACTCTTTTTTTCTATCATAAGAGCCTCTATATCATCACTCTGGATATAGTATGCCCTAGCATCTAGCCTAAAGTGGTTATCTTCGCCTTTTAGTGTATTTATAGTGATCTTTTCAGAAGCTGCAATGTGTGAGTTTGAGTAGACATCACCTACTCTTACCACTCTACCATTTAGACCACCTCCTAGTACGCCTGCTACCTCTACACTCTCTCCATAGACTACACCGCCCTCTACTCGCTCTATCTTACAATCTTTGGCTTTCAAGTAGCCTTTTAGGATTTTTATATCTGCTTCATTTGCTTCTATAACTGAGCTTTGATGTGTTAGTCCTACTATTTCTACTTTTTTGGCTTTTATTTTTACTGCTTTTCCTATATTTCCTTCTACTTTTAAAGTCTCTACTTCTACACTAATACCATCTCCAATAGCTTCACTCTCATCATTTGCATTACTTATTACAAGTGTAGTTCCTGAGTCTATACCTGCTATTATAGAGCCAGTTTGAGAGAGGTTTAGTGACTCTAGATTTAGCTCACTTTTGATACTTAATTGTGAGTTTTCGCAGATTAAATATCCATTTTTTTGGGCTATATACTCTATCTTGTCATCTTCTTCTTTTACCTCTATGTTTTCACCCACACTTATAGGTGAAGTATCATCTCCTTCGGGCTCTTTTGGGGCTATGAACTCACCTTTACAGTTTCGTCCGGGCTCTCCTAGCTTTTTTTTAAAAAAAGTCCCAATTCTCTCACCACTTTTTAGAGCTATAAAATTTACCTTTTCACCTTCAAAGCCTTTTTCTATCTCTTCTGTTGCAAACTTCATATGCCCATCTATACTATGCTTGGGTGCAAAAGAGTTGCAACACTCTACTTCAAAAAGCTTCTCACTTGAGCGAACAGCATCCTCTATTTTTTTGTGCAGACCTTCATTGAGTGCATCTACTAGTATCCCGAAGTAGGCTTTTTTGCGTCTTATCTCATTATAGATGTCATTTATAAGCAAAGTGGGGTCACCCTCTTTTTGTACTTGCACTTTTGCAACTACTTTTGAAGCCTCAGAATTTGCCATAAGCTTGACTATGGCTGGAAGCTTTAGATACTCTTTTGGAAAGATTTTTACTGAGTATCTCTGCTCTATAATCACTTTATCACTTAACATAAAATCACTATCTGAAAACTTTTTTTCTAGTTCACTATTTACCTCTACAAAAGGCTCTTTTTCATCTGTTTTGATATACAAAAAGACTTGCAATAGCTCAAACTCAAGAGATGAGGTTTCAACATTTTTAGATGTTGCTACTCTTTGTATCTCTTGTGCTATATTTCCACACTCTTTGACTATCTCTTCAAAAAAGCCCATATTTCTTCTCTTTTATACTGTTTTGGTTAGAATTTGATTTAGTTAATTAAAGCATTATTTATTCCAAAAAGACCTTAAGGGCGTAGATTGCTAAAAAAAGCCTTTTTTACTAACTCATTTTTTACACTCTTTTCACGAGTTCTTGGATATATTAGAGATGTCTTAAGTGCTGGGATTTTGGGTGCGAACATCTATAGTGATATATTTTTTGTAGCATTTAAGTTCCCAAACCTCTTTAGAAGAGTCGTAAGTGAGGGTGCTTTTTCGCAAAGCTTTCTGCCTTCCCTTTTTGCCTCAACCAAAAAGGGTGTGTTTAGTAGTGCGGTTTTTTTACGATTTTTAATCATCATTATGACCCTAAGTATAGCAGTAAACCTCTTTTCACCTTTTTTTACAAAACTCATAGCATTTGGTTTTAGTAGTGAGGAGGTAGCATTAGCAGCTCCGTATGTAGCCATAAACTTCTGGTATCTGCCACTAGTTTTTGTTACAACCTTTTTAGCCACCCTACTTCAGTATAAAAACAGATTCTTCGCTCTAGCCTTCTTCCCTTCACTACTAAATGTAGCAATAATCATAGCCCTTCTTCTATCCATTGGTGCATCTAAAGAGGATATAGTGCTAAACCTAAGCTTTGGAGTTGTAGGGGGCGGAGTTTTTCAGATGCTTTTTTTGCTCTATTTTGCTAAAAACCAAGGTGCGCTCAGGATGCTAAAAGTAGGATTTTTAGGGCTAAAAAGAAAAAACAGTGCCACCAAAAAAGACCTAAAGTACTTCTACTCTCGCTTTGGAGCATCAGTACTTGGAAGCTCTACTGCTCAGATTTCTTCTTTTTTAGATACATTTCTAGCAAGTTTCCTAGCTAGTGGAGCGATATCTTACCTATACTATGCAAACAGAGTTTTTCAGCTTCCTTTGGCTATTTTTGCCCTAGCCCTCTCAACTGCTATTTTTCCAACCATAGCTAGATATATCAAAAACAAAAAAGAGGATTCAGCACTTCTAGCAATGAAGCACTCATTTTGGTTTTTACTTATAGTCCTTAGCACTTTTGCCATAGGTGGTATAACTCTTGCATCTGAAGTTGTGGAGCTACTTTTTCAAAGAGGAGCCTTTAGCCTAGAAGATACATACAATACTGCTCCTATCCTGCAAGCTTACCTAATAGGACTCATACCTTTTGGACTTGCAAAAGTCTTCTCCTTATGGCTCTACTCAGAGGGGCGACAGCTAGAAGCTGCCAAAATCTCAGCAAAAGCACTTCTTTTTAATATAGTATGCTCACTTATCCTCATACTACCTCTTGGGGCTTTTGGGCTTGCTCTAGCTGGAAGTCTTGGTGGGGTTGTTCTTTTTTTACTAACTGTTAAGAGTTTTGGCTTAAAGAGGTTTTTTTCTATAATAAAAGATAAGAAAATATTTTTATTTTTTGTTATTATTGTTATTGAGATTTATTTTTTTACATTTTTAGAGGAGTATTTATCGTGAAAATCTTTGATTCAAAACTTAAGAAAAAAGTTGATTTTATACCGATGGACAGAAAAGTCAAAATCTATGTCTGTGGACCTACAGTCTATGATGATGCTCATTTAGGACATGCTAGAAGTGCTATTAGTTTTGATTTGCTAAAAAGAGTGCTTAGCGCTTTAGATTATGAGCCCTTTTTGGTAAAAAACTTCACAGATATAGATGACAAAATCATCAAAAGAGCAAAAGAGGAGAAAAAAACTCTACGAGAGATAACAGAGCTATATACACAAAAGTACCTAGAGGAGATGGATAAACTATATATACAAAAACCAGACCTAGAGCCAAAAGCTACTCAAAACATAGAAGCCATGACCTCCATGATAGAGAGACTACTACAAAAAGGCTTTGCTTATAAAACCTCAAAAGGCAACATCTATCTAGATGTACAAAAAGATAGTAAGTATGGCTCAATAAGCTCAAAAATTGAAGATGAAACGCAAAGTAGAGTAGAGAGTGATCCAGAAAAAAGAGACCCTAGGGACTTTGCACTATGGAAAAGATGCAAAGACGGAGAGGAAGACTTCTGCTTCAAATCAGAAGGTGTAGCCCTTGGTCGCCCAGGCTGGCATATAGAGTGCTCTGCTATGATAGAGAAGCTTCTTGATGAAAAGTCTTGTGAGTACAGTGTGGATATACACGGTGGTGGGGCTGATCTACTCTTTCCCCACCATGAAAATGAAGCTTCTCAAATGAGATGCGCACACAGCAAAGAGATAGCCAAATACTGGATGCACAATGGATTTGTAAACATCAATGGCGAAAAAATGGCAAAGTCCCTAAAAAATAGCTTTTTGATAAAGGATGCACTTGAGGTAGTAGATGGAGAAGTGCTTAGATACTATCTAATAAGCACACACTAT
>CAZAFM010000089.1:2623-8446 GCA_964484395.1 uncultured Campylobacterales bacterium | reverse complement strand
TGGCCGGGAGAGAGGGATTCGAACCCCCGGAGGCGTTAACCTCAACGGTTTTCAAGACCGCCGCTTTCGACCACTCAGCCATCTCCCGAAAGCTTCTTTGATTTGTGTAGTTAAAAAAGAGTGAAATTCTACCAAAACTTTTTTTTAAAAGCAAGGGGTGTTTGGATTCATTCTTAATGACTAATAAAACTCTTATTTGATAAAATTCAAACATACATAAAACAACAAGGAGACTTAGATGCTTCACGAATACAGAGAAGAGATTAGCAAACTAAAGCAAGAAAATGCACATTTTGCAAAGATTTTTGAAAAACATAATGAGCTTGATAGTAAGATAGATGCTGTAGAAGCAGGGAGAGAGCATATGGAGCACCTAGAGCTTGAGAAACTCAAAAAAGAGAAACTAGCTCTAAAAGATGAAGCATTCGCAATAATACAAGAATACAAAAAAGGGAAGTAGTTTTCCCTTTTCTCCTTAACAAACTCAAGGAATATTACATATGGAAACCCTTTTTGATAAACATTTAGAACATATAAGCATAGAGGATACTGTCAAAACTAGCTACCTAGATTACTCCATGAGTGTCATAGTAGGTCGTGCTCTGCCAGATGCCAAAGATGGGCTAAAGCCCGTTCATAGGCGGATACTTTTTGCTATGAATGAGCTAAACCTCACTAGCAGAGCGGGGTACAAAAAGAGTGCAAGAATCGTCGGGGATGTAATAGGTAAGTATCACCCACATGGTGATAGTGCTGTCTATGAAGCACTTGTAAGAATGGCTCAAGAGTTTAGTATGAGAGCACCTCTTGTAGATGGGCAAGGGAACTTTGGCTCACTAGATGGTGACTCTCCTGCGGCTATGAGATATACTGAGGCTAGGATGACTATACTAGCAGAAGAGATGCTGCGAGATATAGACAAAGACACAGTTGACTTCACTCCAAACTATGATGATACGATGAAAGAGCCAGATGTTCTTCCAACACGCGTGCCAAACCTACTTCTAAATGGCTCAAGTGGTATTGCAGTTGGTATGGCTACCAATATCCCTCCTCATAGACTTGATGAGCTTGTAGATGCGGTTATTCATCTGATTGATAACAAAGATGCAGAGATAACTGACTTAACAGAGTTTATCCAAGGACCTGATTTTCCTACTGGTGGGATTATATTTGGTAAAAGTGGAATTATCCAAGCGTATAAAACAGGTCGCGGTAGGATAAAAATCCGCGCAAAAACCCACATAGAAAAAAAGGGCAACAGAGATGTCATAGTCCTAGATGAACTCCCTTATCAGACCAACAAAGCCAAGCTAGTAGAGCAGATAGCAGAGCTTGCTAAAAACAAGCATATTGAAGGGATTAGTGAAGTTAGGGATGAGAGTGATAGAGAGGGTATTAGAGTAGTTGTCGAGCTTAAAAAAGATGCAATGAGTGAGATAGTACTAAACAACCTTTTTAAGTCCACCTCTATGGAGAGTACTTTTGGAATAAATGTTGTCGCGATAAACAACAAAGAGCCAAAAACTTTCAACCTCCTTGAGCTTCTAAAGCTCTTTGTATCTCATAGAAAAACAGTAGTCATAAGAAGGACTATATTTGACCTTCAAAAAGCAAAGCATAGAGCGCATATACTTGAGGGTCTAAGAATTGCAGTTGATAACATAGATGAGATAGTCAAGCTTATCCGTGCAAGTGCTGACCCAGCAGAAGCTAAGAGCTCTTTAAAAACTAGATTTGAGCTAAGCGATGTTCAAACTCAAGCTATTCTTGATATGAGACTTCAGAAGTTAACAGGACTTGAGAGAGACAAGATAGAAGCAGAATATATGGAACTTCTAAAAGAGATAGAGAGGCTAAATGCCATCCTCAAAAGCGAAGACTTGCTTGAAAGTATCATCAAAGAGGAGCTACTAGAGATTAAGCAGAAATATGGCTCTCCAAGAAGGACTGAGATAGTTGAGGACTATGAGGAGATAGATATAGAAGACCTCATACCAAATGAGCCAGCAGTTATTACTATGACTCACAGAGGCTATATCAAGCGAGTTCCACTAAAAAGCTATGAGAAACAGCGAAGAGGTGGTAAAGGGAAGATGGCTCTAACTGTGTATGAAGATGACTTTATAGAAAACTTCTTCATAAGCAACACCCATGATACTATCATGTTTGTCACAGATAGAGGTCAACTCTACTGGCTAAAGGTCTATCGCATACCAGAAGCTAGTAGAAATGCTAAAGGAAAAGCTGTTGTAAACCTAGTAAACCTAGCTCAAGATGAGCGCATTATGGCGACTATTACCACAAGTGACTTTGAGGAGAACAAATCACTTCTTTTTGTAACCAAAAAAGGTGTAGTTAAACGAACAAATCTAAGCGAATACTCAAACATAAGAAGTGTAGGAGTTAGAGCAATAACACTTGATGAAGAGGATGAGCTAGTAACTGCACAAATCATTACACCTGATATTCAAGAGGTGTTTATGCTTACAAGTGATGCTATGTGTATTAGATTCCCTATAAGTGATGTAAGAGAGATAGGAAGAGTAGCTAGAGGAGTGACTGGTATCCGCTTCAAAAACAGTAGTGACTGTGTAGTGGGAGCAGTTGCAATCTCAAGTGAAGATAGTGAACTTCTGACAGTAAGTGAGAGAGGACTTGGAAAAAGAACCAAAGTATCAGAGTATAGATGCCAAAATAGAGGTGGTAAAGGTATCATTGCTATGAAACTAACTAACAAAACTGGTCAGTTAGTTGGGGCTTTATATGTAGATGAGAAGTTTGACCTTATGGCATTAACCAAAAATGGAAATATGATAAGAGTTGATATGGAAGCTATCAGAAAAACAGGCAGAAATGCAAGTGGTGTGAAGCTAGTCAACATAAAAGAGAGTGATGATAGGGTCATAAGTATAGCAGCTTGTCCAAACGAAGAGGCAGAAGAAGAGATAACAGGAGATGAAGGAGCAAGCGGACTTCTTGAGTAAGCCACTTCTCTTGGGGCTTTTGCTCCCTCTAACTCTTTTTTCAAAGCAGTTTATAATCACATATGAAGCATATACAAAAAACTCACTTCTAATTAGTGAGAAGTTCTATGTTAGTGATGCTATGACACATATAAACCCTCCCTCTATCAAAAGCTCTTGTATGATAGAAAACACAATTGATAGTAACAACATAAGCAAAATACTAAAATCACAAAAAGATAGACTTCTAGAGTGTCTTTTCAAAAACGGAGTGAAACTAAAAAGCTTTGAGGAGCTTAAGGGAATCTATCTAGATACTAGGGCAATCCTATATATAGACCCAACTCGCATAGATGCTGAATTTAATGATGATTTTGTTAATATAGAAATATTTAACAAAAAGTAAGGCTCATAGATGAAGCTAGCAATTATAGAAGATGATATAAATATGAGAAAATCGCTAGAAATAGCGCTCAATGAGTATAAGGAGTTTGAGGTAGTATCTTTTAAAAACGCAAAAGATGCTCTAAAAAAGATAGATGACTCCATAGATTTGGTTGTTACAGATATAAATATGCCCGGTATTGATGGGATAGATTTTTTAAAAGAGTTAAATGGGAGATATGAAGCTATCATCATCACTGGAAATGCTACACTAAATAGAGCAGTTGAGGCACTTAGGCTTGGTGTTAAAGACTTTTTAACCAAACCTTTTGAGATAGAGACTTTAGTAGAAGCTATAAAAAGAAGTCAAAAAGTTCAAGCTGCTAAAAAAAATAGTAACAATAGTAACAAAACAGGATCAGACTCTGGGTTTATAGCAGAATCACCTGAGTTAAATAGAGCTTTAAATATAGCCAAAAAAGCAGCTATGACAGATGCTTCAGTTATGCTTCTAGGGGAGAGTGGAGTAGGAAAAGAGGTAATGGCTAGCTTCGTACACAAAAACTCACCAAGAGCCAAATCTTCGCTTATAGCTATAAACATGGCAGCCATCCCTGAAAACCTTCTAGAATCAGAGCTTTTTGGATATGAAAAAGGAGCTTTTACAGACGCAACTGAAGGAAGGGCTGGGAAGTTTGAAGCAGCTAAGGGAGGTACTATTTTTTTAGATGAGATAGGAGAGATGCCACTAAACCTTCAAGCCAAAATCCTAAGAGTTCTTCAAGAAAGAGAAGTTACACGACTAGGAAGTAGTAAGTCTACGAAGATAGATGTAAGAGTAATAAGTGCTACAAATGCGGATATACGGAAGAAAATCCTTGATGGTGAGTTTAGAGAGGACCTCTATTTTAGGCTAAATACCATACCTGTAAACATTCCTCCTTTGCGCCAAAGAAGAGAGGAGATTATACCAATTGCTGAAGCTATACTTTTGGATGTTTGCAAAAAGTACGAGTTCAAAAGATCGCTAGGTGAAGAAGCAAAGCAGAGGCTACAAGAATATAAGTGGCCTGGCAATATAAGAGAGCTTATCTCTGTAATTGAGCGAGCAGCGATTCTTAGTGAAGGGGAGTCTATAAAGAGTGAAGACCTCTTTTTGGACAGTAGGGAGGGAAAAGATAGAGTTTTTAACCTAGAAAAAGAGCTACTGCTAGAAGCTCTAAAAAGCAGTGGAAACTCCATAGATGAAGCTGCAAAGGTTCTAGGTATGGAAGTTGAGAAGGTTAGAAACAGATGCAAAAAATACAATATAAAGGTCAGTGAGTGAAGCCAAGGCTTCACTTAAAGCAAGAAGCTTGCGTGAGCTTCCTGCTGAAGGAAACTAAGCGTTAGCGTAGCCAAATAGGCTTTGCCTAGATGGCGTATATTAAAAAAAGGAGATGAGTTGAAGCAATACAATGTAGCAGTAGTTGGTGCCACAGGTGCTGTTGGAGAAGAGATTTTAAGGATTCTAAAAGAGGTTGATTTTCCTATAAAAAAACTACTTCCACTTTCAAGTGCAAGAAGTGCGGGCTCTAAGATAGAGTTTGGCAAAGAAGAGGTTGCAGTAAAGGAGCTAACTCACAATATTTTTGAAGATGAGGGAGTTGAGATAGCTCTTTTTAGTGCAGGTGGGGATATATCAGCAAAATTTGCAGATAGTGCAGCAAAAGCAGGAGCAGTTGTTATAGACAATACAAGTCACTTTAGAATGGATGAAGATGTGCCTTTAGTAGTTCCTGAAGTAAATCCAGATGATGTAGCCAAATGGAAGAAAAAGGGCATCATAGCCAACCCAAACTGCTCTACTATACAGATGGTGCAAGCTCTTAAACCACTTGATGATGTTTATGGGATAAAAAGAGTAGATGTAAGTACATATCAAGCAGTTAGTGGAGCTGGTAAGTTTGCCATGGAAGAGCTTGTTATGCAGATGAAAGACTTTTTTGAGTTTAAGATAGATGGGGCTAAGTGTGAGGCTTTTGCCCATCAGATAGCTCTAAATGTCATCCCTCAGATTGATAAGTTTATGGATAGTGGCTATACAAAAGAAGAGTTAAAAATGACCAATGAAACTAAGAAGATTTTAGGGAAAGATATAGAGGTGAGTGCTACTTGTGTAAGAGTGCCTGTTCTTCGTGGTCATAGTGAAACCTTGAGCATAAAGTTTGATAAAGAGGTAGATGCAAAAGAGGCTCAAAAAATACTTAGTAAAGGACCAAACCTTGTGCTTGTGGATAGTCCTGAAGATTTAGCCTATCCAATGCCAATCCACTGTAGCGAAAAAGATGAGACATTTGTAGGGCGTGTTAGAAGTGATATATATGACAAAAAGATATTACATATGTTTGTTGTGGCTGATAATCTAAGAGTTGGCGCTGCTACAAATGCTGTTAGGATTGCCCAGAAGTGGATAGAGATGGAGGGGTAGATG
>CAZAFM010000089.1:0-2523 GCA_964484395.1 uncultured Campylobacterales bacterium | reverse complement strand
TGCTACAAATGCTGTTAGGATTGCCCAGAAGTGGATAGAGATGGAGGGGTAGATGAAACTTTTAGAGTTTCATAGAGCGACAAGGTCGCGAGGGCACTCTGCCTGTGTAGCAAAGCGGAACTTCAAGCTTTTGCGCAGAATGGAGCTCCTTTGCAACTTGTTGGAAAGGAGATTATAAATGGAGAAGCTTGAAAAGGGGTTTGAGTGGCTGTTGTGGAATAGTCGAGTATTCATACTGCTAGCTGTTGTTTTTTCTATGATAGGCTCTATGATACTTTTTGTAGTAGCTAGTCTTGATGTGTTTCATGTGCTTATAGAGACTTTTAAGTACTATAGTGGAGCCTTAGAAGGTGTTGACTTGCACTCACTTGTTATTGGTGAGATAATCCTTGCGGTTGATTTGTATCTTATTGGTGTAGTTCTTTTTATATTTTCATTTGGGCTTTATGAGCTTTTTATCTCTAAGATAGATATAGCAAAAAATGGAGGGAGCTCAAAAGTTTTAGAGATTACTTCACTAGATCAGCTAAAAGATAAGTTAGCAAAGGTCATAGTTATGGTACTTATTGTTAGTTTTTTTAACAAAGTGCTAAATATGGGTATAAACACACCAGAAGATATGCTCTACTTTGCAGGCTCCATACTAGCCCTATCAGTTGGTCTATACTTTCTAAACAAAGACCCAAAAGCAAAAAAAGAGGAGATTGTGTAATGATATTTGTAGATGCATGCTTTGGCAAGCAGACCCCTCATACTCCAATATGGATGATGAGACAAGCAGGTAGATACCTAAGTGAGTATATGGAAGTTAGGGCAAAAGCAGGGGATTTTCTGACTATGTGTAGGACGCCTGAGCTAGCTTGTGAAGTCACACTTCAGCCTATGGATATACTAGATGTTGATGCTGCAATTCTTTTTAGTGATATACTTGTTGTTCCTATGGAGATGGGTGTTAATTTAGAGTTTGTAAAAGGAGAGGGTCCTAAGCTCTCAACCATAAGGACGCAAGAAGAGCTAGATAAGCTTGATATGAGTGCAGCTAGCAAGCTAAGCTATGTATATGATGCCTTAGGACTTATAAGAGAGAGGCTTAATCCTAGTAAAGCCCTCATAGGTTTTGCAGGCGCTCCTTGGACTCTGGCTACCTATATGATGGAAGGACAGGGTTCTAAGAACTATGCTGTATCAAAAAAACTAGTGTATTCAAACCCAGAGTTTGTAAAAAATATGCTAAGAAAGCTAACAGATGTACTAAAAGAGTACCTAAGTGCTCAGATAGAAGCGGGTGCTAATGCAGTTATGCTCTTTGACTCATGGGCAAATGCATTAGAGAAGGACGCCTACATAGAGTTTGGCTGGAGCTACTTAAAAGAGATAGGAGAGTATCTAAAGGCTAAATACCCACACATTCCTGTGATACTATTCCCTAAAGGTATAGGTGAGTATCTAGATGCGATTGATGGAAACTTTGATGTGTTTGGAGTGGACTGGAGTACGCCACTTGAGCGAGCAAAAATGGCTCTGGGTGAAAAGTATGTACTTCAAGGCAACCTAGAGCCATGTAGGCTGTATGATAAAAAAGCCATGAAAAAGGGTGTAGAAAAGATAGTGGAGATAATGGGAAAAGATGGAAGACATATCTTTAACCTAGGTCATGGAATGCTACCTGATTTGCCTAGGGAGAATGCCATAGAGCTTGTAAAAATAGTAAAAGAGCTTACAAAGAGGTGATTTTTGGTCCTGTTTTTTCAAGACGCTTTGGTGTCTCTTTGGGGATTGATCTATCACCCTCTAAAAAGCAGTGCAACTTTGACTGTCTCTACTGTGAGCTAAAGGGTGCCAAAACTACCCCTACTCAAGATGAAATAGTTCCCCTTGAAGAGATTTTAGAAAAAATAGATGTAGCACTAATAGAGCATAAAAACCTAGATGTAGTAACCATAACCGCAAATGGTGAGCCAACACTCTATCCATATCTTGCAGAGGTGGTTGAGTTTGTAAACAGTAAAAAGGGTAGTGCAAAATCACTCATCCTAAGTAATGGTGCTAACATCTGTGATAAAGCTATTCAAAATATCTTAAAAAAACTAGATATTGTAAAGCTATCCCTTGATAGTGCACTTCAAACAAGCTTCAAAAAGCTAGATAGACCTTTTGGCAATATAGATGTAGGTTCTCTTATTGAATGTATGGTTGAGTTTAGAGCTGTCCATAAGCAGATGTTAGTACTTGAGACTCTTTTTGTTGATGCAATCAATGATAGCTGGGAAGATGTAGATGCTTTAAAAGTAGCATTTAAAAAAATCAAGCCAGACAGAATAGATATAGGCTCAATAGCCAGACCTCCAGCATATGGGGTTAAACAAATAAGTGATAATAGGCTCAAAGAGATACAAGAGAGGCTTTTACCACTACCTGTTTTTGTAGCAACTGGTAATTATACAAAACATCTAGGAGAATATAGCCAAAAAGAGATAGAGTTGACACTAAAAAAGCGCCCATTAGTTCAAGATGAGGTACATG
>CAZAFM010000088.1:0-9075 GCA_964484395.1 uncultured Campylobacterales bacterium | reverse complement strand
GTTACATATTTTAGCTAGATATAGAGCCTCTTCAAGTGCAGTATCTCCACCACCTATAACAGCTACATCCTTTCCTTTATAAAAAAACCCATCACAAGTAGCACAAGTACTAACACCTCTTCCTAAAAACTTATCCTCTCCAATAAAGCCAGCTTTTCTAGGTCTACCACCAGTTGCTATTATAACACTGTATGAGTGATACTCACTTCCACTTGCACTTGAGAGCTTAAAAGTTCCATCACTATTTATGGCAAGCTTAGTAACCTCATCCATCTCATGCTTTAGCCCAAATCTCTGGCACTGCTCTGGCCACTTCTCCATAAGCTCTATTCCAGTTAGCACCTCACTCACTCCTGGATAGTTTTCTACCTCACTACTTTGAGTAATAGCGCCCCCTGGCATACCTTTTTCAAACATCACAACCTGTTCCATACCGCCTCTAGTGGCGTATAGACCCGCACTAAGCCCAGCAGGACCACCACCAATAATTGCTAAATCAAGCACCATCTACTCCTTAAAAAAATAGTTTGTTCGTCCATACTGCTTATAGTTTGTATCATCTTTTTTAAGTACAATAAGAGCAGGAACTTCTTTGATATTAAATGCCCAAATAAGCTTCAATACACTATTTATCCCTATATTAAGGACTGTGTATGGCTCATTAGTTTCACTAAACTCTCTATCTATATCTACCAATACGACATTATACTCTTTGTTCACTTTTTTTAAAATTGATTTTAGATTTTTTTGCTTTGAACTAAATATCACAATTGCAAAATACTCCCATGAAGGGTCAAACTTCTTATGCTCAAGTGTATAAAACTCACTCTGTGCAAAGTCAATAGTTCTTAGCTCACTATAGCGATATGAAAAGTAGTAGAAGAAAGTGGCAACAAAAAATGCAGCACCAAAAGAAGTAATAGCTATAGTGCGAGAGAGCGGTCTTCTCTCTCCACTAGGATACATTAGCCTATAAAAGAGTCAAGTTTCTCTTTAAAAGCCTGCTTAGAAGTAGCACCAACCATCTGATCTACTAATTCACCATCTTTGAAGAAAAGTATAGTAGGTATAGATCTAATGCCAAACTTAACTGCCAAATCTTGCTCATCATCTGTATTTACTTTGCAGATATTTGCCTTTCCCTCATATTCGCTAGCTAGCTCCTCTATAACAGGTGCTACAACTCTACAAGGTCCACACCATGGTGCCCAAAAGTCCACCAAAGATACACCACTTTTTATAGTCTCATCAAAATTCGCAGTTGTTAACTCTATGTATTTACTCATAATTAGCTCTCCTTATAGCTTTAATATGACCTATTATACAGAGTATAATTTAAAACTACTATAAAATATCGCACTAAAGTGTTACATAGCTGTTACATTTTCTATAAACTCAATGTTTCCATCCTTTATAATAAGTACATCTAGCTGGTATGGAAGGGTGTTTTTAAACTTTTTCATATATGACTCTATAGCATAAGTTAGATGTCTTAACTTAGAAGGAGTAATATTAAAAATAGGCTCAAACCCGCTTCCACTCTTGACTTCTACAAAGTGAACTACTCCATCTTTAAGAGCTACTATATCTATCTCTTTGTGGCTTATGTAGAGGTTTTTCTCTTTTATTACAAACCCATCTTCTTGCAAAAAAGAGATAGCTAAATCTTCAGCTTCCCTTCCCTTCTCTACACTCACCTACTCCTCTATCCTTATCATTATAGGCTTACTTGTTACATCATCTAAGAACTCTATCTCTTTTAGAGCTTCATTTATAGCCATCTCGCTACTTTTGTGTGTTGAAACTAGAAGTAGAGCTTTTCCTTGCTCACTTGCAGGTCTTTGAAACATAGTCTCAAATGAGATGTTTTTCTCTCCAAAAAGCTTAGCAATTTTTGCCAACACACCTGGCATATCTAGAACTTCAAGTCTTAGATAGTATTTGGACTCATGTATATCAGCACTACTTAAACTAAGCCCCTCTTCAAGTGGTTTTTTGAAGCCAAACATAGGCATTGCATTTTTAGCACCGCCTCTTATAATATCAATCACATCAGAGACAACAGCACTAGCAGTAGCATCTCCACCAGCACCCGCTCCATAGAACATTAACTCTCCAACCTTATCTCCATGAACACTTATCCCATTCATCACACCATCTACTTTAGCTAACATCTCACTCTTTTTAACAAGTGCTGGATGGACGCGTAACTCCACACTACTACCTACTCTTTTAGCAATAGCAAGATGCTTGATAACATATCCAAACTCTTTTGCAAAATCTATATCTTCTTCCTTAATAAAATCAATACCTTCTATCAAAATATCATCAGGATTTGCATCTATCCCATAAGCAATACTAGCTAATATGAGAAGCTTATGAGCTGCATCAAATCCTTTTATATCAAATGTTGGGTCAGCCTCAGCATATCCAAGCTTTTGTGCTTCATCTAAGACATCTTCAAATGACACGGCTTCACTCATCATCTTTGTTAATATGTAGTTACTTGTTCCATTTATAATACCTTTTAGTGAAAGAATATGATTTGCGCTCAATCCATCTCTTAGGGCTTTAATAATAGGAATTCCACCCGCAACACTTGCCTCAAATCCAAAAGGAGTATCACCTGCTATTTTTTGAATATCAAGTCTCTTATAAGCTAAAAGAGCTTTATTAGCAGTAACTACACTTTTTTTGTTTTGTAGGGCTTTAGTAATTGCCTCATAAGACTCTTCAACCCCACCCATAAGCTCTATGACAATATCTATATCTTTGTCATTTAGAATATCATCTATATTGTCACTTATCTGAAGATTTACATCTCTTTTTTTACTGATGTCTTTTATTACGGCTTTTTTTACAACAATCTCTTTTCCACACCTAGCTTTTATAAGCTCCCTATTAGTCTCCAGTACATCAACAACAGCACTTCCGACAGTACCAAGCCCTATAATTCCCACATTTATCATCCAAAAACCTTTACTTAAATTGTTTCAAAAACTGTTTAATATTTCTTGCAGCTTGGCGGATTCTCTTCTCATTTTCAATAAGAGCTATCCTTACATAGTTTTCGCCATACTCTCCAAACCCAACTCCCGGACTAACTGCAACCTTTGCCTCTTCTAGCAGTCTTTTACTAAACTCCAAACTACCTAGATGCTCTACCTCTTTTGGAATTCTAGCCCATATAAACATAGTTGCTTTTGGCTTTTTTATCTCCCAACCTGCATTACTAAAACTTTCAGCCAATACATCCATTCTTTTTTTGTATTTATCTTTTATCTCTTCAACACACTCTTGAGAGGAGTTTAGAGCTACGGTAGAGGCTACTTGAATAGGAGTGTACATACCATAATCAATCCAGCTTTTTATCTTCTGCAAAGCACCTACAAGGCGTTTGTTTCCTACAATAAACCCAACTCTCCAACCAGCCATGTTGTAGCTTTTTGACAGTGTATAGCTCTCTACTGCTACATCTTTTGCTCCCTCTACGGCTAAGACTGAAGGAGTAGTATATCCATCATAAGTAAGCTCAGCATAAGCAATGTCACTTATGATATAAAATCTCTCTTTTTTAGCCAACTCTACAAGTCTTACATAGAACTCTTGAGTAACTGTTACTGTGGTTGGGTTGTGAGGAAAATTCACTACTACATATTTTGGTTTGGGGATTGATTCATTTAGAGCTTTTTTGAGATTCTCAAAAAACTTATCTTCATCTAATTCAAACTCATCATTCCATATCATAGGCATCTTCTGAACACTAGCACCCACTATTACAAAAGCATAGTAGTGTATAGGATAGACTGGCTCCATCACGACTGCTATATCTCCTGGGTTTGTTATGGCTTGCACTAGATGTACATACCCCTCTTTAGAACCCATAGAAGCCACTATCTCACTATCTGGGTCTAGCTCTACTCCATACTTTCTTTTATACCAGTCACACACTGCGAGCCTTAGCTTGTATATACCCTTTGAAGCTGAGTAACCATGCACCTTTGGTTTATCAGCACTCTCTATTAGCTTATCAACTATGTGTTGGGGAGTTTTTCCATCTGGATTTCCCATTGAGAAATCTATAACATCTTCACCACTTCGTCTTAGGTTAAGCTTTATCTCATTTATTGCCGCAAAAACATACTTTGGAAGTCTATTTATCTTCTCAAACTGATACTCTTCAAACATCTCTTTCCTTCTACTTCAGAGCTATATCAAAACCATTTTTTATATTGTATGAACCAAAAAAGTCAGATACTTTTATAAACTTACTTCCTTCAGGGATAGATAGCTCTTCATGTCTACTCTCTGCATCTTTTTGCTCAACTTCTAGTATATTTAAGTTACTATCATAAAAAACAACCTTAGGATGCCAGCTGTTTCCAGGAAGCGACTTTAGCAAAAGAGAGCTAGAACTCCCCTCTATTTCAACCCAGTATGATTGAAGCATCCTTGAGATTGTCTTACTCTCTCCACTTCTAAGCCCTATAGCATCAGGTAGAGTTGCAGACTCTAGACTTAGAGCATAACTCCATTTAGAATCATCCTTTGATATATCTACTACCTTTACACCTCTTTTTTTAAGCTCACTATTTAACAAAATAGGATCAGGAGCATACTCAGTATCTATCCCTACTTTTAGTGAAAAGCCCTCTTCGTTGTTTTTAGCTTCGTCTATAACAAAGTAGTTGTACCCTAGAGACGCTAGGGAGTCACTTATAGCCTTTATACCTATAAAAGATGCAAAATCCAGCTTAAATCCCACAACAAGATGCTGTGGTGAGCCAAGAGATAGCCTTAAAAGCCCATTCTGCCTAAGTGTTTTTAGAACTTTTATAGAATCTACACTTCCATAACTATAAAAACTCTCTTTGTTTTTAAAGACCATATCAAGAAGCCTACTATGCTTATGGTACTCTTGGTCACTCATGTATGTTTTTATCTTAGTATCTAGTTGGTCTGAGAAACAAAGAGATACTACAAAAATTAGGAGTAGAAGTTTTCTTACCAACTATTTCCTCCATTTAGTTCTTTAAACTCCTCAAAGCTGATAAGTTTAGCCCCATCCTTACTTAGATGAAACCTAAGTGGGTCCAACTCTTGATAGTTTGTAACATTACCATCTATAGATATAGACAAATCTCCATGTCCAGTGATTATTAGTATATCATCTTCTACATCTAGTATGTACTCACTAGTGGTTATTAGGCTCTCTTTGTTTTTTGTTTCAACATCTATCTTTCCTATCCAAAGACGGCTTTTTGGGTCTATCTTGAACTCTAGAGTATCTTTACTCTCAGCTGTTAAAGCTACTTCTTCTTCTTCATTAGGCTCTTGTGATGTATTAGTATCTACTACACTCTCTTCTATAGGTGAGGCTACACTTTCTTCACTACTAATTTTTTCAGGTAGAATCTGCTTGTTTATAATCTCTTCAGCTGAGATAGGCTCTACTACCTCAACCTCTACCTCTTCTTCTTCAACTACTACTGCTTCAGTCTCCGTCTCTACAGGCTCAGTTTGAGCTGGAGCTACAGGAGATTTGTTTGCAAACTCTATAAAACCTTGCTTATAAGCTAAGTATCCGCCTATGGCTACAAGAATCATTAAGAATAATAGAAGCTTCCAAAAACCTCCGCTTTTCTCTTTTTTTTCTATGAAGCCCGTACGCAACTCAAGCTCTTCATCACGATCTTCTCCCTGACTATGGCTAGCCTCAAACTCCTCAAGCCACTCATGAAGATCTACATTAAACTCTCTTTCGATGATTTTAATAAAACCACCTATTTTTACCTTATCAAAGTTTTCATACTTTTTATTAAGAATATCCTCTATTTTACCACGCGATATATGGGTTTTCTCAGATATTTCCTCAGTTCCAATACTTCTTAACTTACTTAGAGTCTCTTCCATAGACTATCCTATCTATTAGTATACCTGCGGCTACTGAGACATTTAGTGAATCAAAACTATTTTTCATCTCAATACCTAGGCTTTTTGTACAAAATTTCTCAAATCTTTTTGGTATTCCCTTATCCTCACTACCTAGCAGGAGTGCCCATTTTGTAGGTAGTTTTGATAAGCTTTGCGCTCCAGCTTTAGCACAGATGAGATCAAACTCCCTGTGTTTTAGTCTATTTAACAAATCACCACTTTCAGGTGCTAAGACTATTGGCATATCAAGAGCAGCTCCAGAGCTTGTTCTAATAACTGCTTCAAGATTCATACTTTTTAGTCCTGCAACAACTAGAACATCAACACCATAAGCATATGAGGTTCGAATTATAGCACCAATATTCCCAACATCACTAACACCTACTAAAATCACTACCCTACTTGAGTTTTCAACCAAATCTAAAGAGCCAAACTCTAAAGGGGTTATAAGGGCAAGACATCCTTGATGATTTCCTCCCCTGCTCATTGCTTGGGCTTTTTTGTTATCAACCCTCTCTATCTTTGCTACCTTTGCAAATGTACCAAAAAGCTTCTTATCAATCTCTTTAGAAAGGTAGATAGTTTCCACAATCTCTGGATGTTTTTGGCAAATGTACTCTACAACCTGTTTTCCATAAACTAACAACTGTTATCCCTTTTATATATCTCTTTTGAACTTACTCCTAAAAAAAATGCCTCAATCTTTGCAGCTACCTTTGGGGGAAGAGCTAAAGTCTCTAGCTCTTTTAGTGTAGCACACTTAAGTGTCTCATTACTTCCATCTACAACCAGTGTCCACTCACCTCTTAAATCACTCTGCTTTAAGAGTTCTAGAAGTTTTTTTGCATCATGTTTAAAGCTTTTTTGATGAAGTTTTGTTATCTCTTTTATAGCAAAAACCTCCCTCTTTTCATCAAGCTCTACTATCTCCTCTACTAGTTGTACAATCCTCTTAGGAGACTCATAGTAGATACTCACATACCCACTAAAAAGAGCTTTTTGTAGTTGTGGAACTCTCAGCTTTTTACCATGGGGCAAAAACCCTATGAACAAAAACCTTCCCTCTACAAAGCCACTCATCCCATATCCACTAATAAGCGCAGAGGCACCTGGCAAAAAGTCATACAAAACTCCATTTTCCAAGCAGTACAAAACTAGTTTAGCCCCCGGGTCACTAATGCATGGTGCGCCTGCATCACTGAGATATATTACATTTGAAGAGAAAAAGTCTGTTTCAAGATTTGCAAGAAACTCATCTTCATTGTGTGAATGTAGTGATATATACTTTTTTTGGGTTTTTTTTATGAGGGCTCTATCTTCATAGAGTCTGATAAGCTTAGAAGATACTCTCGTATCTTCACAAAGAACGATACTTGCCTCTTCAAGGGCTTTTAGCGCCCTTAAAGTAATATCTTCTAGATTACCAATTGGAGTGGAGACAAAAAGAAGCAACTATTTGAGGTTATATTTTTTCTTGAACCTCTCAACTCTACCTGCAGAGTCAAGAATCTTCTCAGAGCCCGTATAAAACGGATGGCACTCAGAGCAGATGTCTATTTTTGTCTCTTCTTTGTTTGACTTAACTGTAAATGTGTTTCCGCAAGCACATATTACCTTGCTCTCAACATAGTTTGGGTGAATACCTTTTTTCATTTTTTTCCTTATAAACAGTAAAATTTCTCAAAATTGAAGCGCGATTGTATATTAAATCACATTAAAACTAGTTTAAATCCAAAGCTATCCTCTCTGCGCAGACTTTGGAGTTACTAATACAGTCATTAAATGCCACTCCATAATAAGCATTTGAGTTTAGATAGAGTCCTTCATAAGCTTTAGTCTCTTTTGCAATCCTATCTCTTAGTGGAATATGGGATAGTCCATAATTTGGTATAGCGCAACCCCCCTTTTTTACAAAACTAACACTCTCATCTGCTCTAACCCCCATAGTTTGCAAAATCCCCTCTTTTGCTAGGCGTATTAGCTCCTCATCACTTCTTTGTACAAGCTGACTATCTCTTTGTCCACCTATCATTACTCGTAGAAGTTTTTTGCCTTTTTCGCTTCTATTTTCAAATACGGAACTATCCCATAGTACTCCTAATATAGGGCACTTAGAGCTAGTAGTACTAAGCAGGCCGAAGCCTTCAAGCTTATGAGGAAACTCATCATATCCAAGGGCTACTACTGCCATAGGTGAGTACTCTATCTCTTTTAGACTTTTGCTTAAGTCACTTGCAAACTCCTTAATAAGCCTTGAAGCTATAAAACCCTCAGTACATATTACTACCTTATCAAACTTACAAGCCCCTTCTTGACTTACTACTCTATAGCCATCCTCAAGCTTCTCTATCTTTTTTACAGGTGTAGAGCACAGTATATCTGCATCAAAGCTCCCTGCTAGTTTTTTTATAAACTCACCCATTCCGTTTTGAAAGCTTGTTAGAACTCCTCCTGGGCCTGCTTGCTTTTTTCTTTTTTTTATCATACCTTTAAAAAGCCCGCCATACTCTCTTTCTAGGTTTACTACAAGGGGAAATGCAGCATTTACACATAGTTTTTTTGGAGTCGAGCCAAACACTCCTGCACTCATAGCATCTAAAAAAACTTCAGTAAACTCCCTTCCAAGCCTTCTTTTTCCAAAATCATAGAGTGTTTCTAATGAATCATCTTTTTTAGCAGGTCTAAAAAACTCTAGAGCTACACTTAGCTTTCCTAGAGGAGATAGAAGGGAGGTTTTGATAAACGCACTGGGACCTTCTGGCATTCTATGAAGCTCTCCTTTGTGATAGATAAACCTCTTTCTAGCCAAATCACTACTTTTTAGCAGTATATCTTCAAGTCCAGCACTCTCTACTAGCTCTAAAGTATCAGGCTTGTTTGTCAAAAAGCCATTTACTCCCTCCTCTATCCTATATCCTTCAATCTTAGAGGTTTTTGCTTTACCACCTAGCTCTTTTTCTTTTTCATAAATAGTTATATCAACCTCTGGTTTTAGCTTTTTGAGGTAGTAACTAAGTGATAATCCACTAATACCACCACCAATTACGGCAATTTTTTTCACCTATAAATCTCCTTTCAGTCGATTATTTATACGCTCTTAGGAAGTGAATTCCTAAGAGCTACGCTAACGCTGAGTTCTCT
>CAZAFM010000087.1:0-9486 GCA_964484395.1 uncultured Campylobacterales bacterium | reverse complement strand
GAAATTCACTTTTGTGTCTACTGGCTTCATCTGCTTTTTGTTTGGCTTCTTTGAGGTTTTGTATATTTTGAAGGAGTGATTGTCTTGCATATTCAAAGCTTTGTCCTAGCTTTCCTATCTCATCACTACTCTTCCAATCAAAACAGATATCTAACTTATTTTGTGAAAGTGCATTTGCTTGGGCTTCTAATCTTTTTATAGGGGAAAGTATCTTTTTATATATAGCAAAAAGCAAAACAGCACTACTAAGAAGAAGCTGAAAAACAAAAAGTGCAATATAGCCATTAATTGTTTCTTGCAAGTTTTCCTGCATCGCAAAGTCTGAGATTCCAATAGTGAGCTCCCCAATTTTTACTTTGTCATTATAGATATCTTCAGTATGAGTAAGGGTTTTACCAGCAACAGTGTTGTTTTTGATATCGATAAAAAGCTCTCCTGTTTGGGTATCTACTACTTTGACAAACACCAGCCGTTTATCATTCAAAATAGGCTCAATTGCTTTTATAGCACTGTCTTTACGAAACTCCCACAAAGGTACGCTCAAAGAGGATGCAAGTAGCTTACTCACGCCATTTTTAAATCTCTTTATCTCATGGAGTTGTCTTTGTTTCTCTTGTTCTATAAGTATAAAGCTTGAGATAAGTGTAGGCAAAAGTAGTGCTATAAAAAGTATAGATGCTACAAATGGGGTAAGATTGAGGTTTTTAATTTTTTGTATCATGCTTTATCTTTTTTAGCTCTTTTTGTATAAGTGTATCTATCACTTTTGATTTTTTAATCTTTTCAAAGGAGTTTTGCCATTTTTGTACAATAGCTTTATCAGTCCCTTTTGAGATAGCTATATATAAAGAGTTCTCATTAACCTTAATACCAGTATTTACAAAATCATCTGCATCAAGCCCACTAAGTGCAGCTTTAAAAACAAAATTATAGTTTCCAAGAGCAACTAAATCAACTCTTCCACTTTGTAATCTTTTCAAAGACCCAAAATCTTTTGAAAGGTCTGAGAGATTTTCAAACCCTTTCTCTTTTAAAGTCATATACCCAGCATTTTTAACAGAGCCTGCATCGATAAGAGATACCTTTTTTGCATCTTCAAAAGTTTTGATTTTTTCTCTATTTGATTTATGTTTGTAAAGATATGACTCACTTACAATAACAGGTCCTACCCAATGAAATAGCTCTTCTCGTTGTGGAAGTCTTGAAGTTGCAAAAAGAATATGGTTTGGCTTTTGCAAAGTCTCTTTGTAGCCTCTTGTCCACGGTACTAGTTGTATGGGGTCACTATTGCCTATATCTTTTTGGATTAATCGTACCACTTGTGTTGCTACCCCTTGAACTTTGCCATCTTTTTTATAGTTCCATGGTGGATTTTCCTCAGTGTATATTGTCAATGATGTAGCAAATAAAATAGTACTTAAAAAAGTAAAAATTATAATAGCTCTCATCATCTAATCTTTCTTGATATACTTATCAAATATCTTTTGATACTGCCCACTTTGGCGAATCTTTAAAAGCTCATCTTCCCATTTTTTTACTTCAAGATCATCAAAAGATTTGTTAAAAGCGATACAAAGATCGGTTCCATACAGTTTAAGTGGAGTTTGCTCTATGTTTGAAGTATCTATATCTAAAGAGTACACCGCAAATGGAGCTGCTGCAAAAGCATCTATTTTTTTACTAAGAAGTTTTTGTGCCATCACTTTTGTAGAAGAGGAGTAATCAAAATCTGAAAAGCCCTTCTTAACTAAGTGTTTATGAGCTCCAAAGTCTTGGACTACTCCTACTTTGAGGTCTTTTATGTCATTAAGTTCTTGTAGGTTTATCTCGCTATCTTTTCTTACAAAAAAGAACACCTCAACTTCACTTAAAGGGCATGCAAACTTATATTTTTGGGCTCGCTCTTGTGTGTAGGACATAGAAAAAAGGATAGCTTTTTTGTTCGTTTGAAGTACATTTATAGCTCTTGACCATGGATAGACTATAATCTCTTCATCTTTGTAGCCTAGATTTTCAAGTACTTTTTCTACTACCTCTACGCTAATACCTTTGAGCTTACCATCCTCTTTGTAGTTGTAAGGCTTTAGATCCTCAGTCATAATTAAGAACTGTGATCCATGCATCGAAATTACAAGAGTAATTATTACTATTAATTTTTTCACTACCATCCTTGTAACATAGAATAGATTTAGAAACTTACTTCATCTATTAGAGCTTGATGAATAGGGGAGTTTGTAGCTATTATTGTTCTATCATTCATGTCATACTTCTTCCCACCATAAGAGCTGACCTGACCTCCTGCTTCAAGTAGTATAGAAACTCCAGCAGCCACATCCCAAGGCTTTAGATTTATCTCATAGAACCCATCAAATATTCCCTCAGCGACCATACATAAATCAAGGCTTGCTGATCCATACCTTCTTATATCTCTAGTTTTTGGTAGTAGATTTGTCAGAGAGTTTAGTACAAAAGCTAGGTCTATTGGTGAGCTGTTTTTGGTATATGGAAATCCAGTTGCTAGGAGTGCCTCTTGTAGTGTTGAAGTCTTAGAGACTTCTATCTTTCTTCCATTACAGTATGCACCACTTCCTTTTTGTGCTAAGTAGAGTTTATCTAATATTGGATTGTAAACTCCTCCCTCTATTGCCTCACCATCCTTCCAGACTCCTATAGATATTCCAACATAGGGAAGTTTGTGTACAAAGTTGGTAGTACCATCTATTGGGTCTACAAAAACACCACTCTCTTTAAACTCATCTCCTTCAAAGCTCTCTTCTCCCACTATTTCAAAGTCTGGATATATCTCTTTTAGTTTTGGAAGCAAAAACTTCTCGATTTTTATATCATACTCTGTGACAAGATCAGCTTTTCCTTTATAATCAGTTTTAAACTCACCATAAAAGCCCTCTCTTAGTATCTCTCCAGCCTCTTTTAGTAAATCCTCTAACTTCATTTATTCTCTTATTTGACCGTGTCCATAGACACAGTATTTATATGTTGTAAGGTCGTTTATGCCCATAGGTCCTCTTGAGTGGAGCTTATTTGTACTAATACCCACTTCAGCACCAAAGCCAAACATCCCTCCATCAGTAAACCTAGTTGAAGCATTTGTATAGACAGTTGAAGCATCAACCTCTTGCATAAACCTACTACATGCACTATAGTTTTCACTTACTATGGATTCAGAGTGGCTTGAGCCATATATACTTATATGATCTAGTGCTTCATCTATATGTTTTACTACTTTGATATTTAGAATATTGTCAAGATACTCTGTATTGTAGTCCTCGTGACTTGCACTCTGTGTATCTATGATAGCTCTAGTTTTTACACATCCTTTTAGTAAGGTTGACTTTTTATCAAACTCACTTTTGAGGATAGGAAGTAGCTCTGGGGCTATTTCTTCATCTATTAAGAGTGTCTCAGCTGCATTGCAGACACCTGTTCTGTGAGTTTTTGAATTTATAGCTATATCTACTGCTTTTTTTGCATCTGCATCTTTATGAATATAGACATGACAGAGCCCTTTATCGTGTTTGACTACTGGGACAGTTGCATTTTCATTTACGAACTTTATAAGCTTCTCACCGCCTCTTGGTATGACTAAGTCTACATATTTATCCATTTTTATAAGACTTGCTACTCCCTCTCTGCTACTATCAGGTATAAGAGATATTGCCTCTTTTGGAACTCCCTCTTTTTCTAGTGCATCTTGAAGTACTTTTGCTATAGCTTTGTTACTATTTATTGCTTCTTTTCCACCTTTTAGCACACAGACATTACCGCTTTTGAAGCAAAGTGCAGCCGTATCGCTTGTTACATTTGGTCTTGATTCATATATAATAGATATAACGCCTATTGGTACGCTGATTTTCTCTATTTTGAGATTATTATCAGTATTCCAGCCCTCTATTACTCTACCTACTGGCTCTTTTAGTATAGCAATCTCTTGTATGGCTTCTGCCATAGACTCTACTCTTCCCTCATCTAGAAGCAATCTATCCATAAGCGCACTGCTTAAATTCGCCTCCTTACCATAAGCTAAGTCTTTTTTGTTCTCTTCAATTATCATTAACTTATTAGCTCTCAAAGCATTTGCAAGTGCAATAAGCACCTGCTTTTTTTTGCCACTACTGAGGTTTGCAATAACTCTACTTGCAAGTTTAGCTTTTTTTAGAAACTCCTCCACCTATCTCTCCTTAGCTACTAAAAAAGTAGGCTAATAGATATATGCTCCCCGCAAAAAGAATACCTATAAACATTGCTAGCAAAAGAGTTTTTTGCTTTTTCTTGCTCATTGGTTTATGGTAGTCGCTTATCTTCTCCAATGATGGCTCTCCGCTATCAAACTTATCTTTTTTTTCTTCACTCATGTTTAGTCCTTTTGTTGCTTTTTTACTACTCTCCAATTGTATCTATCTTTACTTAAATCTATCCAAAAGAGTGGATTAGCACTCCTCCAAGGGTCAAGTATTACACCATTGTTTAGCTCCTCTTTTGAAGTAACTAGAAGCGCATTGTGCTCAAAATACTCTCCTTTTTTTGAGACTACACTATAGATATTCAAGCTTTTTGGTCCAAGCACTCTTAAAGCTTCAAGTAGCTCATTGGCATACTCATAGCAAAGACCATTACTTTTAAGACCTATGTTTACCAAAAAGTTATGAAACATTGGAGAAGATGACCTTTGAAACTTATTATTAAGTTCCTTTGAGACTTTATATGATAGATTTGCCACATTTTGAGCATCTTCTTTTGAGACACTGCTTGATAGGCTTTGCAGTGCTAAAGACAGGGCTCTAGAATTCAGCTCATTATGAGTAGGAGTTTTTAAAGAGCAACCAGCAAAAAAAGAAACAAGAAATAGTAGAAAAAACCCTCTCACTTCTCTTCTATAATCCCAAAAAGTTCACTATCTTCAAAGCCCTCACAAAGCTTGTGAGGAGTCTGTATAACAGAGGCGTTCTCTAGCTCACAGATATATGAGGTGATAAATCCCTTACTAAGAGCTCCATCAAACCCTATATCAGCAAACTTCCCAAAAACATACATTCCCATAAGATTTCCATCTTTATCAAAATATGGAGTTCCCGGGTATAGAGGGTTGTGATCTACTACAAAGCCCACAACATATCCCAGATCCTTCTCGTCTTTAAAGAAGTAGCCTAGGTTTTCACTCTTTTTAGAGACTAATAGCCCCTCCTTATCAAACTCAACATATCTAACACTTTCTAAAATATCAGGAAAATATTTGCATTCACCACAAAAAAAATCAATCATCGCACTCTCTAAAAACTTCTTATGATACTCACTCTGTGAACTCATCTCATTACAGAAAACATCAAGATAACCATCACCTTCTAGTAGAGCCATATTTCTATCAAAATCAACCGCCTTTACTCTTGCTTTCATAAAGCAGGTCGGTTGAGTAAAATCACTATCATACACATATACGGTTATATCTTTTTTTATGTTGTTTTTGGAAAAAAAATCAGAAGAAGTTAGTATATATCCGCTTTTTGTTACTACCCCCATTGATAGATACTCTTTATTGTCTAACTCATAGCCTATAATGAGTGTTTTTTTAAACTCATTTGCTTCCATTACTGAAAAAAAAGATATAAAAAGTGCAAAAACCCATCTAAACATTGCGCGAAGCCCCTAGTTTTTGCTATTATACTACACTTAAAACTCATAAATAAAACTAAAGGTGAAAAATGGTCTGGAAAGATATAAAAAGTTACAACTTATCAGAGGATGAGCTAAAAAAAGCCAAATTTGCAAAAATAGTAACTAACAAAGGTGAAATGATTTTTGAGCTTTTCTATAAAGATGCACCTGAAAATGTTGCAAATTTCGCACATTTAGCAAATAGTGGTTTCTATGACAATCTTGCATTCCATAGAGTCATACCTGGATTTGTAGCCCAAGGCGGATGTCCAAAGGGTGATGGAACTAGTGGACCTGATTGGAGGGTTAAGTGTGAGGTGGATACAAACCTAAATAAGCATAAAAAAGGTGCTCTATCGATGGCTCACGCAGGAAAAGATACTGGAGGAAGCCAGTTTTTTATCTGCTTTGGGGAGCAACCTCATTTAGATGGAGAGCATACTGTTTTTGGTCAAATAATTGATAAAAAAGACTTTAAAGTCCTAGACTCCATAGAAGTAGGTGACAAGATTGAGAAGATAGAAGTATTTGAAGATTTCTCACTTTTTGAATAGCTTATAAGTTCTCAAGTCCTGCAATAACAGAAATAGCACAGATATTATTTGGCATCTCTTTTGCGCTTTTTTTGGCGGTTGAGAGGGTAGCATCTAGAGCTTTGTTAATCTCTAAGTCACTACCCTTTCTTATCTCAACTATAGAAGCACTTACTGAGAGGAGTTTGAACTCACGAGCTTTTCCCTCTCTGTCTTTTAGGACGACAGTGCCTCTTTTTCTATCATCCTCTTTGTAGAGTGATTTAGCCTTTGTTTTGAAGCTTTCGCATATAAACTCTATGTGCTCACAAAACTCCTCATACTCTATATTGCCTTTATAACCTACAAAAAAGTCATCCCCACCTATATGCCCTAAAAAAAACTTTGAGTTTTGTAAATCATTCCTGAGTATCTCTGAGAACATAAGAATAGCTCTATCACCTAGTCTAAATCCATATTTATCATTAAAAGGTTTAAAATTATCAAAATCAAAATATGCAAGATATAGTGGCTCTTTCATATCCTGAATAGAGTCTATTATAAAGTTTGAAATTGGTATATTGCCAGGAAGCTTTGTTAGGGGGTTTTGGTCTCTTGCTATTTCTAAAGACTGTTCATTTAGGGCTCTTAGAAGCTCTTTTGAGCTGAGAAAAGCGTAATACTTAGTGTCTTTTGTAATCAGTATACCTACACTATCTTCAGTTGCAGAAAAAGACTTTAATAGTCCTTCAAGTCTTGTGTTTATATCAGCTGTAGCGCATTTAACCATGAACTTTTTGACACCTATAGAGGCTGACTTGTTTTTTAGTAGTGATGTGCCAAAGGCTGAGTAGACATAGTCTTTAAGCTCTTTTTCTAAGAGTACGCCAAGAGGGGACATATCTCTTTGTAAAACTGGTAGAAATGTAGTGCTTTTGTTTCTTTTGAACTTCTCAAGTACATCAAACATATCTTCATCAATATAAACTGGCTCAAGGTGGTTGAGGTTTTTTTCTACAATTGTTTGTCTTATGGAGTCTCTTCTATCTTTTTCACTGAGTTCCAAGATGTGGTCATACTTCTCTTTTATCTCTCCTAAATCCTCAATAGCAGGAGAAATAAGTTCACCCTCAACTAAATCAATCCCTAAATCCTTACAAGCATAAAACTCCTCTTCACTCTTAACACCTTTTGCAATAGTAAAAGAGCCTATAGTTTTTGATATATCAATAAGTTTAGATATAAGCATTCTTTTTTTCATATCTGTATGAAGATTTTTGGTAAAAAACTTATCAAACTTGAGATAATCAGGAGTAATATTATAAAGATGCTTAAAATGAAAACTATTTGCACCAAAATTATCAATTACAACCCTGTATCCTTGATTTCTGTATAGTGAAAAAATATTGTTTATCTCAGCTGGGTGGAGGTTCTCTTTTTTTTCAGAAATCTCTAGACATATCATATCTGAGAGGGTGTTAACACTTCTAGCTAATGAAGACATAAACTCACTATTTACATCTGGCATTGATAAAATATGCCTATCGAATTTATAGAAAATCTTTATATTTTCATACATACCATAGTGCAAAAAGCTCATGGCGGCTTTTTTTCTTAGCTGAAGTTCTACATAAGTAAGAACAAAATCCCTATATGCTCTATCAAGAAGATTAGGCATAGTTGTAAAACCTAAGTCTTGTGAGTTTACCACAACAGCCTCAAACCCGTGAACTATCCCACTATGGACATTTACTATTGGCTTATAAGCAAATCTTAGCTTTGAAATAATCATATTCCATTTATTGTATTCTTCTAGCATTTATCTTCTTTGATTTGTGTAGATTTTTCTCTTTTACTATTCTAGTTATATGTGGTTACAGTGGAGTGACAAAAAAATATATCTACACTGTAATCAAAAAGTATCTTTTCTATTATATAATCTAGTATGGAAAACAGTATAGATATGGTTCAAATAAACGCAGTTAATCCTAAGTTTGAAAAAGAGATAGACACACTCCAAAAAGAGCTCTCTAGTATCGCCAAAACCGTGCTTAACTCACACATTCTTGCATTGGAGGGCTTTGAGAAGAAGAGTGATGATGTTTTTGAGAGAGTGGCTCTTACTCTAAAAGGCATAGAGGATGCTGGAAATCGTATAGATAATAGAATAGTAAAAATTCTAGCACTTTATAATGCAGAGTCAAAAGAGCTCAGGTTTTTAATAGCTGGAATAAAGCTTACAAACGAGCTTGTAGGGGTAGGTAATGATGTTAAAAGATATGCAAGAAACACAAAAGAGCTAATCTATCTAGAAGATATAAACCTAGATAACTACAAAGAGTATATCACTAATATGCACAAATGTGCTATCAAATCTATCAAATATGCTCTTTTTGCCATAGAGCACTACTATAGTGAAGATAGTGAGGATTTTTTTACTCTCTCAAAAATCGAAGAGAGTAAGACTGATGATATATACTCACTACTTGAGAAAGAGATTTTAGGAAATATATGTAAAGATGTCGAGCTAAGTCAAAAATATATAAAAATCTTAAAAAGTATAAGAAAGCTAGAAAGAAGTGCTGATAGGTCTGTAGATATATGCTCTTTGATGCACTATGTTAAGTATGGTGGAAGTATACAAAGCTATTAAAGGAGTTTCATGGCTGGTCTAATTGGCATCATAGAGGATGAAGAGGATCTTCTAGAGTTACTAGAGTATAACCTCCAAAAAGAGGGGTTTGAGATACATGGCTTTTTGACCACAAAAAAGGTTGAGCAGTTTATAAAAGAGGAAAATGTAGACCTTTTAATAGTAGATAGAAATCTTCCTGGAGTTGAGGGAAGTGAGTTTGTACGAGAGATAAGAGCTAAAGGATTTCAAGTCCCAGTCCTGTATCTAAGCGCAAAAAGCACTAACAAAGAGAAACTAGATGGATTTGACAGTGGAGCTGATGACTATCTAACTAAGCCTTTTGTAATGGAGGAGTTAGTCTATAGGGTAAAAGCAATCCTAAAAAGAACTAAACAAGATGAGGTAGATATACTTCAGTTTAGAGATATTATTATCAAACAAAAAAGCAAAGAGGTGTTTATTGATGACAGAAAGATAGACTTAACAAAAATAGTGTTTAATCTATTAACTTAGATTATCAAAAATAAAAACATTGTTTTAACTAGAGAGTATCTACTAGAAAACGTCTGGGGTGGTGTTAGTATATATAAAGATAGAAAGGTTAATGTCACCATAAATAGGCTAAAAGAGAAGATATATGGTAGTAGGGAGAAAAACTACAGAAAATCC
>CAZAFM010000086.1:0-9530 GCA_964484395.1 uncultured Campylobacterales bacterium | reverse complement strand
TTTCCTTAGTGCATAATTTTCGTATAGCAGTCTTTTGTTTTCATTAATTAACTCTTTTGTGTAGTTATAGGTTTCTTGATATGAGAAGTCTATTTGTTGCTTTATACCTGCACCATCTATATTAGCCTCATCCATAGCTTTCATAAATCCTGCAGTTCTTTGTTGTCCATTTAGGCGTTTTTGTGGGATTGCTATTATTCCTACAGTTCCATCTTTGTCCCAGCCTAAGGAGTTCATCTTCTCTGCAAGCACTCTACCTATATCATAGGCTCCCTGCTTGTTGTTTGATGATATAAAAGATACATACTCTCCACTATCAGTCCCAATATCAGAGATGACTACTGGAATATTTGCTTTTTCTGCGAGTTTTAAAATAGTTGCACTACTTGAGGAGCTTGTTGGGGAGATTATTAGTCCATCTATTTTGCTTTTGAGAGCCTCTACTGTGTTGATTAGCTCTTGTTTGGCACTGTTTTTAGCATTATAGATTTTAACACTGTATCCGTTTTTTTCAGAAGCTTTTACTATACCTTTTGACATTATTTGCCAAAAGGGAATACTCATATCTGATACTAGATAGGCAAGTTTTTTATTACTATCTGCTTGAAGTGATAAGGTAAAAATCAAAAAGAGTACAAAGATAGTTATATTTTTCACTTACAGTCTCCTTGTTATTGATAGGATATCATTAGTTATGTAAAAACTGTATTATAGACTAAAAATTGATAAATAGAGAAATACTAATCATACATGCAAAAGTCTATAAAACTAAATATTAAGTTCTAGTTTAATAAAATACTTTTCTAAAAATCAATAAACCCCCTTGACTTCGTAGCTCAGCTGGATAGAGCACACGATTCCTAATCGTGAGGTCGCGCGTTCGAATCGCGCCGAGGTCACCACTTAAAAGGTCTTAAATATGAAAACTATCTACTCATGGAATGTGAATGGAATAAGAGCCTGTGCTAAAAAAGGCGCTTTAGATTGGCTTGAGTCAACCTCCCCTGATATGCTAGCTTTGCAGGAGACAAAAGCAGAAGCCTCTCAGCTTGATAGGGCTATCTTGGAGCCAAAGGGATATAAGAGCTACTTTTTTAGTGCAGAAAAAAAGGGCTACAGCGGAGTAGCTCTATATACAAAGCATGAGCCAAATAGTATAGAGACTCTAGGGATAGAGGAGTTTGATAGTGAGGGTAGGGTGCTTATTGCTAGTTTTGATGAGTTTGCCCTACTAAACTGCTACTTTCCAAACTCTCAAGAGGGTGGGGCTAGACTTGCGTATAAGCTATCTTTTTGTGATGCTATCCTAAAAAAGTGTGATGAGCTTGTAAGTGGTGGCAAAAACATCATTCTTTGTGGTGACTACAACATCGCTCATACTGAGATAGATCTAAAAAACCCAAAGTCAAATCAGAAAAACCCGGGATTTTTACCAGAGGAGCGTGAGTGGATGAGTGGGTTTTTGGACTCTGGATATAGGGATGTGTTTCGTGAAGAGCATAAGGATGAGGAGGGACACTATACTTGGTGGAGTTATAGGTTTAATGCTAGGGCTAAAAATGTTGGCTGGAGGATTGATTATGCTTGTGTAAATGATGCTCTAAAAGATGGTGTGATAAAAAGCTCCATCCATCCTGAGATACTAGGCTCAGATCACTGCCCAGTAAGTATCAGAGTAGAACTTTAACACTTTTTGAAGCGCGAGTGAGTGCTACATATATGAGGCGGTTTTTCATCTCAGTGTCTATCTTGCTTCCCATATATCTTAGGTCTATGTAGACGCTCTCCCAGCTACTTCCTTGGGATTTGTGGATAGTGCAAGCATAGGCGTATTTGACTGTTAGGAAGTAGCTTTTTAGCTCTTTATACGCCTCCCATGCTTTTTTGGTATATAGCTCCTCAAGATCTTTTTTTAGTCTTTGCTTGTGGTGCATGGATGGTGTGTTAAATCTTCTTCCTTCTATATCAACTATCTCCCAAAACCCATCTTGTAAGCAAGCTCTATCAACTATAAGCTCCTCCCCATTTGTGATAAGTATGTTTCCGTCTTTTTCATAAACCTCTTGAGCGATGATGCTTTCACCCTCTTCAAACTCTTTTGCATCTGGTTTTAATATCCTTCTTATGGTGAAATTGTGATTGTCAACTACAGAGTTTAGAAAAGACAAAATGCTTTTTGAGCCTTCATTGTTTATAAACTCATCTAGCCATGTTTTGTAGTTTGTAGTTACTGTTATGTGTGGGCTTATTTCTTCTATATTGTAGAGTGTATTTGATTTTGACTGTATTAGCTCCCTTATTCTGGTGGCTTGTAGGATGATAGGGTTGTTTTGCTCCTGCCTGACTATGTCTTGGAGCTTAAAAGGGGTTGTTTCTAGAAAATCCAAAGAGCTTTTGCTAATGGGTGGAAGTTGGTAAGGATCTCCAATAAAGAGTACATTTTTTACTCTATCACTCCAGAGGGCAGCTTGTATGTGAGTATAAAGCTCTGAGTCTATCATTGAAGACTCATCTACTATGAGCAGGTCAGTTTCATTTATCTTATCTGGGTCTTGGATAAGTTTGTACTTGCCTCTACTCCATTCAAGCTTTAGTCCCAAAAAAGAGTGAACAGTCATAGGCCTACCTAAAAAAGCCCCTCCGAACTCTTTTAGGACTGAGACTGCTTTGTTTGTAGTTGCACTTAGAGTTACACTTCCTTTATAAGACCTTGCAAGGGATATGGCTGTATAGGTTTTTCCAGTTCCTGCGCTTCCTGCTAGGGAGGCTTCTGTATTGTTATGGAGATATTTAAGAAGGGCATCTGCTATTTTTTGTTGTTCTTGATTTAGCACATATATCCGTTTTTAGATAGAAGTTTATAAAAAAGTAGATTAAAACTACAAAATGGACACCACGCTGTCTATACTACTATGTAAACTATAATAAAACTTACAGGAGGTTAGTATGTACATAGATAGTAGTGTGTATGAAAAAGATGTAACAAAGCAGAGGCTAGAAGGTTATCTGGAAGCTCTAAAAGGCTTCTTGGAAGGCTCTTTGAAAGAGGAGAGTGGTATAAACTCCATCTATATAGATAGAAAAAAAGTCAGAGTTGAAGTAGATAGAAAGATGAGAAAAAGTGTATATCAAAAAGTAGAGGAGATGTTAATGTTTTTTGTTCCAAGCTCTGGAGTGGAGTACTACCCATATGAGAGAGTGGATGTTAGAGGGGTTAGGTGCTAGTTGGTTAAAAATATTGATATGTTATAATCCCTTTAGAATTTAAACAGAGATAGGTAGTGACAAAAGAAACATTAAGTGATAAATATTTTAATTTTTTAATAAACATAGATGCAGATGGAACTTCTAGGCGACTTGTGTTTAGAGTTTTTATGAGTTTTGTTATTGGGTTTGCGCTATTTTTCGCAGTAGGAGTTGATAAAGGCTATCTAATCTGGTTGATTGTAGGCATAATTAATAATATGCTACCACTTGCTCACGCACCAAAAAGTAGACTTCTTTTTTTCACACTTATCTCTGTCACCAATATAGTAGTCATGGTTTTGGCAGGCTCTTTTATAAAGGAAAATCCAGAACTTTTCCTACTTTCTGTTCCTATTGCTGGGTTTATAGCTGGTCTTTATAGTATGTTTGGAGTAGCTGGTAAGCTTATAGGTGCTCTTGGGTTTGTGATGTTCTCTCTATCTTGCTCATTTGGTCCTGTTGGTAGTAGTGAGCTTTTGGAGTTTTTTAAAGCTTATGGAGCTGCGGTTATTAGTGTATTTGCAGTGATGTTTTTTGCTATACCAATTCCAAGAGATAGTATCATAAATGGCTCAAAAAGAAAGTACTACAAACTAATAGAGGAGATTTTGATAGGTCATATAGAGCCAAACAGTATGAAGAGCAGAGAGGTGCTACTTGGTATAAAAGATAGAGTCTGTGAAAAGCTACCTGAAGAGTGTGATATGCTTATTCAAAAGCTTGTAAGGCTAAGAGATATGACCTCTATGCTTAAAAAATACAAGTACAAAAGTACAAATCAAGACAGAGAGTTAAAAAATGTATCTAGGATGCTTGAAAATCTCTCTTTAATCACTGCACTTTTTTTTGAAAAGGCGCAAAGAGGAGCTAAGACTACAGATGAGTTGGAGCGATTTTTGGCTGAAAGTGGTGCAATAAAAGACAAAATACTAAAAGTCAAAAGCTCTAAAACCGTAGATAAAAGAGAGTATATGTACCTAGCTTCAGCCTACTATATCACAGATGAGTTAGAGTACATTATAAAAAGTGTTGATTGTGATAAGTAAAGCTACACTTATTCACTCACTCCGAATAGCAATTGCCACGCTTATAGCTGCACTTGTAGGTGAAAAACTTGGAGTAGGGCATATATACTGGATGATGTTTACAGTTGTTTTAGTACTTCAAGCTGAGCTTGGTTCTTCTATCAAAAAGTCAACCCAGAGAATAGTCGGAACTCTTATTGGAGCACCAATTGGTATAGTTTTGATTATGATGATTGGAGAGTACAATACAGTATCAATCACTAGTATAATGGCTCTGTCTATAGTTGTTATTATACTGATGATAAAGAAAAACTATGCAATTGCTGTTACTTTTATAACTATAGCTGTTCTTATGGGGTATGGGCTTTTAGGAGACACAAACCTTACAGATACGGCTTTGCAGAGGATTATAGATACATTAGCTGGGACATTTATAGCTGTACTAACTGCTATTATAGTGTTTCCAAGCTCTATAAACAGTGTTATTATGGATGAGTGGGTTAGGTTTTTGAAAACTTCAGGAGATGTGTGTCTTAGTGTAGCAGATGGTATTCTGGGAAAAACCACGCCAAAAGATATTCAAAATACTAGAAAAAACTACCTAAAAGATGTGGATGAGCTAACTAGAAGAGGAGCAGAATCTGCTTGGGAGTTTAGTATTTTTGGGAATAAATCCCTTCCAAGAGAGCTTAGGGAAAACATCATCAAAACACCTATACTTTTAGCAAATAGGTTTTTAGAGATGGGACACCTACGCTCTTTGGATATAAGCATAAATAGCACCATATCTAGTAGTATAAGAAGAATCTCTTTTTTGCAAAAAGATGCTTTTTATAAGTACAGTGAGTTTTTTGACAAGAAAATCACTCAAGCCCCAGATATAGAGAGTGTAAAAGTAGAAATAGAGGGTGAGTTTGAAAAAATAATATATGAGCTAAAAGAGAGTTCATCAGATAGCGAACTATGGGATAGTAGCGTAAAAGTAGCTGCTCTATACACACAAAGCATAGAGATTATGGAGATTTTAGGCTCACTTGCTACTAAATCTGCCAATAAAGGCTAGATAGCTTTATTGTTTCTGGGTATTTTTTTGTTTCGCCACAGAGGGCGAAACTTTATATAGCTTTGTGTAGGACTCTGTTTACTCTTTTTATAAACTCTGCCATACTATCAATCTTTTGTCCTTCTAGGAGTTTTGCTTCATCAAGAAGTAGGTGGGAGATGTCCTCTATCATTGAGTCATCTTGAGATAGAAGGAGCTTGCCAAATATCTCGTGATCTGGGTTTATCTCTAAAATAGGCTTCACAGGAGGCATATTTGCAGCTTGTCCCATTTGCTCCATAAGCCTTTGCATGCTAAAATCAGGGTCATTTTCATCTAAGACTATACATGATGGAGACTCACTTAGTCTTTTTGTGAGTTTTACCTCTTTAACTCTATCTTTTAGTGTCTCTTTTATCTTTTCAACTATCGGTTTGAATTTCTCTTCATCCTCTGTAGCTACTTTTTCGATATCATCATCTGCACTTGTAGAGCTTATGTTTTGAAGCTTAACTCCATCATACTCATCTATCATAGGGAGTGAGACTGAATCTATCTCATCATCCATTAGAAGAACTTCAATGTCCTTTTTCTTAAAGCCCTCAATTAATGGTGAGTGTTTTAGAGCATCTGCATCTTCACCTAATATGTAGTAGATAGCCTTTTGATCCTCTTTCATGTTTTCTTTGTACTCTTTGAGGCTTATAGGCTCATCACTCTTGGTGGATTTAAATCTTGCTAGGTTTAAAATAGTATCTTTGTTTTCAAAGTCTGTGTACAGTCCTTCTTTTAGCACTTTTCCAAACTCTTTGTAGAACTCTTTGTATTTCTCTTTATCATTTTCAGCCATTTTTTCTAGCTCTGTTAGGACCTTTTTGACTGAAGTCTGCTTGATTTTAGCTAGAAGTCTGTTGTGCTGAAGTATCTCACGGCTTACATTTAGAGGCAGGTCTTCACTATCTATGACACCTCTTAAGAACCTAAGATATGTTGGCATAAGCTCTTTTTCATCATCTGTGATAAAAACTCTTTTGATGTAGAGTTTCACACCTGGTTGATAATCCATCCTGAACATATCAAAAGGAGCGTGTTTTGGGATATAAAAAAGTGTAGTGTACTCAAAGGAGCCCTCCACTCTTGTATGTAGCCAGTGTAGTGGCTCATCTGAGTCATGGGAGATGGTTTTATAAAACTCTTTATAGTCCTCATCTTTTAGCTCTGATTTACTCACTCTCCATAGGGCTGAAGCTTTGTTTATCTGCTCCTCTTTTACTTCCTTTTTCTCCTCATCAAAGCTCTCTTTGTATATTGGGAAAGGTATGTGATTTGAGTATTTTTTGATGATGGATTCAATACGATAGCCCTCTAGAAACTCACTATCTTCATCTCTTATGTGCATAATGACATCTACACCTTGAGACTCTTTCATGGCTTCTTCTATCTCATACTCACCTTTTCCTGCGCTTATCCATCTGTATGCTTTCTCTTCACCTGCTTTTTTGGCAACAACCTCTATCTTGGATGAGACCATAAAAGCTGAGTAAAACCCAACTCCAAACTGCCCTATAAGGTTTGAGTCTTTTTTTGCATCACCACTAAGCTTTTCTACAAAAGACTTAGTTCCAGACTTTGCTATAGTCCCTAGATGCTCTACTAAGTCCTCTTCATTCATACCTATACCATTATCACTCAAAGTAAGAGTTTTAGCCTCTTTGTCTATTTTGATAGTGATTTTAGGTGAGAACTCTAGTGATTTAAAGTCATCATTTGTGATGGTTAGATACTTTAGTTTATCTATCGCATCAGAGCTGTTTGAAACAAGCTCTCTTAAAAAAATCTCTTTATTTGAATACAAAGAGTTTATCATTAGATGTAGTAATTGATTAATCTCAGCATTAAATTGATGTTTCGCCATACGCTTCTCCTTGAAAGTTTATTGTTTCGTATTGGCAATTATATCATAAAATCGCTAAGTTGATACTACTACTATAAAGTTTATTGACTAATTAAGTTATAGATACTCAAAACCTACAGTAACCAACCTTCTCTTTAAACTGTAGATTTTCTTTCAAAAGAATGTCATTACACTTTTTTAGCTCTAAGATGACCTCTTTTAGTATTTTTATCTCTCTATCTTTACCACTCATTGTCTCTTTTATAGAATCAATCTCTTCTACTAAAAACTCAAGTCTTTTTTTCGCTTTTTTCATTTTGTGCCCTTAAATTTTAAATATAAATATATTTTACAGCTTTTTAGTTTTAACTTTTATTAAAAACATACTATTTTTAGTATATAATTTTAAAAAAACCTACTATTTAGAGTATATAATGAGTAATGAAGAGTTAAAAGTAAAACTAAGCAAGGCAGGGCTGAATAAGAAGCAGTTCGCCTCTCTTGTGGGATTAAAGTACCAGACAGTTATAAATTGGGGTAGTAGTAAAAACATACCCCATTGGGTAGATAGTTGGCTAGACCTATACTCTGAGGCTCAAAAAAGCTTAAGTGTGAAAAAAGCTATAAAAACTAGTGGACTATGTGAGTAGTAGAATATAGGAACTCTTTTTGCTTCAGCAAGCTATAGATTGTAGGAAGTAGTATTACTATATTTAGTTGTATTACTTAAAAAAAGCTCGGAGAGTAGTCTATGGAAATGTCCCTTTATGAGAGATGGATACAGATAGATGTTGACAAAAACTCATACTTTGAGAAAAAAGCAAAAGAGTTTGTAGGTAAATACTTTAGTTCATCATTTAATCTCTCAAACTCCATACTAATCTTCACAGGTAGTAGTGAGAAGTATAGAAGAGACTACTTTTTAAATTGGGCTTATCATATATCTTCAAACACAGAGATAAAAAAGACACCTTCAAGTAAAATCCTAGAAATGACTGATATGCCTATCCGCCTAAAAAGCAGAGATGATAGAGCAGTAGTAGATCATGTAAAAGTCTTTACAAACTTCATAAATCACAAAAAAGTCTCTATGGTATTAAGTAAGCAAAACCGCCTAGCTAAGCGCTATCTTATAGCAAAGTTTAGAGATAGGATAATATCTCATGATAAGACAAGATTTTTCTTAGATAGTGGAAACCCAGAGTTTTGGGAAGGGATGATGAGCTCTATGACTAAAAAAACTATCTTTAATGTCTCTTTAGAATTCGAGTATGAGAAGTTTGAGTTTGATGGATTTGAGGCTACTCCTTCATATCTTACCAAACAAGAGAAGCTTCTAAGAGAGTCTTATAAAGTACTAAATCTAAACAGTGATGAGAGCTTTGAGAGTGTAAGGGAGAGGTTTTTAAGTCTTGCTAGAACATATCATCCTGATAATGTCTATGGGCATGACCATGAGGTTGTAGAGAGTTATACAAAAAAATTCAGAAAGATACAAGAGGCGTATGATTTTATAAAAAGTAGCAGACATCTTGCAGCTTAAAGTTGGAAATTGGTATCATAGTATCAGCATAAAGGAGCAAGATGGAAGTACATGGATACAAAAAGGACGAGATATACATACTAGAGCTTGATGGTATTATTAAAAGCTTTGATGAGATTTCAGAGTTCAAATCAGCACTAAGTAGCGGACTTGAGGATGCTCAAAGTGTAGAGATACACATAAAAAACAGCGATACAATCTCTTCTGCACTCATAGGTCTTATGATAAAGAGTATCTTTACAAGTAAAAAACCTATATCTGTAGTAGTATACTCCAAAAAGCTTCTTGAAACTATGAATAGACTAAATCTAATGGACACACTCAAAATAAGGAGAGGCTAGATGGAAAATCAGTCAAATAACTCACAGAATGTTGGGCTAAGTATACTTGTTATCATACTTTTTCTACTGCTTTTTCTTAGTGGTGTGGTGATTTACTATCTATATACACAAAACAAAAACCAAGATGTAAGCCAGATAGAGGAACAAAGAGATGCATTAGCTAAAAAAGTAGAGCAACTAGAGAGAAGCCAAGAATCTAGCCCATATAGTCGCTCACAAGAAAATGAGCCTGATACAGAGGTAGAAGAGGAGCCAGTTATGGTTGTAAAAGATATCAGAAAGCCTAGAAAAATTCACCTATTTAGTTGTCTAGAGTTTGGTATAGGCTCATATAAAGCAGATGCTAGATGTGAAAATATCGCCAAAAGTGCTAAAAAAATGGGCTATGATCTCTATGAGATAAGAGGTGTGGTTGATAACAATCCATATTCTGGACTTT
>CAZAFM010000085.1:0-9589 GCA_964484395.1 uncultured Campylobacterales bacterium | reverse complement strand
CTAGCTTTAAAAGCCACATCCTCTTTAGAATTCGCACTGTTTTTGTCAAAACTACTATCATTTATCATATCCATAGTGCTTGCTAATAGGGCTATACCAAAAAAGTTATCCATAACCTCATATATTGCACCTAAAGGAATATCTTTACTACTACCCAATACAACTCCTATTTTTTTGAGTTAAAAACTCTATATAGTATATAAACAAGTACTCCAACAAAAAACAGCTCAAGTCCTACTACTATAAAAGTGTCCATATCTCACCTCAAGTTTTTGCAACTATGCCATAACTATGCTATGACACTCTTTATAAAAGGTATCTTGTGAGCTATTATAATAGCAGGCAAAAAAGCTAGTGGTGCGTGAAAAAAAGCCACTGCACTACTAACACAGACCATCAAAAAAAGCACCGCTCCTAAAACCTTGTAGTTTCTGTTTTTGCTCATCTCTTCCATAATATACTCCATCTTTTTTAGAGATTTTAAGATATGATATGGACAACATAGAGTCCACTTAAGAGAGAAAATATGGGAAAAAACCAAAACTACGATAAGATACTCTTTAGACTAACAACCATACTTCAGAGACTATATGAAGGAGAATCTCTTAGTATGAGTGAGCTTGCTGATGAGTTTGGAGTAAGTAGAAAAACCATCCAGAGAGATTTTAATGAGCGACTAATACGATTTCCTATCCAAAAAGAGGGTAGAGTGTGGAAGATGAGTGAAGGATATGCAATAGAAAAAAGCAGAACACTAGAAGAGATAGTAGTCCTTGATGTACTCTCAGAGATAGCAGAGGGTGTAAGTAGAGAGTTTAGCCAGAAGACAAAGGCACTCTTTTCAAAGATAAAAAACAGTGATGAAAACCCTATATTTTCCAAAATCCAGATAGAGGATATATCTCAAAAAAGTGAGCTTTTTCAAAAACTACAACTTGCTATCTCAGAAAAAAAGCAGATAGAAGTTGTCTATAAATCAAAAAAAAGAGTGATAAACCCCTACAAGATAGTCTCATTTGAAGGATTTTGGTATCTATATGCAGAGGAGCTAAATGACAAGAAACTAAAAACTTTCTACCTAAAAGAGTTAGAAGCATTAAGCCTTTTAGAGAGTAGCTTTGAGGTAAAGAGTGAGTGGATAGATAGGTTAAAATATGCTATAAATATATGGTTTGAGCCAAATAGTGAGCTTTTTAGTGTTTCTCTACTAGCTAAAAAAGATATTGCCAAGTACTTCTACCGTCGACCGCTTTCAAGTGAACAAATAGTATATGAAAACAGAGATGGCTCCATAGAGATAGAGCTAAAGGCTACATCATTTAATGAAGTCTTGCATGAAGTAAAAAAGTGGATGCCAAACCTTCTTATTCTAAGTCCAAAAAATCTACAAGAGGAGTCACTAAAGCTAGCAGATAATTTTATAGATTCAACTACAAGATTAGCCTGATACTGTCCATAAACTGTTCATCATTTAGTTCAGAACTAATGACACTTTTTGGTTTCATCTTTTTTATCTCATCTATATGCTCTGCACTATCACTATCTACTATAATGCAAAAGTTTGGAGGTGAGCTTCCTTGAGGTGTTAGTTCGCGAAACTTCCTGATGTACTCTATAGCATTTGTAGTTCTTAGGTTGTAATCAAGTATGATGATATCTGGTCTATCTTTTATAGCGTATTTGAAAGTCTCACTTGCATCTATTGTTGATTTGACTTTTATCTCTTTATCTATATTTTCTATGAGGTACTTTGTCCTTGTAGCTGCCTCTTTGTTAGAGCGTATAACTAGTACACTATCACTTCCTAGAGACTCTAGGTATCTTAGTAGGTTTACTAGCTCTTTGTTTGACTCATTTAACTTCTCTTTATCAAGCGTTCTTAAGAAATACTTCAAGAAAGTCTTTGAGCTATATGTCCCCTCTATTCCTGAGTCTATGAAAAACTGTCTTATTATCTGAGAGTTTTTAGCTCTACTCCAAAGCATAGAGTCAAAGTAGTAGGCTTTGACATTGAGTATCTTGATAAGCTTAGCATCTAGAAATCTCATAAGTGGCTCAAAGTCTTTCACAAAGCTTTTGAAGTGGAGTTTTTGAAAATTGTCTATCTGCTTTGATAGAAGCACGAGGGTCTCTTTTTGGCTTGATACATAGTGGAGAATATCTACATACTGTCGTCTAAGAGATTTTAGAGAGTCCTCTTTTTTTTCATACGAAGTAGTGTTTTTTTTACCCTCTTTTTCTAGTTTTTCAAGCTCTTTCTCTTTTCTCTCTATCTCAAAGCGAAGAGGCTTCTCTTTTAGTGCGTATGCACTCATTTTTTGAAGTATACTCTCCTTTTTTTTGAGTATTTTCATATAGTTTGGTTGATGCTCTAAGAATATCTTCTCAAAGGCATATCCTAGAGGAAATTTAGATGCTCTTCTAAATTCATTATATTTTGATTGTAGTGATAGAAGCTCATTTCTTCTTGCTTCAAGCTTGTTATCAGCCAAGCCATTATCAAGCTCAAAGAGGTCATTAAAGGCCGTTAAAAGAAATCTTTTCATCTTGAAAAAATCAAGCTCTTTTTCTGCATTTAGAGTGTTGGAGTATTTTCCTATTAGGTTTTTTATATCACTAAAGTACTCATCTATGCACTCTGAAGTGCTTTTTGAAGCCTCTAATCCACCTATGTCTCCATCACTATTCTCATGACCTTCAACTGCTGAAATTTTTTCTATCTTTTCATCTTTGTTTGCGACAAACTCCACAAGCATACCCGTATTTGGTAGGTTGTCAAAATCAACCCAAGCATCCATATCGAAGTGAAATATCTTTTTTTGACGAGTTAGTACCTTTCCTTTTCCCTCTTGTTGGTTAAAAAAGGTGATTTTACCCTCCATTTTGAACTATCTCTCTTGCTTTTTTGAGATCACAAGAAGTATCAATCCCAAAGCTTTGGGATTTAACCTCTATCATCTTGATGTTTTTACCATGACTTAGTGCTCTTAGTTGCTCTAGTTTTTCTATGTTTTCTAGGGGTGACTCTTTTAGATTACAAAACTCTTTTAAGGTTTTAGCATAGAAGCCATATATGCCTAGATGTCCTAGATATTCCACTCCTATCTCATCTCTATCATAAGGGATTACACTTCTTGAGAAATATAGTGCCTCTTGTAGGTTATTTATTACGACTTTTACAAGTGAGGGGTCTTGTGCCTCCTCTTTTGTGATTTTTTTGTAGCAACTAGCCATAAAAAGCTCTTTTTTTGAGTTTAAAGCATCTTCAAGAGAGTTTTTTAGAGCCAAAATAACCTCTTTTTCCATAAAAGGCTCATCACCTTGGAGGTTTATCACAATCTCATCATCTTCTAATCTTAGCTTTCTTACAGCCTCATACACCCTAAGAGTGCCACTTGGTATGGAGCTTTTAGTCATTACACTCTCTATATTGTGTGCCCTGCAGACTTCTTCTATCTCTATAGCATCTGTAGCGACTATTGTGGTGTCTATCTCTTTAGCTATTTTTGCTACTTTTACTATCATAGGAGTGTCTCCTATCATCTCTAGAGCTTTTTTGGGAAGTCTGCTTGAGTGAAGTCTAGCTGGTATGACTATCATAAAATCCTCCATAAATCCATATTAACCGATAATAATGTATCATTATAACAAAACTTACAAGAGGTTAAACTTGCTTTTTTATCAGCCAAGTGAGGGCTACTGCTACAATAGTGATACTGTTTTCTTATATGATTTTGCCAGAAGGTTTATAAAAAAAGGTAGTGTTGTAGATATAGGTGCAGGATGCGGAGTTTTAGGCTTTCTTTTGGCAAACACTCTTCCTATAGAGCTTACAAGTATAGAGCTTCAAGAGGATGTTTTTAGGCTTTGTGAAAAAAACGCTCAGATAAACAACATAGAGTGCAAGCTTGTTAATAGTGATTTTTTGGAGTTTGATACGCAAGATAGATATGATTTTTTTGTCTCAAATCCACCTTTTTATCACTCAACTACGCTCAAAGGGAGTAGTCAGAACCTAGCTCTTAGCCGCCACTGTAGCGCCCTTCCTTTTAAAGCTATGCTAAAAAAGATAAACTCTATGATAAAGCCAAAGGGTGAGTTTGTGTTTTGCTATGAAGCAAGAAGTATAGGAGATGTACTAAAAAGCTTGAATGAGTACAACTTTAAGGTTTCAAATCTTAAGTTTATCCATCCAAAAGCCTCAAAAGAGGCTACTATTTTTCTATGTAGAGCTAAAAAAAGCGGAAACCCTCAGCTAGTAGTAGAGCCTCCACTGGTGGTTTTTGATGCAGATAGTAACTATACTCAGGACATAGCAGAGATTTTTAGGCTAGATACCCACACAATAAAGTGCAAACTATGATAGAAAAAGATGGATTTGACTTTAGCTTTGACCCTAAGGGGTGTTCAAACTGTGAGGGCTACTGCTGTAGTGGTGAGAGTGGATATATATGGCTTAGTAAAAAAGAGATAGAGGATATAGCCGTGTTTTTAGGTGTGCAAGTAGGTGAGTTCTTAGAACATCACTGCATAAAAGTTGGCTATAAATACTCACTTAAAGAGTATATTGATGATAAAAAAGGAAGTTGTTGTATATTTTTTGATACGATTACAAATCGATGTTCTGTTTATGAGGTTCGCCCTTCTCAGTGCAAGAAGTTCCCTTTTTGGGATAGTTTCAAACAACAAAAAAATAAGGTTTTTACAGAATGCCCATATACTTACAAACTCTAATATTAGCAGTTTTTTTGATGCTCCAAGGGTGCAGTGCAAAAAGTGCTCTAAGCTCCACTGAGCTTCAGATTAGTATCACAGCAGATGCTCTACTTATAAATGCCATATATGCAGAACAGATAGGAGAGTATCAAAATGCACTTAAGTTTTATGACCAAGCCTATGTGAGGAGCAAAAACCCAGCCATAAAATACAGAAGTATCTCTATTTTGATGAAAAAAAAAGAGTTTTATGAGGCACTAGAGCAACTAAAAAACCTAGAAGCCATAAATGGCGAGAGTGAGATAGGGGATAGGATGATGATATCAGCCTATACACATCTAGGCGACCTACCTCACGCTCAAAAAAAGGGAGAAGACCTACTAGATAAAAACAGGAGTATCCAAAACCTAAACCTAGTAGCCTCTATAGAGTTCGCTCTAAAAAACTACCAAAACTCTCTTAAGCTATTTAAGGAATCACTAAAAAAAGGTGATGAGGACGCTTTATTAAAGATAGCTGATACAAACTACCACTTCTTAGATAACAAGCAAAAAGCCTTAGAGCTCCTAAACTCAAAGATAGAGCTTCAAGGATGTGAGCTAAAGAGTTGCACTAAGCTTCTCTCATATCTCAACCCAGAGGATGATTCAGAAAAGATGATAGAGATATACAAAAAGCTCTACTCTAAGTACAAAAAACCTGAATACGCAACCGCTGTAGCAGAAATTATGGTGATGAACAAGGAGCTTAAAAGAGCTAGTGAGTTTCTCAAAGAGAGTAGGGTAAATAAAAAAATGCTTCTTGATATATACAAATTCCAAAAAGAGTACAAAAAGGCGTATGCTCTAGCAAATACCATATATAAAGAGGAACCAACTCCTAGAAATCTCTCCTCCTTAGCTTTCATAGAGTATGAGATGAGTGAAGACAAAAACAACAAAAATATGCTAAAATCAGTCATCAAAAAGCTTGAAGATATTGTTAAGAAGGTAGAGGATGATACTATAGATAACTTTTATGGATACCTTCTAATAGACCATGATATAGATATAGATAGAGGTATAATCTATGTCAAAAGAGCTCTAAAAGAGAATCCGGATTCACCATACTACCTAGACTCTCTAGCATGGGGACTATACAAAAAGGGTAAGTGCAAAGAGGCAAAAAAATACATAGATATGGCATATCAAGAGCTTAAAGATGATGAAGTAAGAGAGCATAAAGAGCTCATAGATAGATGTATAAAGGAAGAGAAGTGATTTTAAATGAGATTATTTTAAAAACCAGAGATGATTTAGAAAGACGAAAAAAAGAGTATCCAGAAGAGTGGTTAGGGCGTTCACTATCTTTTAACCCATTTATGCCACGAGATGTCAAAATGGCACTTACTTCAACAAAAGAGGAGCCTATTAGGATAATAGCTGAGGTAAAAAAAGCCAGCCCTAGTAAAGGAGTGATAAGAGAGGATTTTGACCCACTATTGATAGCCAAAGAGTATGAAAAAGGTGGTGCAAATCTCATCTCAGTTCTAACAGAACCTCACTACTTCAAAGGTGATATAGAGTATCTAACTCAGATAAGGCGCTACACTCCTGTGCCACTTCTACGAAAAGACTTTATAGTAGATAGATATCAGCTACTTGAAGCACTTGTATATGGAGCTGATACGGCACTTCTAATAGCAAAAGCATTAGAAACAAAAGAGCTAAAAGATCTCATAGACTACTCAAGACATCTAGGACTAGAGCCACTAGTAGAGATACATGACAAAGATGACCTAAAAAAGTCTATCTTTGCAGGAGCTGATATTATAGGGATAAATCATAGAGACTTAAGGACTTTTAAGATGGATATGAGCTTGTGTAGTGAGCTTATACCTCTTATCCCAAAAGGTAAGGTCATAGTAGCTGAGAGCGGAATAGATACTCCTGAGGTAGTTAGTGAGCTACACGCTCAAGGTGTGGATGCTTTTTTGATAGGGGAGCACTTTATGAGGCAGGATGATATTGCTAAAGCTTGTGGTATTTTAAAAACCTCAGTGTGATTTCAGTTTAAATTAGTTACAAACTCGCATTAAATTTGGAGAGAGGTGTGAAATGGCATTACTTATAAATGATGAGTGTATAGCTTGTGATGCTTGCAGAGAAGAGTGTCCTAATGATGCAATAGAGGAGTCAGATCCAGTATATATAATAGACCCAGATAGGTGTACAGAGTGCTTGGGGCACTATGATGAGCCAGCATGTGTATCTGTCTGTCCGGTTGATTGTATTGTTCCTGACCCTGATAATGTAGAGAGTGTAGAAGAGCTGAAGTATAAATACAATCAGCTCAATAAAGAGGAGTAATGGCAAAAATAACAGCCGTTATAGATATTGGTTCAAACTCCGCTAGAATGGTCGTTTTTGAGCGAACCAGTCGCTTTGGCTTCTATCTTCTAAAAGAGTTAAAAAGTCGGGTTAGAATATCTGAAGATACATACGAAAACGGAGGTTATCTCCAGACAAAGGCAATTGATAGGGCACTTAAAGCCCTTGAAGAGTTTGTAAGAGCTGCTAAGTGTCTAAAAGCTAGAAAAATCCTAGCAGTTGCTACCTCAGCCCTGCGTGATGCTCCCAATGGTAATGAGTTTGTAAACAGAGCCAAAAAGGAGCTAGGACTAAATATCAAGATAATAGATGGAGAAAAAGAGGCATACCTAGGAGCAGTAGCTGCTCTAAATCTTCTGCCAGTAGATTCAGGACTAACGGTAGATATAGGTGGAGGCTCTACAGAGCTAGCACTTATAGAGGATAGAAAAATAACTAAGCTCATATCTTTAAACATAGGTACTATTAGATTAAAAGAGCTTTTTTTTGATAGAAAAGCATCAGTAGATGAGGCAAGAGAGTTTATTCAAAAAGAGCTAGAAAAACTACCAGCAGATATAACTTCAGAGATTATCATAGGAATAGGTGGCACTCTAAGAGCTCTATCAAAGTCATTTCTAAAATCCTCCTCATACCCTATAGTCTCACTACATGGATATTCATACTCACTTGAAAGCCAGATGGACACACTCGAAAAAATCTACTCCTCACATGTTACAAAACTCAAAAAATTCAACATTAAAGAGGATAGGTTTGATACTATTAGAGAGGGTGTACTGATATTTCACTCCATTATACAGAAGGTTCAAGCCAAAAAGGTAGTAACTTCAGGTGTTGGAGTTAGGGAGGGGCTTTTTCTTACAGATCTACTAAGAAGTCAAAACCATGTTTTCCCTAAAAACTTCAACCCATCTATAAGAAGCCTCACAGATAGGTTTTGTGTAGCTAAAGACTCTTCACTCTACAAACAAAGAGTTGCAAAGAAGATATTTCAAACACTAAAGCCAAGACATGGATTAGATGATTCATATATCTGGCCTCTAGAAGTAGCAGCAAAGCTGTCATACATAGGTGTTATGCTTAACTTCTATAATGCAAACAAGCATGGTTCATACTTCTTGCTAAACACTCTAACATACGCTATCTCACATGAAGATAGAGCATTAATATCAATTCTTGTGCAGTTTAGTGATAAGAAGCTAGTTACAAATAGTGGTATATCAGATCTAAAAAAGCTACTTCCAAGCCTAGAGGTGCTCAATTGGCTAAGTTTTATGCTATCACTATCTATTAATCTAAACATAGATGAGAGCCTTCAAAATCTAGAGTTTGAGCTAAAAGATGATGTGTTGTATATCAAGTCTGAAAAAGAGCTATATCTTGCAAAAGAGTCTATTAGAAAGATAGAAAAACCAACTTCTTTAGCGATTATATTCAAGTCAAATGACTAAAATCGCCATACTCAAGCTCTCCTCGCTAGGAGACATCATCCATGCATTAGCTTGTGTAGAGCAGATACCACAAGGATATGAAATATACTGGATAGTAGATAGTAGCTTCAGTGGTGTACTAAAAAATCAGCAAAACATAAACGAAGTCCCCCTGCCCATAAGAGAGCTAAAAAAATCCAAAAGCCTAAGCTTGTTAAAAAAAACCTTCACAACCCTAAAAGAGCTACCGTTTTTTGATATAGTTATAGATATGCAGGGTTTGATAAAATCAGCGCTTATTTCAAGGCTATTAAAATCTAAAGAGGTCTGGGGCTTTGATAAAAACTCTTCAAAAGAGCACTTAGCAGCGTATTTTTATACTCACAAAGTATCCATTCCCTATAGTGAGCATATACTTAGAAGAAACTGTACACTTCTAAGTAGTGCTCTAAATGAGGATATAGACCCCAAAAACATAACAACTCCTTTCTTATATGCAAAAAAAAATGAGGCAGAAGATGGGGTTTTGATATCTTTTGGCTCATCTAAGAGAGACAAAATCTACCCAAAAGAGAGGATAGTAGAGCTTGTAGAACTTATAGATAAGGATGTCTATCTCATAGCTTATACAGATGAAGAGATGGAGTATGCGAAGTTTATATCTGCAAACTCAAAAGCAAAACTACTACCAAAGATGAGTCTTGAAGAGTTAGTAGAGAAGATAGCAGGGTTTAGGTTTTTAGTCGGTGTAGATAGTGGAGTTTCATATATAAGCTGGGCTTTAGGAGTTAGGACTATTATGCTATTTGGTCCTACAAATCCTAAGAGGTTTGCTCCAGAGTGTGATAGTGTAGTGATTATAGATGCTAAATCTATGCAAGAGATCAATCCAGAAAAAATCGCTAGTAGGATAGAGTAGATGAGTTCTGTTGTCTACTACAGTGTTCTTGTTTTATCATCTGTTTTAAACAGACTTCCTCAAAAATTCATTGAGTCTATCGCAAACTTTATTGGTACTCTTTTTTTTCTAGTAGCTAAAAGACGAAGGAATGATCTTTTGGTCAATCTTGAGAT
>CAZAFM010000084.1:0-9751 GCA_964484395.1 uncultured Campylobacterales bacterium | reverse complement strand
CCACAAGGTAGGGTGACGATAGATGCTTTTTTTGATGATAAAGACATACACGATGAGACGGGAAAAAAGATATTTGGTGAGGATAAAGCAAAGTCAAAAAGAGATGTAGCTAAAAGCATAAACTTTGGTCTGATATACGGAATGGGCGAAAGGAAGCTTGGAGAAACGCTAAAAATCCCCCAAAAAGAGGCAAAAGAGTATATAGATAGCTACTTTGCATCATTCCCAACAATAAAAACATTCTTAGGAAAACTAGAAGATGAAATACTTCAAAATGGCTACTCACAGACACTTCTAAAAAGAAGGCGATTTTTTGACTTTCATGGAGTGGCGGAGTATATGAAGGGAGCGTTTTTGCGAGAGGGAGTAAACACACTTTTTCAAGGAAGTGCAGCTGATATCATAAAGCTATCAATGAACAGGATAGACCCACTTACAAGCCCAAAATGCCAGATGCTCTTACAGATACACGATGAGCTTATCTTTGAGGTAGAAGATAGTGAGACTAAACACTTCGGAGAGGAGCTAAAAGAGATAATGGAAAACATCTACAAGCTAAACATCCCTCTAAAATGTGAGCTAAACATAGGGGAGAACTGGGGAGAGTTGAAGTGAGAAGGGTGAGCAACCCTCACTCTGAGCAAATGCTAAGAGTTTATGTGGATTGTACTACTGAACGGGCAAGGGAGGCTCTAATCTTTGAAACGAGAAACACTAGAAAAACATCAAGTATTCATTTATCTAGCCGGAATTATTTTGGGGTTGGCTCTCGGGATTAAGTTTCCTGAGCAGTCAGAATTTTTAGAGCAGGCCTTGTGGCCATTGCTAGGTTTACTTCTATATACAACCTTTACTCAGGTTCCTCTCTCGCACCTACGAGAAGCATTTTCTGATTCACGATTTATATTGGTCGCTGTGATTGGAAATTTTGTTATTCTTCCGTTGCTTGTGTGGGGGTTGATGACTATTGGACCGAATCTGCCGGCTGTAAAGTTGGGAATACTACTAGTATTGTTGGTTCCATGTACCGATTGGTTTATCACCTTCACGCACTTGGGTGGAGGTGATACAAAACGCGCCATTGCCTTTTCACCTATTAGCCTATTGCTTCAGCTACTGCTGTTACCGGTTTATATATGGCTTTTTCTTGGTTCGGACATAACTGCAAGTGTTGTGCAACAGGAGTTGATTCTTGCCTTCTTCGGGCTAATTATATTGCCACTGATTGTGGCATTTTTTACTGAAAAATGGGTCGAAAAACAAGAAGGCAGAGAAGTTATTCTAAAAAGATTTGGCTGGCTGCCCGTTCCTCTACTGGCTATGGTTGTTTTTTCTATAGCGGCAGCACAAGTCAATGTTGTTATTGAATCTTTAGCCATACTTCCGAGCTTGTTTGCAATATTTTCCGCATTTCTTTTGATAGCTGGTTTTCTATCTCTTCTACTTTCAAAAATATTTTCATTACCTATAAATCAAGGCAGAGTTCTGGCCTTTAGTTTAGGTAGCAGAAACTCATTTGTGGTTCTTCCCCTTGCACTTTCATTACCCTCATCTTTTGAGCTTACGGTTGTTGTTATTGTTTTTCAGTCTTTGGTTGAGCTATTTGGTATGGCTATTTATATATGGTGGGTACCCAAAAAACTATATCCTTCAATAGGGTGAATGGTGTTTTCTTAACTATATCATTGTCACCTCGTATATTGGGAGTTTAACGACTTGAACTATAGGGATTACGCGCGACTAATTTTTATATCAGCTTTGTTATCTTAGTATAGATGCAAACTAAAGGAGGTACTGATATAATGGAAAAGATAGCAATAACCGCGAATCTTGGGATGCTAAGAGCATATAGGCTCAAAGATGAAGATCCACTTGGAAGAAAGTCCTTAGAGGAAGTCAAAGAGTTTGATATGATAGAGGGCGTTCAGAAAACAGCTGAGATTTACAGTGATCAGGCTGGAAAGTTCAATGGAAAAGATTACGGAGGTAGTAGTTATGAGTCCAAGTTTGACCTTGAGAACGAAAGGGGTCTGATAAAAAGCATAGCTGATATTCTAAATGATTTTATACAAAAAAACAGTGACACGAAGTTTTACCTCGCTATATCAGACCCAATTAGCAAAAAGCTTGTAGAAAGTCTTGATGAGAACACAAAAGATAAAATCGCAAAAGTCGTTGCTAAAGACCTTACAAAACAGACTAAAGAGGATATATTAAAAGAGTTTTTTGAGTAGTTATACTGCAAAATCAGTTAGTGATGAAGCTAGCTTTAGCTTCCAAGCTCTAGCTTGGGTGTTTAGGGCAGGAAGCTAAAGTGAGTTTAGAGTTTCATAACAAACTCTTACAACCCCCCAAATCTTCTCTCTCTTTTATAAAATTCCTCTATCATCGACTCTAGCTGGCTTGAGTTGAAGTCTGGCCAAAAAGTTTCTGTGAAAAAAAGCTCAGCATAGGCAGCTTGCCATAGCATGAAGTTTGATAGTCGCTTCTCTCCACCTGTTCGTATTAGCATATCAACTGGAGGCAGTGAGCCTGTATCTAGGCTTAGCTCTAGGTTTTGTTCATTTAGGGGTAGGTGTTTTTGGGCGACTCTCTTACATGCTCTTAGTATCTCATCTTTTGCTCCATAATTTAGCGCCAAAATCTGAGTAAGTCTATCTCCATTTTTTGTTGCCTCTTTTGTCTCCTCTATAGTCTCAATCAAGCCATCTGAAAAACCACTAAGATCGCCTATTGTCTTTAGCCTGATACTGTTTTCAAGATAGACTGGAAGCTCTTTTTTGAGATACTTCTTGAGTGTACTCATTAAGAATTCAACCTCAGTTTTAGGTCTTTTCCAGTTCTCTGTACTAAAAGCATAGAGACTTAGATACTCTATACTCTCTACACTAGCACAAAATTTTGTTACATCTCGTACACTCTCAACACCCTTTTGATGTCCACTTGTTCGTATAAGTCCTCTCTGTTTTGCCCATCTTCCATTTCCATCCATAATAATTGCAATATGTTTTAATCCCAAATCTAACCTTTCAAATCAAGAAGTGAGTTATTAAACTCATACAGTGGCTTCACCTTATCTATAACTACTTTTGATAGAGTTACTCCACTTAGCTCTTTTGACTCTTTTAAAAGAAGAGCCTTAACACTTGCAAACTGCACTTTAAGCTCTAAAAAAAGCTCCTTATTAAAAGCCTTTATCACACCCTCTATCTCCCCTAAGTTGGGAAAAGTAGCATAAAAATCAAGTACATCTTTAGCATATCTTTTTTTAAGTTGCATCAAAAACTCTTTATCTTCATATCTAAAAGGAAGAGTGATAACACCTTGTTGCATTGAGATGAGTACATTTGTCCAGAACCAAAACTCATTTCTGTCGTTTGAGCCTGCTAACCTGTTCATAATCTCATTTTTTAAATTTTTGAAAATATCACCACTAGAATCGCTCATAATCCTATGTAAATCCTTAAAATCCATATCAAAAAACCTAGCGAATTCAAGGATTTTGGGCTGAGGTGTGAGGTTTGAGAGGATTATGGAGTTTGTACTGCTTTTTTTCATCACAGCCCAGTAGTTTGAACCAACTTGCAAATCTTTTAGGCTTTTTGTCTCAGTCTCTACATTCCCAAGTTTGAGCATATATTTTATGCCATATAGTTTACTTACTACCTCTATTTTTATAGGTAGTGAGCTATTTATCTTATGAGGTCCACTACCTGCAGCACTCTTAAATAGTGCCTCAAGTTTTGGGGCGGCCTTGAGACTCTCTAACAACTCTCTACCTTCATAACTATCATCTCAGCAAGCTCAAGCTTTGAAGCACTTCCTAGATTATACACACCATCTTTGTTTACAAAACTCATACTCTGCTTATCACTACCAAACCCATATTCATCATCTATATAATTTAAGCAGACTGCATCAAGAGACTTTTTTTCAAGCATCATTTTTGCAGAGTTAAGCCCATTTTTTTTATCACTCTCAGCTTTGAAACCAATCTTTTTTCCTTTGAAATTAAGCTCTTTAAGAATGTCACTGTTTTTTTCTAAAACTAGATTTAGAGTGTCTATATTATCTTTTTTGATTTTTCCATCTACTTTTTTTGGAATGAAGTCTGCAACAGCAGCCACCATGAAGAGATAGTCTTTATCACTTCTAATTTCTAGCTCTTTTTTGAGCTCATCTGAGCTTTCATATAGGACTAGCTCGATGTTTTTGGGCATAGTGTATGGAAGCTTTGAAGTGACAAAAGAGACATTTGCCCCTCTAAGATAGAGGATGAGTGCTATTGATGAAGCCATCTTTCCGCTTGAAGCGTTTGTAATAGAGCGGATGGGGTCTATCATCTCACTACTTCCTCCTCCACTTACCACTACGCCTTTATCACTCCAAAACTCTGTTTTTAGAAGCTCACGACAAGCTTGATAGTATATCTCAAGAGGCTCAGCCAAAGCTCCATTTCCCACCTCTTGACATGCAAGAAGCGACTCTTTTGGGGGAATAATGGATATATTCATATCTTGAAGTTTTTTTAGAGACTCTTTTGTGCTTTCAAATTCTAGCATTGCACTATTTGCCGCAGGGGCTAGGAGGGTTTTTTTGCCAAAAGCTACTAATGATTGAAGCAGAAGCGTATCACACACTCCGCAAGATAGCTTGTTTATAGTATTTACACTTGCAGGAGCTAATATAAAAATCTCACCTCTATCTTTTAAAGATATGTGATTTAGCCCATTCTCATCCCAGCTCTCAGTCTTAGAGCATAATACTTTATTCTGACTAAGCGCCTCAAGACTAAGTGGAGTGACAAACTTTTTGGCAGATTCACTCATAACCACTTGAACTAAAGCGTTTGATTTGATAAAAAGTCTAATAAGCTCTAAGCTTTTATAAGCGGCAATACTTCCACTTACACCTACAATAACACTTCTTCCTCGTAAATCCACTAGCATCTCTTCGCCTTGCTTAAATCAAACATCAAACACAAATTATATCAAATTAGTGTAAAATTTTGAAATGAACTCTATAGAAAAAATGAACAAACATGGTGAAGATAGAAAACCTTTTTTTGTCCTCTGTGACTTTGAGCTACAAAACTCTCTAGTCTTAGAAGAGCATGAGCTTGAACAGTATGGCATAAGATATGAGTTTGATTCAAAAAACACTAAGAAAGCAGAGTACAATTTCAACAAATTCCCCATCTCTTATGAACTGTATAAAGATGCGTTTTTAAAAGTGATAGAGGAGATAAAATCTGGTAATGTCTATATGCTAAATCTCTGCTTTAGTACAAGACTTGATACTAGTTTGAGTCTTGAGGATATATATAAACACTCTGAAGCGAAATTCAAACTCTACAAAAAAGATGATTTTGTCTGCTTCACACCTGAGATTTTTGTAACCATAGAGAATGATAAAATCTCCACTTATCCCATGAAAGGCACCATAGAAGCCACACTAAAAGATGCAAAAAAAAACCTACTAGAAGATGAAAAAGAGCTAGCTGAGCATGTGATGGTTGTTGATTTACTTAGAAATGATATAGGGATTATGGGTAGAGATATAAGAGTTGAAAGCTTTAGGTACATAGATGAAGTACAAACCTCCTCAAAGCCACTTCTTCAGTGTAGCTCCAAAATAAGTGCTAGCCTTTCTAGTGACTGGCATAAGAGTATTGGTGAGATTTTTTTCTCTCTACTTCCTGCTGGGTCTGTTAGTGGAACTCCCAAAAGTAGCGCACTTGAGATTATAAAAAAAGTCGAACCCACTAAAAGAGGGTACTTCTGTGGAGTGGCTGGAGTCTATGATGGGGAGAAGTTTAGGAGTTTTGTGCTTATTAGGTTTATAGAAAAAAACAGAGGAACCCTATACTACAAAAGCGGTGGAGGTATCACCATAGATAGTAGTGCTAAAAAAGAGTATAATGAGCTAGGAGAGAAGGTTTATGTTACTTTTTGAGAGTATAAAAGTAGTAGATGGAGCGGCTTGTAACCTCAACTATCATCAAAAAAGAGTTGAAAACTCACTAGGATTTACCCCAAGCTTTGATATAAAAAACCTCATCAAAACAAATTCAAAATCCCTACAAAAAGCAAAGCTCATCTACAATAGCAGTGGAGAGGTTGAAAGTCTAGAGATTTCAGCATACAAAAAAAGAGATATAAAAAGCTTCAGATTAGTAGAAAGTAACTTAGAGTATGACAAAAAGTATCTTGATAGAGAGGAGATAGATGGGCTTTTTGCCAAAAAAGGTGATGCGGATGAGATACTCATCACTCAAAACTCCCTACTAAAAGACACTTCTATTGCTAATATAGCACTTTTTATAGATAAAAAATGGCTAACACCTGCTAAACCTCTACTAAAAGGCACTACAAGGGAGAGATTGCTTCAAGAAGAGAAAATATTTGAGTCTATGCTAATAGTAGATGATTTAAAACTCTGCTCTAAAATAGCACTTTTAAATGCGATGGTTGAGTTTTATGTGGTTGAGGATTTCAGGATTTTGTGATTTTTATCACAAAGCCCTTTTTGTTTTCTAGTAGCTCTATATTTCCCCCATGTGCCTTGACTATCTGCATGGAGAGGGCTAGTCCTAGACCATGACCTTTTGTTTTTGTGGATTTAAAAGGCTCAAAAAGGATGTTTTTGTTCTCTATTGGTTTACCTGTATCATAGACATAAAAAAAAGATTCATCCCTCTCCTCTTTGTACTCTACAACTACCTTTCCCTCATCACTATCTTCATCTTCTTCTATAGCATCTATGGCGTTATAGACAAAGTTCTGAAGTACAATAGAGAATAGGTCTAAATCGATATAGACTTGGGAGTGTGGGAAGTTGTACTCAAACTCTATATCTTTTGAGTAGTCATAAAACTCTACTGCTCCTTCAAGCTCCCTTTTTACACTTCCTAAGCTTACTAGCTCTCTTTTGGTATTGAGTCCTTTTGAAAAAAGAAGGGTAGCTTTTATAATTCGCTCAACTCTCCATATAGACTTTTTTATCTCAAAAACAAGAGGCTTGGCACTTAGGTCTACTTTTTTCATAAGAGTAGAGGCTAGAAGTGCTACTGAGCCTATAGGGTTTCGTATCTCATGGGCTAAATGGGCTGAGACTTGCCCCATGGAGGCTAGGCGCTCTTTTCTTCTTTGTTCTGTGATGTCAGTAGCAGTTACTATGGTTTTGTCAATTTGCGTGCTTAGGCGGATAATATAGAAGTGGTTATCATACTCTATCTCTTCCCATCTTTTTTGTAGGTCTATCATCGAAAAAACAGCTTCAAGTGCCTTAGCTTCTGAGTTTTGCAAAAAGACACTTCCATCTTTTTCTAGTACCCAAACAGCATTTGGTAGAGACTCAACTATGCCTTTTATGATGCCTTGAAGGTCATTATAGGAAGTTGTGAGGTTTTTGTACTCCTGCTCAACTATGTAAGTCTGGTTGATTAGACCCTCTAGTTCTTGAAGAAACCTCTGCTTATCTTCTTGGTTGACTGATTTTAAAAACTCAAAATTATCAAGCACCATAGCCTCCTTCTGGTAATTTACAATACTACCAAAGAGGCTATTAAGGTATTATTTTTTGGTTCTGTTTTTTAGGTATTTTGCTATAGCTTTTGAGCCTTTTATCATTCCGCTTAAGTTTTTGTTTGGGTCGAAGTTTATATCTTTTGGAGGTCCATACATTTTATGCTCCTAGTTCCAGTTTGTTGTAGGTTTTTAACCTGAGCACATTATAAATACTTATGGTTTCAAAATGGTTGCAAAAATCGAATATTTTTTATACAGTCCTCAAAAAGCTACTAAATGCTATAATAAGTATGTAATAACATGAAGGAGATTTATAGGTGAAAGTAGCCATTCTTTGTGACTCACCACTACTTGATAGAACACTAAAAAATTTTCTTAAAGACTCCATCACACCCATAGCAAACTGTGATGTAGTAATAAGTGATAAAAAAAGAGAGATACATAAACCACTCTTTATTATAGGTAGTGATGAAAATGCAAACCTAAGAAAACCTTTTTCAAAAGCCACCCTGATGCTTCAGCTTGAACGATTTAGTGAAGATGGTAGCAGTTATGATATGCACTCTTTAGATGACCTCAAAGTAAGGATTGGTGAGATAACAGAGGAGTATCTTCAAAAAGTTTATAATGAGATTGATAGATTTGCAAACCCTTAGTATTATCGCTGGAAAGTATAAAGGCAAAAAGCTTGAGCTACCGCCACTAGAGATTACTCGAAGCACAAAGTCTATAGTTAGAGGCTCTTTGTTTGATAGGTTTCAGCTTGAGATAAAAGATGCTGTTTTTGTTGAGGTTTTTGGTGGAAGTGGGTCTATGGGATTTGAGGCACTGAGCCGTGGAGCATCTAAGGCTGTTTTTTGTGAAAAAAACCCTATTAGCTTTGAAACACTAAAACAAAATGCTAAATCCATAGACTCTAATGCATCATATCTTTTTAAAGGTGATAGTTTTGAGCTTATAGATGATATAGTGTCAAAAGCTATGAGCTTTGAAAAAAATATCATCTACTATCTTGACCCTCCTTTTGATATAAGAGAGGGAATGGATGATATATACCTAAAAACCATAGAACTTATCCCAAAACTATCATCTAATAAGACTATTAGTGTAAGCATAGAGCATCATAGTAAACAGAAGCTTCCTGATAGTATTGACACTATGAAGCTAGTCAAGACAAAAAAGTTTGGAAAGACTACACTTAGCTACTATGAAGTCGCTCAGTTTATATAAAATTTGATAGAATATAATCACTTATAAGAGGAGTGGATATGAAAAGTATCATTGAAGAGCTATGGGAGGTTCGAGACACCCTAAGCACCGGTAGCCTAAAAGAGCCTGAAATAAAAAAAGCTATTATGGATGCTATAGATGAACTAGATAATGGAAAAATAAGAGTTGCAAACAGATACAATGGAGTCTGGAGCGTAAATGAGTGGGTAAAAAAGGCCATTTTACTCTACTATAGAGTTAGTGAAGAACACATCATTTCTGAAGGTCACCACAGATACTTTGACAAGATACCTTTAAAGTATGATGGCTGGGATAGTGGGAAGTTTCAAAGTGCAAAAGTTAGAGTAGTTCCAGGAGCTACTGTTAGGAAGGGCTCTTTTATAGAGGGTGGCTCTATTATTATGCCAAGCTTTATAGATATAGGCTCACATATAGGAATGGGTAGCTTTATAGATACATGGGCGACCATAGGTGCATGTGCACAAATAGGCAAAAACGCTCACATAGGTGGAGGAGTTGGTATTGGTGGTGTTTTTGAACCACTAAGCTCAAAGCCTGTTATTATAGAAGATAACTGCTATATAGGTGCTCGAAGTGAGATATCTGAGGGTGTTATTGTTGAGGAGGGAAGTGTTATCTCTATGGGTGTTTTCCTAAGTCAGAGTACTAGGATATATGATAGAGATGCTGATGATGTTTTTTTTGGAAGGGTACCAAGTGGTAGTGTAGTAGTACCCGGAACTCTTCCTGGAAGTGATGGTCAAACAGAGACTTATGCAGCTATCATAGTAAAAACACTTAATAGAAAACCTGATAAAAAAGAGCTTGAAAAGCTTTTGAGAGGATAGTTATGAGAATTTTTTTGATTTCAAGTTTATTGTTTTTGGGGCTTTATGCAAAAGCTACACTTGTTGATGGAATATCTTTTTTTGTAAATGAGAAGCCTGTTACACTATATCAACTATACAAGACAGAGCAGAGTCTAGGAGTAT
>CAZAFM010000083.1:7188-9779 GCA_964484395.1 uncultured Campylobacterales bacterium | reverse complement strand
AGTGGCGGACAGGATAGTACTACTTGCCTTGGTTGGGCGCTAAAGAGGTTTTCTGAGATTGAGACTATTACATTTGATTATGGGCAAAGACATAGGGTTGAGATAGACCAAGCTAAGCTAATAGCCCAAACATTCGGTGTGCAAAATACTCTTTTTGAGATGGATACTTTTGCAAAGCTCTCAGATAGTGCATTAGTGAACAAAGAGCAGGATATAAACAGACCTCATAGTGCAAATACTACTCTTCCAGCCTCCTATGTGCCAAATCGAAATGCTTTGATGTTTACAGTAGCTCATGCTTATGCGCAGAAAATAGAAGCTAACCATCTAGTTACAGGTGTGTGCGAGAGTGATTATTCTGGTTATCCTGATTGTAGGCAAGAGTTTGTGCAGAGTCTAGAGAGAAGTCTAAACCTAGGAAGTAATAGAGATATAGAGTTTCACTATCCGCTGATGTTTCTAGATAAAGCAGATACATTTGCTCTGGCTAAAAAAGAGGGTGTACTAGATGTAGTTATAGATATGAGTCATACATGTTATAATGGAGATAGAAAAAACCTCCATGAGTGGGGCTATGGATGTGGAGACTGCCCAGCTTGCAAATTGCGAGAAAATGGATGGATAGAGTATAAAAGAAGGAGAGTAGATGCCTATAGCTGAAGGAATGAGTTTTGATTTTGTGGGTGAGGAGCATATCAAAAGCGAGCTTTTAGAGGTAGTGGAGTTTGATAGTCCAAAGCAGCTTATCATCACTGAGACAAAAGAGTTTAGTGCTGTTTGCCCTTTTAGCGGGCTTCCTGATTTGGCGTATGTAAAGATAGAGTACTACCCAGTTGGTAAAAAGATAGTAGAGCTAAAGTCCTTGAAGTACTACTTTACTAGCTTTAGAAATGTAGGTATCTATCAAGAGGCTGCTACAAAGAGGCTCTATGATGACCTAAGAGATGTCTTGCAAACAGATAGGATAAAAATCACCACAAAGTACAACATCAGAGGTGGTTTTGATACTACATGTATAGAAGGGACACTGGATTAGATGGTTATTCGCAAGCTTTTTAAAGCGGAGTGTGCACATAGAGTGCTTGGCGCATATACACAAAAGTGCAGAGGTATACATGGGCACTCATATAGGTTTGAGGTTTTTTTAAAGGGTGAGAGTCTTGATTGTACTGAGATGGTGATGGACTTTAAACTTTTAAAAGAGAAACTATATAGCTTCATGGATGCCTTTGATCACTCACTTATAGTATATGACAAAGATGAATACCTAGTAAGCATCGCTCAAAATCTAAATGAACGATATATGATAGTCCCATATAATCCTACTGCTGAACAGTTCGCAGTGCATATCTATATGCAAGCTAAAGCTTTGGGTCTAGATATAGCTAAAGTTATCGTACATGAGACAGATACAGGGTGCGCTATATATGAAGGTGGTGATTTTAGTATTGAGCTTGATAGGGTTGTGTTTAGTGAGGCTTTGGATTTAAAACCCAACGCCTAGCCTAAAAACCTCTCTATATTTTCAATAGTTATCTCAAGTAGCCTCTCTCTTGACTCCTTAGAGCCCCATGCTATATGAGGTGTGATAAAGCATCTATCTTTGTTTTTGATATTTAGGAGTGGATTATCCTCATTTGGGGGCTCTTGGCTCATCACATCTAGTCCAGCAAGGATATTTTTAGACTCTAAGGCTTCAGCTAAGTCTTTTTCATTGACTATTCCGCCTCTTCCTAGGTTTAGTATGATACCTCCACTTTTCATCATATCAAGCTCTTTTTTGGTTATGAGGTTGTCTGTTTTTTGATTTAGAGGTGCGTGGATAGAGATGATATCTTTTTCCATTATCTCTTTTAGTGATTCTAAAGGGTATATCTCATCTCGATTTACTCCACTTGAGGAGTAGTAGCTAACTTTTGCACCAAATGCAGTTGCTACTTTTGCTACACTCCTGCCTATCTCTCCTAGTCCTATAATACCCCAGCTTTTACCCGCTAGCTCACAAAAGCTCCTACTCATATCTGTAAATATCTCACTCCTAGACCATGCTTTAGTAGATGTAAACTCATCATATTTATCAAGCCCCATAGATAGATAAAAAAGAATAGCAAATGTAGTCTGCACCACACTTGGAGTGGAGTATCCTTTTGCATTCTTTACACTTATATCTAGCCTTTTTGCAGCCTCTAAGTCTATGTTGTTCATACCTGTTGCTAGAATACATACAAGCTTTAGGTTTTTTGCACTACTTAGCTCAGGCTCAAAAAGTAGAACCTTGTTTGTTAATACTATATCTGCATCTTTTATCCGCTCTATAGTCTGCTCTTTTGTAGTGGTGTCATGTATAATTAATTCACCAAACTTTTTTAACGGACTAAAGTCTATCTCTCCCATGGTCTTTGCATCTAAAACTACTAGTTTCAATTATAAATCTCCTTTCTTAGAAGTTGCAAAGAAGCTCTTTAGCGGAGTACCCTCGCTTCTGTCCTCGTGCTTCACACTGCGAAATTGTCGCCTTTGGCTCGGATGTCGCTCTATGAAACACTCATGATTTTTAGTCTTATTTGTGTTTAGGGGATGTGAGTGTTTCA
>CAZAFM010000083.1:0-7088 GCA_964484395.1 uncultured Campylobacterales bacterium | reverse complement strand
GATGTGAGTGTTTCATTTAGTAGTTTCATATCCTCTTTGGGTTCGGTTTTTAGTGACTCTAGGTCAGCTTCAAGTGCTCCGACTTGGATTGCTCTTTTGATGTTTATTGAGATGGTACCATCTTTTCCTTCTAAAATAATGTTTCCTGTTTGGCATTTTAGGCTATATTCACTATTACTTAGGCTCTTTTCAACAGCGATTACACTATCTTCAGTCTCATCACTCTTCTTTGTGTTTTCAAGTAGGGGAGTTACTATTTCGTTAAAAGAATTTATATTAAAGGGCTTTGGTATAAAGTCTGTAATGTTGTGTTTGAGAAAAAAAGCTTTATTTTCAGCTCCAATATCTGTAGAGATTATGATAATTCTTGTATCATCTAACATCTTTCTTTGTCCTAGTAGCTCAACTACCTCTTTCCCTGTTTTTATGGGCATATTTATATCCAAAAACATTATATCCACACCTTTCATTGATGCGAATTTTTGAATGGCTTGAGCACCATCAACTGCTTCTTCTATTTTTTTTATACCACATTTTTCAAGATTTGCTTTTATTATCTTCCTCATGGTTTGACTATCATCGGCTATGAGACATCTTAGCATATATACTCCTCTAGTACTCTATCATTATAAATTCTGCAAGCTTGTTTTGCTCATTAAAGTTGTTTTTTTTGTTTTTATATATTGGAATGTCGGGGTTTTGTCTGGCTACTAATATTTGGTTTATACTATTTTTTTCAAAGTATCTTTTTAGCTTTCTGACTTTTGAAGAGAGGGAGAGATAGTAGTTTTGAGCTTTTTTTGCTGCTACTTGATTTTTTTCCCAGCTAAATCCTTTGTTGTAGGACTTTACCATATTTTCCCACTTGCCTTTATGTATTTTTTCCCAATATTTTAGCTCATTTATCGCCTCTTGTGCTGAGAAATTAAAGTCATTTATGAGTTTTTGACCTACCATGTTTACAGTAAATCCATTATCTCTTAAGTTTTTATACTTCCTCATAAGGTTTGGTATATATGCATGAAATACACCAGCACTTGGGTCTTGGAAGTTGACAAGATACTCTCCTGCACATGACTCTTGCCAAGCAATGGCTGCTAGTGTGTATCCTAGGTTGTGTTTGTTTCCAAACTCTATGGCTTTTATAATAGTCTCTTTTTGAGCAGCACTGAAGCTCTCTACACTGCCTACACACTTGTTTTTAATATCAAGTCTACTAGCCTCTGATATTCCCATGAAAATTACCACTAGAAGAATTACTCTAAGCATTATTTATCCTGATTTTATAGCCATTTTGCTAAAATGACCTGAGTTTAAGCGATTAGAAATTATAGCAAGGAAATCAATTTAATGCAAAAAGAGTTAGTTGTTGAGATAGGTTTTGAAGAGCTTCCCGCTCTACCTTTACTAAAAGAGCTTAAAAACATCATACCAAAATTCAAAAAAGCTCAAGAGTCTTGTAGACTTAGTTTTGACTTTGACTTCTTTTATACTCCTAGACGATTTATATTTTTTTCAAAAAACTTTCCTTTGAACCAAGAAGATGAAGTGCTTGAACTCTATGGACCCCCTTTGGTGGCTGCTTATAAAGATGGTGAGCCTACAAAGGCAGCTTTAGGATTTGCAAAGAAATGCGGAGTAGAGCTAGAAGCTCTAAGTAGAGCTGAAAAAAACAATAAAGAGGTACTTTACTTTAAAAAGATAAACCAAGGAAAGCCTTCATGCGAAGTACTTCAAGAGCTTTTATCTACCTTCATCTCCTCTTTAAACTTTGGGCGTTCAATGAGGTGGAGAGATAGAAGTGAGAGCTTTATCCGTCCTATAAAATGGCTACTTGCTATTTCAGGCAGAGAGGTTCTTGATGTTGAGCTTTTTGATATTAGGAGCTCTAAGTTTAGTAGAGGACATATGGTCTATCTTGATAAAAAAATAGAGATAGAGGATAGTGGTAGCTTTTTTGAGAAGTTAGAGAGTTTGCATGTCATATATGACCAAGCAAAAAGAGAAAAAATCATCACAGAACAGATGGATGAGATAGAGAAAAAAAGTGGCTTTAAGGTAGATATAGATAGAGAGCTTCTAGATGAGGTAGTCTCTATCACAGAGTATCCAACGGCTCTTTTGGGTTCTATAGATGATGAGTTTTTAAGACTTCCAAAAGAAGTCATAGCGACCTCTATGAAAGAGCATCAGCGATACTTCGCACTATATGAGGGTGAAAATATCGCCCCTAGATTTTTAGTAGTTAGTAATGCTCTATGTCAAGACTTCTCAAAAGTAGTTGCTGGAAATGAGAGAGTTTTTAGAGCTAGGCTCTCAGATGCACTTTTTTTCTATGATAATGACCTTGCAAATGGACTAAATCCAGAAGCTCTAAAAGATGTAGCTTTTATCAAAAACCTAGGCTCTATGTATGATAAAGTACAAAGAGAGGAGAGAATTGCACAGCGTCTTTTTAAAAGCATAGAACAAAGAGTGAGTGAAGAGCTAAAATGTGATAGCTTAGATGCGGAAATAAAGCTAAAAGAGAGTATCAACCTCTCAAAGGCAGACCTTGTAAGTGAGATGGTGTATGAGTTCACTGAGCTTCAAGGTGTGATGGGTAGCTACTATGCTAAAGAGAGTGGATATGATAACTCTATAGTTACTGCCTTAAAAGAGCAGTATCTTCCAATAGGTGAAAGCAGTGAGCTTCCAAGCTCGCTTTTAGCCTCTATAGTTGCGCTAAGTGGGAAGCTTGACACGATATTTGCCTTTTTCTCATTAGGTATGATTCCTAGTGGAAACAAAGATCCCTATGCACTAAGGAGGGCAGCTCTAGGTGTTCTAAAAATCATCAAAGCTCACAGTATCCCGCTTCAGCTAGAAGAGCTTTTTGATACTATAAAAGATAGTTACAAAGAGTTTGACATATCTATGGTTTTGGAGTTTATTCAAGAGAGGGTTTTTGCGCTTTATGAGATAAACCCTTCTATTATAAAATCAGTCATAGCTAGTGGTGAGAGAGACTTGCTAGAGCTCATGTTAAAGGTTGAGGCTTTAGATGTTGTGACAAAAGAGGATGGGTTCAAGGATGACTTCTCTACATTTAAGAGGGTTGCAAATATCTCAAAGGATATGGATTTAAATACTCTAAAAAGTGTAGATAGCTCACTTTTTGAAAAAGATGAAGAGAGAAAACTTTTTACATCTTATGAGATGGCAAAGCATGAGTTAAGCGGAGGATATGAGCAGAGGCTAAAGGCTCTTTTTTCACTAAAATCTGATATAGATAGATTTTTTGATGGTGTGATGGTAAATGTTGAGGATGAGAAGATAAGAGAGAACAGAAAAGCACTCATAGGCTCTATATATGCCTCTTTTAAAGCAGTGGCTGATATTAAAGAGATAAGTGTTTGATTATGCGATAGTTGGTGCTGGGGCTGCTGGAGTAGTTTTAGCCCTCAAGCTAAAGGAGAAAGGAAGAAGTGTAAAACTCTATGACAAAGATGGAGTTCTTGAAGGTGCTAGTAGTGTTGCTGGGGCATTTTTTTCACCAAAGTTAGGCAAAAACTATCCCCTTGATAAGCTAATAAACTCATCACTACTGCACTCTTTGAGGTTTTTTGAAACGCACTTTTTTGACTGTTTGGATAAAAGAGGAGTCCTCATGCTACCTAAAAAAAGCAAGGGTGGAGAGGAGAAGTTTAGGGAGTATGAGGAGTATATAGAGCTACCTTTTGAAATAAAAGAGAGTGGAGATCTACTAAAACAGAGAGAAGAGGGCTATTTTTTTAGGGATGGAGCTATTCTTGATGTTTGGAAGCTAAAAAAAGAGATAGAAAACACCATAGAGTTTGAGCAAAAAAACATAGACTCATATAGTAAGATTGAAGCTAAAAACATCATCCTAACCACAGGAGTTCAAACTGAGCTACTTCCTGAATACATAGACATTACGCCAGTTTATGGACATCGCTTGGAGTGTCTAAGCAAGCAAGAGTGTGGGTTTAATCTAAATGGAGATATATCACTCTCAGCCACTAGAAAAAGAGGAAGCTTCGCTATAGGAGCTACTCATCATAGAAGCCAAGAAGAGTATGAAAAAGATGGCGGGAAAAAGCTTATAAAAAGTGCAAAAGAGCTACTAGGCTTTGAGTTTAAGATAGAAAACATATTAGGAGGTGCTAGGGCTACAAGCAAAGATCACTTCCCTATAATAGGAAAGCTAGTTGATGTAGATGAAGCAAGGAAGCTTGATAGTCGCTATCTGCACTCAAAAAGATGGAGTAGTGAAAAGCTAAAGTATATAGATGGAGTATATCTACTAAATGGACTAGGAGCTAGAGGCTTTGTCTATGCTCCACTATGTGCAGATATTCTCATAGAGCATATAGAAAAAAAGAGTCCCATTCCAAGAGAGCTAGACTCAGATAGGCTACTTTTTAGATACTTTAGAAAGAGATAAAATACTATCTTTTGTTTTCTTGCTTTAGATTTATATGAAGTTTGATAAGATGATAAAACTAAACATGGAGGGATAGATGAGTAAACTACTGCTAACACTGCTAGCTACGGCGACTTTGCTACTAGCTCAAAACACACATAGAAGTATAGTAATTCCAAATGTACCAGATGCTCCAAAAGAGTATCCAAAAGGAAAACTAGGTGAGATGGTAAAACTAGGTGAAGCTATCATCGAAAAAACCAACACTCACCCACTATCAAAAGAGTATGTTGGAAATTCACTTCAATGTACAAGCTGCCATTTACAAAATGGCAAGACAAAGACAGTTGGGACATTTATAGGAACTGCTACAGTGTTTCCAGCATACTCAAGTAGAGAGGATAGTATACAGACCCTGCAAGATAGGATAGATAACTGCTTTATGAGAAGTATGAATGGTAAAAGACCTCCTATTGATTCTAAAGTCTCTATTGCTATGGCTACATATGTTACTTGGCTTTCAACTGGGCTTCCTATAAAAATGAGTGATGAAAAAACAGTCACCCCATACTACTCTCACATCTGGCCTGATAAAAATATAGTAGAGAAGATAAAAAAAGCTACAAACACAACATACAAAGAGGGCAAAAAGCTCTATGCTAAGAAATGCTCTATGTGTCATGGTGAAAATGGAGCTGGAGTTGGGACTATGCCACCACTATGGGGTGATAAGTCATACAACGCAGGAGCAGGACTAAGTAAGCTTCACAAGCTAGCTACATGGATGGAGTACAATATGCCTTATAATCAAGCAACACTAAATGATGATGAAGCAGTAGCACTAGCTATCTATATAGATGCTCAGCCTAGACCTAGCTTTAATCTAAAAGATCACTTGCTAGATAAAGATGCAGGGGTTTATAACTCAAAAGTTAAATCATCTACTGGAAGTGTCAGAGATAATTTCAAGGCTTTTGGATTAGATATAGATAAAATTCGTGGTGATAAGGTTATAAATTAACTCTCCTTCCCATTCAAGATAGGTACAAACTCACACTCCTCTAGAATCTCCTGAGTGAGTGTGTTGTTGTGCTTGTAGTATCGTGTGATAAACTGTTTATCGCCTTTTTTTATAGGGGCAACTATGATACCTCCATCACTTACTTGGTCTATGATGCTTTGAGGGAGGTGCTCAGTTGCAGCACTAAAAAGTACTCTATCATATGGTGCAAACTCCCTCCATCCTAGAAGTCCATCATCTAGTCTTGTGTTTATGTTTGTAATTCCAGAGCTTTTTATTCTATCTCTTGCCTCTCTTAGAAGTGAGCCTATGCGCTCTATGCTAAAAACCCGTCTTATAAGCTTACTTAAAACAGCTGCTTGATATCCACTTCCGCACCCAATCTCTAAGACTGAGTCAGCACCAGCATGTTCTATATACTCACTCATCTTAGCCACTGTCAAAGGAGAGCTGATAAATTGCTTATCACCTATAGGGAGAGCGTCTATTTTGTATGCATATTTTTTTAGTCCATTACCTAAAAAATGAGCCCTTGAGATAGAGCCTATTGCCTCTTTGACCTCTGGGCATAGTGGAAAAATAGCATCTATCTCTTCTGCTAGCTTTATATCAGATAGATGAGCCCTCATCTTATCCCTACATCTAAATATCTTCTAAAGATTTTTATATCTTTTATCTCTAATGAGGCGGTTATTGTATTAGCATTTTGAGTATGTATATCACCGTTTGGAGTTGCTATAATTGAGCCTCCTTGATACTCTTTGTTTTCTGAGTTACAAGATATAACTACACATTGCAGAAGAAGTGCTAGGCCTCTACATAGAGTTATAAAATGCTCCCTACGCTGCTCTCCCCACATAGCAGGAACAACTATAACTTCGGCTCCTTTTAGCCTCTCCCACAGCTCTATAAATCTTAGCTCAAAACAGATAAGAAACCCAACTCTAAGTCCATCTATCTCAATGATTTTTATCTGCTTATCATCACCTTTGCTAAAATATCTCTGTTCATCTCCTAGTAAAAAAAGCTTATGTTTTGACTGCTTATGAACTATCTGTTTATCAAAAAAACAGTAGAGATTGTTGTAGTACTTCTCACCCTCTTTTTCTATAAGGGTGGTGACAAAACACTTTTGGCTAGTTAGCTCTTTTAGCCTCTCTTTGGCTATCTCTGAAAACATGGCTGCCTCTTCAAACCTATCATAGCAAAACCCGCTCATAGCAACTTCAGGAGCTACTACTATGGAGTTTAGCGGAGAGTCTTGAAGTGCTCTTTCTACTTTTTGGAGATTTGTTTCAAAACTCTCTTCTGTTTTAATTAGTAGTGCGTGTAGACTTTTAAAAGAAGTCGTCATCAAAGCTTATACTTCCTTTTGAGTAGTTTGTAACATTTCCTTCAAAAAAGTTTGTCCTTTGGTCATTGAATTGTGAAAATTTATCTACCCACTTAATAGGATGGGTCTCATTATATAGCTTTGGTAACCCCACTTTACTTAGTCTATCATCTGCTAGATATTTGATGTATTTTTCGATAATATCTGGTGTAAGACCAAGTATTTGACTCTGGGTGATATACTCTCCCCACTTTATCTCAGTCTCAACCGCTCTCTCAAACATCTCAATAGCATCTTCTTCCATCTGC